>JAWVZB010000020.1:0-33843 GCA_033722375.1 Nitriliruptorales bacterium | reverse complement strand
TGAGCACGCACGGCGCTCACGGACGCGTCAGCGTCCGTGACACTTGTCGCCGGTGGCGCGGAGCCGCCACAGGCGGTGAGCACGCACGGCGCTCACGGACGCGTCAGCGTCCGTGACACTTGTCGCCGGTGGCGCGGAGCCGCCACAGGCGGTGAGCACGCACGGCGCTCACGGACGCGTCAGCGTCCGTGACACTTCTTGAACTTCTTGCCACTCCCGCAGGGGCAGGGGTCGTTGCGGCCGACGTTGGCGAACTCGTCGTCGGACTTGGTGTAGGTGCCACCCGCGGCGATCTGGCGGACGGTGGTGCCGTCGTCGCGTTGCTCCACGTCGCCGCCCCCCTCGGCCGCGTTGGCCACGGAGTAGCTGGTCGATCCGCCGCTGGACGCCGACGAGTAGCTGAGTCGGCTGGGCTCCTTCGGTGCATCGATGCCGACGTCGGGGGCGCCGTTGCCCTGTGGGCCGTCCTCGCCGGTCCGGCCGCTGTCTCGCGCCGTCTGTGCCGCACTGTCGGCATCGAGACTGACGCCGCCGCGGCGCTGGGCTGATCCGGCGTCCTCGCTGTCGCCCGAGTCCGAGTCCCCCCGGTTGACGGGCAGCTTGAAGAAGTAGGTGACGGCCTCCTCCTTGACCCCTTCCATCATGATGACGAAGGACTCGTAGGCCTCGCGCTGGTACTCGGTCAGGGGATCGCGCTGCCCGACGGCCCGGAGCCCGATGCCGTCCCGCAGGGCGTCCATCTCGTAGAGGTGCTCGCGCCACTTGCGATCGACGACCGACAGGATGACGCGGCGCTCCACCTCACGCATGATCTCGTGACCGCCGACGTCCTCCTCGCGCCGTTCGTAGGCCGCGAAGACATCGTCGAGCACGAACTCGATCATGCGCTCGTGATCGAACTCCTCGATCTCCACGCCCGAGAAGTCGAGATCGGCCTCGTAGATCTGGTTGAGGTGGTTCTCGAGTCCGCCGAGGTCCCACTCCTCGGGGAACACCCCCGGCGGGCAGTGCTGGCTGACGACGCCCTCGATGGCGTCTTCGACGTACTTCTGTGCGAGCTCGTCGACCTCGTCGTGGTCGTTCTCGAGCAGCTTCTGGCGCTGGCCGTAGACGACCTTCCGCTGCTCGTTGAGCACGTCGTCGTACTTGAGGACGTTCTTGCGGATGTCGAAGTTGCGCGACTCGACCTGGCGCTGCGCGTTGGCGACGGCCCGGGTGACCCACTTGTGCTCGATCGGGACGTCCTCGGGGATGTTGAGGCGGGTCATGATCTTCTCGACCGCCTGGCTGTTGAACAGCCGCATGAGGTCGTCGCCGAGCGAGAGGTAGAAGCGTGACTCGCCCGGGTCGCCCTGGCGGCCCGACCGGCCGCGGAGCTGGTTGTCGATCCGTCGGGAGTCGTGCCGCTCGGTGCCGATCACGTAGAGACCGCCGACCTCGAGCACCTCCTCGTGCTCTTTCTCGGCTTCGCCGGACCACCGCTCGAACGCGCGGTCGTAGACCTCCTGCTTCTCCTCCTCGGTCGCATCGGGACCGAGCTTGTTCACCTCGTCCTTGGCGAGCTCCTCGGGGTCTCCCCCGAGCTTGATGTCGGTCCCGCGGCCCGCCATGTTCGTCGAGACGGTGACCGAGCCCTTGCGGCCGGCCTGGGCGACGATGTGCGCCTCACGAGCGTGGTTCTTGGCGTTGAGCACCTCGTGGGGGACACCGCGCTTCTTGAGCAGGTCGGACAGGTGCTCGGAGTTGGCGACGTCGGTGGTACCGACCAGCACCGGCTGGCCCTTCTCGTGGCGTTGTTCGACGTCCTCGGCGACGGCGTTGAACTTGGCGTCGACGGTCTTGTAGATGAGGTCGGGCTTGTCGTCGCGGATCATCGGTTCGTTGGTGGGGACCACGACGACCTGGAGGTCGTAGATCTCGACGAACTCGGCTTCCTCGGTCTTGGCGGTTCCGGTCATCCCGGCGAGCTTGTCGTACTGGCGGTAGTAGTTCTGCAGCGTGATGGTCGCGAGCGTCTGGTTCTCGTCCTTGATGCGGACGCCCTCCTTGGCCTCGATCGACTGGTGCAGGCCCTCGGAGTAGCGGCGGCCTTCGAGGACCCGGCCGGTCTGCTCGTCGACGATCTTCACCTCGCCGTCCGTGACGATGTACTCGCGATCGCGCTTGAACAGCTCCTTGGCCTTGAGTGAGTTCTGGAGGTGCTGGATGAGCGGGGTGTTGACGGACTCGTACAGGTTGTCGATCCCGAGGATCTTCTCGACCTTGTGCACGCCCTGCTCGGTGATCGCGACGTTGCGCTTGGCTTCGTCGACGACGTAGTCCTCGGTCTGGATGATCTGACCGCCGGGCTTGTGCTCCTCCTCGCCCCGCTTGAGGTTCGGGGCGACCTGGCGGGCGAAGATCTGGTACCACTTCGCGCTCTGCTCGGCCGGTCCGGAGATGATCAGCGGCGTGCGCGCCTCGTCGATGAGGATCGAGTCGACCTCGTCGAGCAACGCGTAGTGGTAGCCGCGCTGGACCTGCTGCTCGAGCGAGTGCGCCATGTTGTCGCGCAGGTAGTCGAACCCGAACTCGTTGGTGGTGCCGTAGGTGATGTCGGCGGCGTACTCGCGCCGCTTCTCGTCCTTGGGCTGCTGGGAGTAGACGACGCCCACGGTGAGTCCCAGGAACTCGTGGATCTTGCCCATCCAGTCGCGGTCGCGCTTGGCCAGGTACTCGTTGACGGTGACGACGTGGACGCCCTCACCCGCCAGCGCGTTGAGGTAGACGGGCATGGTGGAGGTGAGGGTCTTGCCTTCACCGGTCTTCATCTCGGCGATGTTGCCGTCGTGCAGGGCGCAGGCACCGAACACCTGCACGTCGAAGGGGCGCTGCCCGAGGACGCGCCAAGCGGCTTCGCGGACGACCGCGAACGCCTCGGGTTGGATGTCATCGAGCGTCTCGCCGGCGGCCAGCCGCTCTTTGAACTCGGGCGTCTTGGCCTTGAGCTCGTCGTCGGAGAGCTGTTCGATCTCGGGGCCGAGCTCGTTGACCGCGTCGGCGATCTTCCACAGTTGCTTGGCCTTGCGGCCCTCGCCCCAGCGGAGGATCTTGTCAAGCACCATCGGAGAGGCTTCCTATCGGGTCGTGCGAAGCGGGACGTACGACCCCCGATGGTACGTGTCCGGCCGCATCCGGGAGCATGACGGAGCTGCGCGGTGAGGTCCGCCCCCAACGAGGACGTCGGGTTGCGGCGACCAGCGACTCGATCAGGGAGCGGCGATCCAGACGCGTACCTGGCAAGGCGCGCGAGGAGCGGATAGCAGCGCTATCCGCGACGAGTGCAACGCGGCCAGGTGTCAGCTGGTCGACGCGAACCGAGCCGCTGGCGTCGTGGCCCGGCGTCCTCGCTCATTTGATCTCGAGGAGCTTCTCGCGGACGGCGTAGACGACGGCCTCCATGCGGGAGTGGAGGTGGAGCTTCTCGAGGATGTTGCGGACGTGGTTCTTGACCGTGTTCTCGGAGATGAACAGCGCCTTGGCGATCTCGCGGTTGTTCATGCCCTTGGCGACGTGCTGAAGGACCTCCATCTCGCGCGGGGTGAGACGGGGAGCGGGGACCTGCTCCTTCTCTTCCTCCTTCTTGATCATGGCCGCGAACTCGTTCAGGAGCTTGCTCGCCATGGACGGAGAGATGAGCGATTGGCCGCCGTGGACGGAACGGACGGCGTTGCCGATCTCGTCGATCGAGATCTCCTTCAGGAGGTAGCCGTTGGCGCCGGCCTTGATCGCCTCGTAGAGGTCGTCCTCCTCGTCGCTGATCGTCAGCATGAGGATCTTGCAGTGGGGCAGTTCCTCCTTGATCTCGCGGGTGGCCTCGATCCCGGAGAGCACGGGCATCCGGACGTCCATGACGACGACCTCGGGGACCTCCTCCCTCGCGAGGTCGACGGCGGTCTGGCCGTCCCCTGCCTCGCCGACGACGTCGATGCCCTCCTCGTCGTCGAGCACCATCCGCAAGCCACGGCGGAACAACTCGTGGTCGTCCGCGATGAGGATCCGGATGTTCTCGTCGGCCACGACGTCCTCCTGCCCACAACACGCCGGTGTGGTCGCCGCGAGTGCCGCCACAACCTGTGTCAACCCGGCCCGTGCTACGGGGAGTCTAGCCCATCCGACCTGCTGTGCGGCCGGTTGTCAGCGCCCGTCCGGACCAGCGAGGATGGCGCTTCTGGGCCATCTGTGGGGCTCCCAGGGGTGGCCCGACACTACTCCTCGTCGATCGAGGGGACGGCGAACGACGGCTCGGGCTTGGGGCGACGCGACCGCTTCACGAGCTTGGTCTTGAGCTTGCGGGCCTGTCGTTGGGCCTTGGACTGGGCGCGGTCGATCGCGCTCAACGGATCGGCAGCGGCCGCTGAGGCACGCAGCGTCTTCCCCTTGGCCTGGAGCGTCACCTCGCAGTGGTACTTGTCCTCGATCCGGGGGTTGGCTTCCTCCGAGAGCACCACCTCGATGTCGAGGAACTGGTCGAAGAGCTTGGTGACCTTCGCGAGCTTGTCTCGCGCTTGTTCCTTCAGGTGGGCGGGTACCTCGTAGTTCTTGCCGGTGACCCGGATCTGCATGGTGGCTCCTCGTCGTCGCAATCTGCCCCCGTCCAGACCTGGTCGAGGGCGGCACCGCGGGAGCCGCGACGCGTCGGGGAGGTGCGACCCCGCGCCGCCAGTGACGAACCTAGCAGCGCCAGCCGGGTTGGCCAGGGCCAGTGGTCGGCTCGTTCCGGGGGAGGTCGCGGTGGCCGTCGAGGTCGTGCGCCCCGGCGCGGGCGACGAAGGCGAGCGCGGTGACCTCGGCTCCGGCAGCAGCCAGCGCGAACATCGCCGCCGCGGCGGTGGTGCCCGTCGTCAACACGTCGTCGACGAGCAGGAGCCGGGCTCGGGGCAGCCTCCGGATCGGCAGGAAGACATCAGGAGGGAGGGCGCGGGCAGCGTGGACGGAGGCACCGCGGTCCGGCGCGCCCCGCCGTGCCCGCAGCGTCCGGACGTAGGGCAGCCCGACCCCACTTGCGAGCCCGACCGCGAGCAGCTCGGCGTGGTCGAACCCACGGAGGCGGCGGCGGCGCGGCTCGGTCGGGACCGAGGTCACCGCATCGACCGCAGCCGGCGCCGACAGCATCTCGTCGGCGATCAGCCGCCCGAGTGGCCCCCACGCCGACGACGCCCCGCGGAGCTTCGCAGCGACGATCCCGTCAGCGACCAGTGACCGGTAGCGGTAGAGGACGGTGGAGGAGACGACCGGGTAGGTCTCTGGCCAGCAGCGGTGCGACGTCTCCCCCTGGGGGCGCCCACAACGCTGACACGGTTCGGTGAGCCGGTACCGGTCGACGAGACGCTGACAGGATGGGCACCACGGGACGTGGTGGGGCGCCCCGCAGTGGAGACACCGGCGGGGTGCGAGCAGGTCGAGCAGGGGCCGCATGCCTCGAGCCTGGCACGCCCTCGCCGGTGCCTCGCACGGCGCGGGAGCGGGCTTGTGGATGGCTGAGGTGACTGAAGCCCAACGCCGCCCCCAGACCGAGATCCCTAGATCGTCGGGAGGAGCTCCAGCAGGAACCGGGAGACGTCCTCTGCCGCCCGCGCGCCCACGTCCAGCACCTCGGAATGATCGGTCCCACTGCCGGCACCGTGCACGTTGGTGATCGTCGAGATCCCGAGCACACGCAGGTTGCGTGACCGGGCGGCGATGACCTCGAGGACGGTCGACATCCCGACCGCATCTGCACCGATCGACCGCAGCATGCCGACCTCGGCCGGGGTCTCGTAGGCCGGTCCGACGAGCCCGGCGTACACCCCTTCGCGCAGCGGCAGGCCCATCTCCTGGCCAACCTCGAACGCTTGGGTCCGGAGCTTCGGGTCGTAGGCGGCAGCCATGTCGAGGAACACCGGACGGCCGCCCCGGAGCACCCCTCGCAGAGGTGAAGTGCCGGTGAGGTTGAGGTGGTCGGCGATGAGCATGAGATCGCCGGGCGTCATGTCCGGGTCGAGGCCTCCGGCGGCGTTGGTGACGACGTAGGTGCTGCACCCGAGCTCGGCGGCGACCTCGACGACGCGCGTGACCTGGAACGCGTCGTGGCCCTCGTACAGATGCACGCGCCCCATCTGCGCGAGCACGTCCTTGCCACCGAGCCGCCCGAACCGCAGCACGCCCTTGTGGCCGGGGACACGCGAGACCGGGAGGCCGGGGACAGCCGCGATCGGCACGTCGATGGGGTCCTCGATCGCGTCGGCGACCCCGGACAGGCCGGATCCGAGCGTCAGGAGGAGCTCCACGCCCCGTTCCGGGAGCCGCCCGGCCAAGGTGAGCGAGGCTCGTCGGACCTGTTCGCTGTGATCACGCACTGGTGGCCTCCTCGGAGATCTGTCGCTTCAGTCGTTCGATGGGTTCCACGGGGGTGGGGTCCGTGCCCGCCAGGAACGCGAGGTAGACGGACACGAGATCGACGAACAGCGCCCCGACCGCGAAGCGCTCGAGCCAGGTCCGCCCGGTCAGCTCGTGCATGTGGCGGGGCGCGCCGATGAGGTCGTCTGCGGCCTCGAACCGCCGCGTCGTCTGGTGGTGTTCGTCCACTGGTGACCGGAGCTCGAGGACGGCGAACCGGCTGGTGTCCCCGCCCCACCCCACGAGCTCGTTGTGGTCACGTTCGGGCACCTCGTTGGCGAAGGCTGGCTGTCCGGCGTTCTCGTTGATCTGGCACTTCCCGCGCTGGGCCACGAGCGCTCCCACCCCGCGGCCGCCGTAGAGCACCGGGATGGTGCCGTGAAGGGCATGCGCGACCTGCTTCGCGGGGTTGGCGCTCTGCGGTGCTCCGTGGCCCCAGTCGCGTGCCTTCTCTTCGACGGCTCGAGCGACTCCGTCCGCCTGCGACCACAGCTCTTCTGGCAGCGCCCCGCAGGCGGCGAGGATCCCGAGGACCGGCATGGCGAGGAACGGCAGGTTCGCGCGGGGCTGCCCGCCACCGGGGATGCGCGCCCTCATCCAGGAGATCGCCGCCGGTCGGTCGCTGAGCTGTCCACCGGACGTGACCGTGGCGACCCGACAACCGCGGCTCGTGGCGGCGTCGACCAGCGTCAGCGTCTCCTCGGTGTTCCCCGAGTAGCTGACGGCGATCAGGAGATGATCGGCCCCGACCCACCGCGGCAGCTCGTAGCCCTTGACCGCGACCACCGGCATCGTCCCCATGCGGTCGGCCGCCAGCGCTGCGACGTCGCCGGCGATGCCCGACCCGCCCATGCCCGCGACCAGGACGGCGGTCGGGCGTCTCGCAGCGCGGTCGCCCGAGAGCTGTTGTGACAGCGAGACGGCTTCGCGCCAGAGCTCGCCGGAGCGCTCGACGGTCGCGAGCATCCCCTCGGGGTCCAGGTTCGCCAGATCGAGGTCGTCGAGGTCGGTCACGACGACCGAGGATGTCCGCGCGGCACCTTGGCCTCCTCGACGAGCATCACCGGGATCCCGTCGCGAACCGGATACTGCAGCCCGCACTTCTGGCACAGGATCACCTTGCGCCGGTCCTTGAACTCCACGTCGCCCCGGCAGTCGGGGCACACGAGGATCTCGAGCAGTCGTTCATCGAGCCTCACGTCATGCCTCTCCGTCGTCGCGCACCGTGTCGGCCACCTCGTCTCGGAGGCGCTCCATCGCCGCCCGATCGTCGCCCTCGACGTTCAGGCGCAGGACGGGTTCGGTGTTCGACGGCCGCAGGTTGAACCAACCGTCCTCCAGCACCACCGTGAGGCCGTCCTCCCAGTCGGTCGCAGCACCATCGCCGAACGTAGCCGCAACCCGTTCCAGGGTGCGGTCCTGGTCATCGACCTCGAAGTTGATCTCGCCCGAGCTCGCGTAGTGGTCGTAGGGGGCGACCACCTCGGAGAGCGGTGCACCGGCCTCCGCGACCGCCTCGAGCAGCAGCAGTGCCGCGATCAGTCCGGAGTCGGCGCGGTAGTTGTCGCGGAAGTAGTAGTGGCCCGAGTGCTCGGCGGCGAAGGCGGCGTCGGTCTCGGCCATGCGTTGCTTGATGAAGGAGTGGCCGACGCGGGTACGGATCGCGGTGCCGCCCTGTGCCTCGATGGTCTCGGGGACCGCCCGCGAACAGATGAGGTTGTAGAGGATCGTGGCTCCCGGCTCCTTGTCGAGCATGCGCTCGGCGACGACCACAGCCACGAGTGACGACGACACCGCCGCCCCGGTCTCGTCGACAGCGAACATGCGGTCGGCGTCCCCGTCGAACGCGAGGCCGAGCGGAAGGCCCTCGTCGCGGACGACGCGCTGGAGGTCACGGAGGTTGTCCTCCTCGATCGGGTTCGCGGGATGATTCGGGAAGGTGCCGTCGAGCTCGAAGTAGAGCGGGACCACCTCGAACGGCAGAGGTTCGAACACCGGCGGCACGACGTGACCGGCCATGCCGTTGCCCGCATCGACGGCGAAACGCACCGGGGTGAGCACGGAGCGGTCGACGAAGCTGCGGACGTGCTGCGCGTAGCGCGTGAGGAGGTCGTCCTCGCGTACCTCGCCGCGGGTACTCGTAGGAGCCGGGCCGCCGTCCGACACGGCGTCGCGGATCTCGGCGAGGCCGGTGTCGATCGAGACGGGTCGGGCGCCCGAGCGGCAGAGCTTGATGCCGTTGTACTCCGCCGGGTTGTGGCTGGCCGTGAACATGGCGCCGGGGAGACCGAGGTCCCCAGAGGCGAAGTAGAGGAGGTCGGTGGACGCGAGGCCGATGTTGACGACGTCGATCCCTTGGGCGGTCACGCCCTCGGCGAACGCGGCCACGAGTGGGCCGGACGAGGGCCGCATGTCGTGCCCGACGACGACCGCGGTCTCGTCCTCGACGATGACGTGGGCAGCCGCCGCGCCGATGCGACGGACCAGATCCTCGTCGAGCTGGTCGCCGACGAGGCCGCGCACGTCGTAGGCCTTGAAGACGGCTTGGAGGTCCACGCGCTGCTCCGGGTCGGGGCCGGCAGCCTACTGACGTGCGCCGTCGGGGATGACCGGTTCGAGGGGCTCACCGGGCAGTTGGCGGCCGATGTACTGCTTGCGGGTCCGGCCGTCGCGCTTCCAGTACGCGTACCAGTAGGGGCCGTGGGGGCAGGACCCACACGATTCCTTGCCGCACCGCACCGCTTCCTGTCGGTAGGTCACCTTCAGATCTGGCGTGACCTCGTCGACAGCGCCGTCCGGCTGGCCGTCCTCGTGCAGCAGGAGGCCGCGAACGAGGATCAAGAGCCGCCGCAGGTCGTACTGATCGAGTCGACGCACGCTGGCAGCCAGATCACGGGGTAGGGGCACGGTCGCTCCTCCGAGGTCGTCCACATCTTAGTCGTCTTCTGTTACCTAAGAAACCACATCCACAACGCTCCAGGGTTGAGCCTCAAGTTGAGGGTGAGCACCCCACACCGGGCGGGGTGCCCGGGTGGCGCCGATCACCAGTCACGGGCCACGGTCGGGCGGTCGAACGGCAGCCGGTCCTGCGATCCAGCAGCGGCCTCGCTCGGCAGCTCCGTCTCGGCTCCCAGATCCGTCTGGAGTGCATCCACGGCCTCGAGCAGCACGGCGACCTCGTCACCACCCGCGTCTGCCGTGGGCGGAGACGGTTCTCCTGCATCGGCCTCGTCGACCGAGGAAGCCTCGACCTCGACTTGAGCATCGAGCTCACGCACCAGCGCCGACAGGACCTCGGTCAGGTCGTCGTCACTGCGGGCGGGCGCCGCGGACGGGGGCGCAGCCTCGAGGGGCGGGGAAGGATCGGCAGCATCACCGCGTAGGGCGGCCTTGAGCACCGCAACGGTGCGTTCGTCGCCGAATCCCTCGGAGCCGGGCTCGTCCGTGTCGACGGGACGGCGGTCGACGAGCTGCCACCCATGCGGCGGCCGCGTGCGATCCGCGTGCGTGCCGCACAGGTCGTAGGTCTCGGGGACCGCCTCCGCCCGGAGCTCCCCGAGCCACGCTTCGCGGCTCGAGTAGCGGAAGCTCAGCGTCGCTGACGCCGGCGCTGGGCACCCGGGTCGCGCACAGGGGCGCGCGGACGCCCGCGCGATCGAACGCACCACGGCGTCACGGGCAGGTTCCACAGAGGGCTCCGTCGTCGGCACGGGGCGTAGTGTGAACTACATCGTTGTGATGACGCAAGGACCCGTGACGGCCCGCGTCGCGCAGAGCGGGCTCGCTTGGGTAACCGCGGGCACCTAAGACGGGTGCCCGCACGCAACCACCTGGAAGGAACTGGTGGAAGTCCGCCGACCGCACTGGGAGAACCTGACAGGTGCCCGCCCTCGCTCGGCGCGCCCGGTACGGTCGCCGAGATGCGCGACAGACACCGCCGACACCGCACGACACCGGTCGACCGCCACCGGCGCCCCGTGGACGGCTACCGGGCCCGATCCCGCGACCGCTTCGACCGGATCGCCGACGACGCCATGGCAGCCGTCCCGCCCGGGCTCCTGGCGCAGGTGGACAACCTCGCGATCGTCGTCGAGGACGTGCCCGATGCGGGCGAAGGCGTCCTGCTGGGGCTCTACGAGGGCGTTCCCCGTCCGGAACGCTTCGAGGCACCGCTGCTGCCTGACCGCATCACGCTCTTCCGCCGCCCGCTCGAGTTGCGGGCACGCACCAAGGACGAGCTCGTCCGTGTCGTGGCCGACACCATCGTGCACGAGATCGCACACCACTTCGGGATCGACGACGACCGCCTCGACGAGCTCGGGTGGGGCTGACGCTCACGGCGCCGTGGCGTCCTCGCGCAGCAGCGGATCACTGGGTGGGCTCGGACCGAGCCGCGTCCCCAGTCTCGTGGGCAGGTCGGGGGCCAGCTCCGCGGTCGGGGCGCCCGCGGCCACCTCGAACACCGAGGACGGGATGCCGACGAACGCGACCGCGTTCCGCCGACCTTCGAGCTCGAAGCTGCGGACCCCCGCGGCCACCTGCCCCTCGGTGGCGGTGGCGAAGATGGTCAGAGGCCCCGGCATCCCGGTCGTATCGAGCTCGACGACCAGGCTGCCGCCGGGGGGTACCCGTAGCCCGGTGAGCCCCTCGGGGCGCGCGAACCCCGCCCCGCCCCACACCGACACGTCGACCACCGCCGCTTCCGCCGACGGGTTCACAAGGTCGACGAGCGTCCGGTCGGCGACGATCCCCGGCGAGAGGATCCAGCTCGCGTCGAGCTCCGGCGTGCCCAGGGCGACCGTGATCCCGGTGCGTTCCTCGCGGTCGCTCCGGTACTGGGTCACGCCGGACACCACCACCGGTACGCCGTTGTCCGAGGAGACGGTGACTCCCGCCTGGGTCGGCACCGCCGTCTCGGTCGGTACCTCGGTCGGGTCTTCGGTCGGAGTTTCGGTCGCGGCTTCGGTCCCGTCTTCGGGCGCGGTCTCGGTGCCCTCCTCGGCCGGGGCGGACGGGATGGGCTCCCCGACCAGGCCGACCAGATCCACCCGTCGGGTGACCCCGGGGTCGATGATGATCTCCTCGAGCCCCTCGGGCACGAGTCCTCCTTCGCGGGTGTGCAGTGCCAGGAGCAGCGCCGCCGGCTCGTCGGAGGGGTTGGTCACCCAGAGCCAGCTACTGGCCTCGCCGCCGAGCTCCACGGACGGGATCGTCCAGGTCTCGGCCGGCTGTGCGGCCGCCGCGGCCAGCGAGGTCCCCTCGATCCCACCGATGGCGGCGTCGAAGGTCTGCACCGCTTCCACGAACACCCGTCCCGAGCGGGTTCGAACGATGACACCGACGTCGGGCTGCTCAGGGACGTGCTCGTTCAGGGAGATGCTGACCGTCGACCGTTCGGGCACCACGACGTTCTCGAGACGCTTGGGGGACACGACGCCATCCGGCGTGGTGAGGTCGATCGCGACGCTCGCCGCCGACGTGAAGGGGTTCGCGATAACGACGCTCGACTGCGCCCCACCGGCGGTCGCCACTCCCGGCACGATCCAACGCTCGGCGGGACGCTGCTGGCAAGGTCCCGCTACCAGACCGTTCGGGGCGCCTTGGGTCGCCACGTGCCAGACGCGGGTGACGGCGGCTGGCACGTCCCACCAGCGCGTCATCACGGCCAGGTCCGACCGGCCCGACTCTGCCTGGATGCTGATCGCACTCCTCGGGAACACCTGTTGCGGGGCGCGTTCGAGGATGCGACCACTCCCGAACGGGATGACCCGCAGCGTCGACGCCTCCCCACCGTCGTCGGGGGGAGCAGCCGCGATCAGCTCGAGTCTGGAGTCACCCACCGTGTTGCCGGCCGAACAGACCCAGGCGCCCGACGTGGCGGCCGCCGCTGGTTGCCCACCGTCCTCCGACGCGGACGTCGGCACCACGTTGTCGAGCACGAAGCCGAGCACGACGAGGCCGACGACGACCACACCCATGACGACGCTGACCGTCGCTCTCATGGCCGCTCCTCTGCGAACCGGGGGGGACGCAGCATCAGCGAGATCGCCACGAGCACGCCGAAGACCTGGAGGCCGACGAGGGCGGTCCGGGTCGGCTGGCGCGCATGTTCGACGGTGACCTCCGACGCCGGCGTCTCCACGTCGAACCGCATCAGCCCGAGGGTCGAGGTCGCCTCCAGCGCCGTTCCGTCGGCCACCGCCTCCCAGCCGTTGTCCGCCGGCGCGGCCACGAAGACCGAGCCCGGCCCCGGCGCCGCCCCGCGGTAGTGGCCAGCGTCGACGCGCTCGAAGGCGACGTAGCCACCACCGACGGCCTCCTGCCGCTGATCCACCCGGGCGGCGAGATCGCGGGGAAGGAACGATGCCCGGGGCAACCACCCCTCCACGCGGTACAGGCGGCCCTCGGCCACGGGCAGCGGTTCGAGATCCAGTTGATCGTCGAGTGCAGCCCGGAGCTGTTCGGAGTCGCCCACGGCCGGGACGACCACGTAGCGCACATTCGCCAGGGCGAGCTGGCCGGCCGCGCCGGGATCGACCCGCCCGACCAGATCCGTGACCGCTCCCCCGACCACCTGCCTGAGCACCTCGGACCGCGGAACGCCGTAGGCCGCCATCGTGGGCCCCTCAGGACCGACGAGATCCCAGGAGACCGCTCCGTCCTGTTGGACGATCGCCAGGACCCGGAACGGGCCCACGTCCCCCGTCTCGGTGGCGATGAAGCTCGGGATGGGCGGGTCATCCACCGTGTAGCCCACCCACGGATCACCGAGCAGGTACGCCGAAGACGCGACGACTCCCGCCGCGACCAGTGCCGAGGTGGCCACGGCCACGAGCTGACGCCATCCGAAGGCATGCTGGCCGAGCTGGGTGCTGGCGGCGGCGAGGGCCACCGCGAGCAGCAGCGCGAACGCCCCCGCTGTCAACAGCAACGGAGCCGCCGCCCAGACCCACGCCTGGTCGCCCATCCGCGCCAGCGCCCAGGACACGTACACCCCCGCGAGCGCGACCGCCCACACCCCCGCGACGAACGCTGGTCTCCGCGCGGCGCCGAAGACCAGGCCGAGAACCCCCGCCACGACCAGCCCCCCGCCGGCCACGATCCCGGCGAAGCCTGGCAGCTCGGGCGCCAGCAGCAACCATCGCCAGAAGGGCTGGGCGGCGGCGCCCGAGCCGGCCGCCACCTCGACGCCACCGGTCAACAAGGTGAACGACCATGGGAGGAGCAGGAACACCATCCCGAGGACCGCCCAGATCACCCGCACCGCCACCGCACGCTTGCGGTCGGCTGGCAGGTCGGCTCCTCCGACAGCGGCGACGGCGACGAGGGCGGCAGCCACGAGGATGACGATCGAGCTCGGCACGAAAGCGACCAGCGTGGCTGCCACGAGTGTCAGGCCCGCGGTCGCCCGCCATGCGTTCGCGGTCGGGGCGTGTGGGTCGAGGACAGTCGCGCCCGTGGTCACGACAGCAGGGAGGGCGACCACGGCGACGATCGTGCCCACCCGGCCCGTGGTCACCGCTGCGAGTGCCGGCGGCGACAGGGCGTAGAGCGTCGCCGCCGCCAGCCGCGGCACCTGTCGGGGGGTGACCACCCGTGCCGCCCGGAGCGACAGGAGCCACGCGAGCGGGAGCGCGCCGAGAACGAGCAACCGCGACGCCAGCCAGCCACTGCCGAACGAGATCACCGAGAGCGCCCCGAGGATCGCCTGGGCCGGCGACGGAGCCGCCGCGGTCGAGAAGCCACCGACGTCGTGCCAGGACGAGACGTAGCTCTCGAGCATGACACCGGCGTCGTCCGGCCACGGGGCCAGTTCGCCACCCCGCAGGGTCCCCGAGACCAGGAGGGGCAGAGCGCCGACGATCCCGAGCACGAGGAGGGCGATGGCGACCACCACGACCGGTCGACGGCGGGTGAAGGCCACGACCCGCGCGGTGGCGGTCTCCGGCTCGGCCTCCGCCACCGGTGCCACTTCGTCGAAATCGGGCTCGCCGCCAGCCAGCCAATCCACCATGGCTTCGGCGTACGCCCGGACACGGGGCGCCACGCGGCCGAAGAGCGGTCGCAGCTCACCGTCCGTGCGTTCACGACGTGCCTGCACCCCGCGACGGAGGCGCCAGGTCCGCGGGAGGTGCCAGCCGTTCCACAACCACGCCCGCACGGTCTGCCAGGCGTCACCGAGTCGCCGAGTCGCGATGAAGCCCGCGACCTTGGCCACACCCACCACGAAGAACGCCGGAACCAGGTAGAGCAGCCGAGCTCCGCTGTAGTTCTTCAGCAGCGTGGCCAGGGTGTTGCGCTCCGCGAAGTAGCGGGGCCCGAGGAATGCGGTCTGTCCGAGCCGCTCGTAGTTCGCCGCGGCTGCCACGTGCCGGCCGACCGCCTCCGGCACGACCTCGACGTCGTAGCCCGCGAGCCAGGCACGCCAACAGAGGTCGAGGTCGTCTCGGAAGAGGTGGTAGCGCCGGTCGAAGCGACCGAGCTCGTCGAACACGCTGCGGTCAACGAGCATCCCGGCGGTCGACACGTACAGCGACCGCCGTCGGTGGTCACGCTGCCCCTGATCGAGCTCGTCCGATTCGAGACCGGACTCGGCGCGGCCCGTGAGATCGACGGTCATGCCGACGTTCTGGAGCCGTGCCGGCGAGTCGTACTCGACGAGCTTGGGGCCGACGATCGCCAAGCGGTCGTCGGCCGATAGCTCCCGCACGAGCGTCGAGAGGGTGCCCGGCTCGAGGACGAGGTCGTCGTGGACCAGCAGGACGAGGTCTCCCGGTTCCGAGGGTGCCGCGTCGAGAGCCATCGAAACCGCTGCCCCGAAGCCGAGGTCGCGTTCAGCGACGAGCACCCGGTCCGGTCCGAGCTCGTCGATGAGGACCCGCCTCGAGCCGTCCTCGGAGCCGTTGTCGACGGCGATGATCTCGAGGTCGGGATGGTCCTGGGCAGCGAGGCCAGCGAGCGCATCGCCGAGCCACTGCTCCCCATCGCGGGTGACGAGGATCGCGAGGACCCGCCCGTCGGGTCTGTCGTCGACCACTTCCTCGAGGCCTCCTGGCGGGATCGTCCACCGTCGATCGACGGTTCACACCCGCGGGGCTATCGAGAGGTGGCAGGCCGCCGACGGGCGGCCGCGGACCGTACCACAGGGGCCCTGCATCCGACCCTGCGCGATCTCGCGCGCTGAGCGCACGCGACGGTCTCCGCGGTGTCCGAGGTGGTCCGAGGCGCTAGGACGCCTTCTTGCGCAGCCGGCGCCGCTCGCGCTCGGACAGCCCTCCCCAGATCCCGAAGCGCTCCTCGTTGCCGAGCGCGTACTCCAGGCATTCCTCGCGAACCGGGCAAGCGGCGCAGATCCGCTTCGCCTCCCGCGTCGAGCCGCCCTTCTCGGGGAAGAAGGCTTCAGGGTCGGCATCGAGGCACTTCGCGTCCTGCATCCACTCCTCACCATCGAGGTCCAGCTGCGTATCGAGCTCGGTGATGGCTGCCACGGGCGCTCCTCGTCTCCCCTACGTTCCCACCTCGGCCAAGTACATCGTTGTTCGTACAGAGGTGGAACTACAACGGGGTCATTCTCCTCACCGAGACCCCATCCGTCAAGGGAAGATCCACAACCGGTTGTGGTCAGCAGGGCCGATCGACCCCACTCCGTGGTCGTGGGAAAGGTCAGCCGAGCTCGTCGCGGATGGCGTCTGCCAGGGCTGATCCGATGCCCGGCACCGCCACGAGCTCCTCGTGGCTCGCCGCACGGAGCGTGTCGAGGTCCCCGAACGTGTCGATGAGGGCTGACTGCTTGGTCGGGCCCACACCGGGGATCTCGGCGAGCGTCTCGCGCATCGTGCGCGTGGGCGACGCGGGTGGGCCGCCACGATCCTCCTCGGGCTCCGAGTCCGGCTCGGGCGGAGGCGGGGGTTCGGGCTCCGGTTCGGGCTCGGCGGCCGGCCGCGCCACCGCCGCGCCCGGGCGTCGGACAGCCACCGTCGTGGGCAGCGCTGGGTCGGTGGAGCGGGCTGGCTGCTGCGCCGGGGCCAGATCGCTGGCCAGCCTCCGGCGGTCCCGCTTCGGGAGCCCCTCGATGAGCTGGTCCACGAGGTCGCGGAGCAACTCGCGCCGCTCCTCGACGAGCCGTTGCCCCCAAGTCTCCACGTAGGTCGTGAGGCTGCGCTCCAACGCAGCGATCCGACGCGGCAGCTCGTCGACCGCCGCCCGGTCCGCGAGCGCGCTCTCCACGGCGCGGTCGAGCTCGCGGGCATGGCGGCGGAGCTCACGGCGCTGGTCCTCGACCACCGTCGCCGTCGCCTCGCGCAGCTCCGCGAGGGACCCTTCGAGTTGCTCGTCGCGGTCGTCGAACCCCGCGGTCACCGCTTCCGCAAGCCGAGCGGCCAGACGGCGTTCGAGCGACTCCACGTCGCTGTCCCGGGCCGCAGCAGCGGACTCGAGCCGGGAGACGGCCCGGTCGATGGCGGTTTCCAGGGCCTCCGTGAGCTCCTGCCGGAAGGCCGCGCGCGACTCCGCATCGACCTCCTGCGCTGCGGTCAGCGCGGACGACAGCGACCCGAGTTCGGTCATCTCCCTAGCGACCTGCGTGACGAGCCCACTCATCTCCTCGACCCGGTCGGTCATGTCGCCAGCGAACCGGTCGAGCTCCGCAGCCACGGTGTCCCGTTGCCCCTCGAGCGCGCGATCGAACCGATCGTCCTGCTCCTCGACCACCCCTCGTAGCGACCCGAGGAGCTGCTCGTCCCGGGTGAGCGCCCGCTCCGCTCCGGCATCCACCAGCTCCTCGAGCGTGTCGATGCGGCGACCGAGCGCCGCAGCCAGCTCCTGCGCCACCCGCTCCACGCGGGCGCCGGCGTCACCGAGCCGTTCCTCCTGTTCCCCGATTGCGGCACGGATCGCCTCCTGCTGCGCGAGCAGGATCCCCCGCAGCTCCTCGACCTGGAGGTCGAGGCGTACGCGTGCCACGGCGCGCTGCTCCTCGGCGTCGTCGAGCCGCTCACGCACGCCAGTGGCGTGACGCCGGAACATCTCGAGCAGCTCGGCGAGCTGGTCGGCGGAGCGTTGGAACTGCTCCCCCACCTGACCCACCACACGCTCACCGATGTCGTCGAGCTGTTGCTCGACGTCGCGCTGGAGGACCTCGAACCGACCCTCGACCTCGGCCTGCTGCTGCTCCTGACCCCGGCGGAGCTCACCTCGCAGCGACTCCTGCTCTTGCGCGAGGGCGTTCTCGAGCGTCTGGCGCCCCTGTTCGAGGAGCCGTTGCAGACCCTCGACCCGCTCCCCGAGGCCCACCTGCAGCTCGTCCTGGGTGCGGCCCAGCTCGTCCCGCAGCTCCTCCTGGCCCCGCGCGACCTCGCCGCGCAGCTCGTCCTGGCCGCGAGCGACCGTGTCGCGCAGCTGTTCGTTGACGTCGCCCACCTGCGACGTGAGCTGTTCGCGCTCACGTTCGCTCTGCACGCGCAGATCGTCGACCGCTCGAGACAGGGCCACCCGGATCTCGCGTACCTCCGCGGCGAGCAGCTCGCGGTCCTGCTCGGCCTGGGATCGCAGGTCCTCCGCAGCCTGTGCGAGGAGCTGGCGGCCCTGCTCCCCTGCCGACTCCGTGGCCGACCCGAGTGCGTCGATGTCACGGGCGACACGAGCGGTGAGCGCCGAGATCTGGCCTTCGATGGCATCGATACGCCCGGAGGCCGTGCGGGCGAGCCGGGCCACCTGGTCCTCCAGGCCCTCGAGCTCGGTCGTCACACGGCTGGTGAGGTCCGCTCGGAGCGAGGCGATCTGCGCATCGACGCGTTCCTCGAGCGACCGGCCGACCGCATCGGATCGCTCGGCCTGCTGCTCGAGCGCCTCCTCGACCGCCGTGCTGACCTGCGACGCCACCTGGTCGAGCTGCCCCCCGACCGGCGCCACACGATCCTGCACCTCCTCGAGCGCGACGGTGAGCGTCTCGAGGCGGCTGCGCATGTCGGCGAGTCGGCTGCCGACATCGTCCTGACGCGCATCCAGCCGCTCCACAGCCGCAGCCACACGACTGCTCAGCGTCTCCAGCCGGTCCGCGACGGTGTGTTCGTCGACGGAGAGATCCTCGAGCCGTTCGTCGAGGTCCCGGTCCCGGGCGGCCCCATGCTCCTGGAGCTCGGCGAGCGCCTCCGAGAACTCGGCCCGCAACGCGACGACCTGCTGCGCCGTGGCCTCCCTGGCCGTCCGCACCGCCTGTTCGATCGCCGCCAGCCGGTCGGAGGTCGGCCCGACATCTCGTGCGAGCTGCGCCTGGAGCTCGTCCATGCGGCTCTTCAGGCCGGCGACAGCGCCTTCCAGATCGTTCAGTAGACGGTTGAGGTTCCGCTGCTCGGCCACCTGGCGCTCGATGGCACTGGTGAACAGCTCATCGACTCGCGCGTCGAGCTCGGCGTCGTCTGACGGGTCCTGTCGGTCGAAGAGGCCGTGGTCCGCCGCATCGGCCACACTTGCCCTCCCACCCGCTGTGGACACCCGGGTGCGCGGGGGGGTCCCGCTCCCCGCACCCACGTGAGGCGTGGCCGCAGCCTAGTGGCCGAAGGTCCCGGTCGAGATGAGCCCGCGACAGCGACGTCAGTCATCGAGCTCGTCACGCAGTCGCCGGAGACCGTCACGCAACCGCGACTTGGCGGTTCCCTCCGGGATCGCGAGGACCTCCGCCACCTCGCGGTAGGTGTGCCCCTCGAAGTACGCCAGGTGGATGGCCTCGCGCTGTACGTCGGTGAGCGTGTCGAGCGCCGAGCGGACCCGCGCGTGATCCGCGGAGATCTCGACCGCTTCCGCCACCTCGTCGAAGGGCAGGCTGGCGGCCATCGCGGCGCGGCGCTCGACGCGGTCGCGAGCGGCCTGCTCGCTGCGAACACGATCGATCGCCCGGCGGCGCGCGAGCGTGCCCACCCACCCGGAGGCGCTCCCCCGGTCGGGGTCGAACCGTGCCGCCTTCTGCCAGACTTCCGCGAAGACCTCCTGGGAGACCTCCTCCGCCATCGCGCGGTTGCGGAGGACCCGCTTCGTCACGGCGAGCACCAGCGGGGCGAACTCGTCGAAGAGGCGACTGAACGCCGAGCTGTCTCCGGCACCGGCCGCCACCAGCAGCTCCTCGGGTGACGGCGCCTCGAGGCCGAGGGCGGCGTCAGCGCGTGCTCGGACGGGTGAGCTGACTGGGGAGGGGGGAGAGAGCGTGATCGCTGCCATGGGTGCTCCGGTCGCGTTGCGAACGCGGGTCCGCGCTCTGCGGAGCACACTGTACAGGTTCTGTATAGTTTTTGTCTAGAGTCTGTAGAGGTACGTTCGGCCAGGGTCAGCTAGGCACCCGCAACCCTCCTGGCTCGACCCGCTGGTAGAGCGTGTCCCGCTCGGCTGGAACCCGACCGGCTGCCTCCGCGGCGGCCCGCAGGTCCGCCACCGACTGGCTGACCCCGTGGTCGGCGCCCGCCATCCGGCTGATCGTCTCCTCCATGAGCGTGCCGCCGAGGTCGTTAGCGCCCCCCCGGAGGATCGTCGGGGCGCGCTCGAGGCCCATCTTCACCCAGCTGAGCTGGATGTTGTCGATCGCGCCTTGGAGCAGCAGCCGGGCCATCGCATGCACCCGCCGGTTGTCCTCCCAACTGGGGCCGGGCCGTGCCACCCCCGCCAGGTAGATCGGCGCGAGCTGGTGCACGAACGGCAGCGGGACGAACTCGGTGAACCCGCCCGTCTCCTCCTGGATCCGACGCAGCAGCTTGAGGTGGGCGACCCAGTGGTGCGGTTCGTCGACGTGCCCGTACATCATCGTCGACGTGGAGGGGATGCCGAGGTCGTGGGCGGTCGTGATGACCTCGATCCACGCATCGGCGGGCAGCTTGCCCTTGGTCAGCACCCAGCGAACCTCGTCGTCGAGGATCTCGGCGGCCGTGCCGGGAACGGATCCGAGACCGCGGTCACGGGCCTCGGCGAGCCACTCGCGGATCGAGATCCCGAGACGGGTGGCACCGTTCACGACCTCCATGGGACTGAACGCGTGGATGTGCATCTCGGGGCAGCGCTCGGTGACGGCGTCGAGGATCCTGAAGTAGTAGTCGCCGGGGAGGTCGGGATGGATCCCGCCCTGCATGCACACCTCGGTGGCACCGTCGTTCCATGCCTCCTCGACCCGGTCGGCGATCTGCTCGAGCGAGAGGTTGTAGGCGTCGGGGTCGTCCCGCCGCTGCGCGAACGCACAGAACCGACAGCCCGTGTAGCAGATGTTGGTGAAGTTCAGGTTGCGGTTGACGACGTAGGTCACGACGTCGCCCACCCGCTCAGCACGGACCTCGTCCGCGGCCGCGGCCAGGGCATCGAGCTCGACGCCGGTGGTGTCGAACAGCAGCAGCGCTTCGTCGTCGTCGAGCACCGCCCCGCCCTGGGCCTTCCGCAGCGAGGCGGACACCTCGGGGCGGATCCGCGATCGAGCCGGCCCCTCCGCTCGCGGGGCGTTGGTGGCCACGACCCCGTCGGCGATGACGTGCACGTCGCCGTACACGGCCCGGTGCAGCTCGTCGTCGGTGTCCGCGGACCGGGCGTTCCTGCCGTCCGCTGCCGAGCCGCCGGCCTCGTCCCCGGAGATGACCGCCTCCATCGCGTCGGTGGTGGCGCGGTAGACGGTCTCGGGATCCTGCCAGGGCTGCGGCTCCGGGCTGTGGTCCGGGCGGGCCAGGCCCTCGTCGGTGGCGAGCGCTGCCACCGGAGCGCGCATCCGCCCCGCCAGCCACGGATCGGGGCGGCGCACGTACTCGGGGTAGACGCACAGCCGCTCGGTGAGCTCGAAGCCGTGCTCGGCCGACCGCGCGGCGAGCTCGTCGAGCTGCGGCCACGGCATCTCGGGGTTCACGTGGTCGGGAGTGACGGGCGAGACCCCGCCCCAGTCGTCGATCCCCGCGCGGAGGATGTCGCCGTACTGGTCGGGCGAGAGGTTCGGGGGCGCCTGGACGTGCACGGTGGGGCCGAGCAGGATGCGGGCCGTCGCGACCGTCGCGAGGAGGTCCTCGAAGGACGGCTCGGGACGGTCACGGAAGGCCGTGTCGGGCTTGGCCCTGAAGTTCTGGACGATCACCTCCTGGAGGTGCCCGTAACGGCGGTGCTGGTCCCGGAGTGCCAGCAGCGTGTCGACCCGCTCGGGGACGGTCTCGCCGATGCCGATGAGCAAGCCCGAGGTGAACGGGATCGACAGCCGGCCCGCGTCCTCGATCGTCTTCAGCCGGACAGCCGGTTCCTTGTCCGGCGAGTTCCAGTGCGCCCCGCCCTTCTCGAGGAGCCGCTCGGAGGTGGACTCGAGCATCAGCCCCATCGACGGCGCCACCGGCTTGAGCGTGGCCATGTCGGCCCAGCTCATCACCCCGGGGTTGAGGTGTGGCAGGAGACCGGTCGCTTCGATCACCTGGATCGCCACCGCCCGCAGGTACTCGAGCGTGGTGTCGAACCCGCGGGCATCCAGCCATTCCCGTGCGGCGGGGTAGCGCTCCTCGGGCTTGTCCCCCAGGGTGAACAGCACCTCCTTGCAGCCTGCCTCCTGGCCCTGGCGGGCGATGTCGAGCACCTGCTCGGGGTTGAGGTAGGCGGGAACGTCGCCCTTGGGCGGCCACGCGAACGTGCAGTAGCCGCAGGTGTCACGGCACAGGTGGGTCAGCGGGACGAACACCTTGCGGCTGTAGGTGACCCGGCGCTGGTCCTGGAGCCACGGAGCCGCGTCCCGGATCTGCCCCGCGACCTCGAGGAGCCGTTCGAGTTCGTCTCCCCGCGAGGTGAGGAGCGCCGCGTACTCGTCGGGTTTGAGACTCCGACCCTCCTCCGCACGGTGCAGCGCCCGCGGACGCAGACGATCGAGCACCTCGGGGCTGGGTCCCCCCACGGACGCGACTTTCCTCGGGATCAGCGACAGGTTACGGCGGTTCTATGCTCCTCCCGCAGCCAGCGGGGGAAATGGTCGATCGCGAAAGGGTCGATCGTGCGAAAGGGTGGGCGGTGATCACGGTGCTCGCGGGCGGCGTCGGTGCCGCCCGGTTCCTCCGGGGTCTCGTCCGGGTGGTGACCCCGAGGGACGTGTGCGTGATCGTCAACGTGGCCGACGACCTCGACCTCCACGGACTGCGGATCTGCCCCGACCTGGATTCGATCACGTACTGGCTGGCGGGAGGGGTCGACCGCGAGCGACAGTGGGGCCGCCGGGACGAGCACTACACCGTGAGCGCCGAGCTGTCGCGCTACGGCGCGGACACCTGGTTCACGCTCGGGGACCGCGACCTCGCCACCCACCTGTACCGGACGGGGCGCCTGGCCGAGGGCGCGACGCTGACGGAGGTCACGGCGGAGATCACCGCCGCATGGGACCTCGAGCTGCAGCTCCTCCCCGCGACCAACGATCGCATCGAGACCCGCATCCACACCACCGACGGCCGGGACCTGCACTTCCAGGAGTACTGGGTGCGCGAAGCGGCTGCGCCCGAGGTCGACAGGGTCGAGGTACGGGGCGCCGAGGATGCGCGGGTCGGTGACGAGGTCCGCCGTGCGCTCCGCGACGCCGAGGTGATCGTCATCGCGCCGTCGAACCCGGTCGTGTCGATCGGGCCCATCCTCACGCTCAACGGGGTGCGCCCCGCCATCGCCGGGGCTGACGCGCCGGTGGTCGGCGTCTCTCCGATCGTGGGCGGGGACGTCGTCCGGGGCATGGCCGACCGGCTGCTGCCGGCCGTCGCGGCGGAGGTGACGGCCGCCGGCGTCGCCGAGCTCTACGCCGATCTCCTCGACGCATGGGTCGTCGACGACGCCGACGCCGACCTGGCACCGGGGCTCAACGAGCGGCTGGGGATCGAGGTCGCCGTGACCGACACGATCATGGACGACGTCGACGTGGCGGCGGCACTGGCGCGCACGACACTCGCGGCTGCGGGAGCGAGCCCGTGACCTACCAGGTGATCGGGCTGCCGAGCACAGCCGACTTCGGGGCCGGAGACGACCTCGCGGGATCACTGCTCGCGGCACTCGAGGACGCCGGATTCGCGCTGCAGGACGGAGATGTCGTCTGCGTCGCCTCGAAGGTCGTGAGCAAGGTCGAGGGCAGGCTGGTCCCGCTCCCGGAGGCGGTCGACGTCCACGAGGCGCGCCGCATGCTGGCGAGGGAGCAGGCACGGCGGATCGTCGCCGAGGGCGCCCAGGTCCTCGTCGTCGAGACCCCGCACGGGCTCGTGTGCGCGAACGCCGGGATCGACACGTCCAACGTGACCGACGGTATGGCGCTCCTCCTGCCCGACGACCCCGATGCGAGTGCGGCCGAGCTGCGGTCTGCGCTCGAGGAGGTCACCGACGCGACGGTCGGGGTCGTGATCACCGACACCTTCGGCCGTCCCTGGCGTCTCGGTCAGACCGATGTCGCGATCGGCGCCGCCGGGATCGAAGTCCTCCGCGACGAGCGCGGAACCCGAGACCTCCACGGTCGGGAGCTCGAGGTGACGATGGTCGCGGTCGCCGACGAGCTGGCCGCCGCCGCCGACCTCGTCCGTCGGAAGGCGGACGGGGTTCCGTTCGTGCTGATCCGGGGCTTGGAGGTCACCGGTCGCGGCCGGGCCCGGGACCTCGTACGCCCCGCCGAGGAGGACCTGTTCCGCCGCGGCGCGCCCCGCGACGGGTAGTCCCCGAACCCGTGGGGGCTACCCTCCGGGTGTCCTCGCACGATCCCGCTGTCTCACGAGGTGAACCCGTGGCGGAAGAGCGGAAGCTCACGAAGAAGGAGCGCCGCGCGCAGGCGCGTGCCGAGCGCAAGCGCAAGGCGGCCGAGGAGGCCAAGAAGGCGCGGCGCCAGCGCTGGACCACCTACGGCGTCACGGCGCTGATCATCGCCTTCGTCGCGTGGATCGTCTGGACCGCCGACCCCTTCGGAGGTGGCGAGACGGTGGCGGGCGAGACCATCAGCGTCGCGGCCTACGAGGACGCGCGTCAGAGCGCCGGGTGCGAGGTCGTGAGCGACCAGGCCCTGGAGAACGCCCAACACGTGGAGCCGGCCACGGCCCCTCCGGCCTCCACGCTCTACGCCGGCGCCCCACGTCCCACGCACAGCGGGCCGCACTACGCCACCGTGCATCCCGTGGTCCAGGACGGGTTCGACAGCCAAGGGGAGGAACGGGCCCTCACGCACAACCTCGAGCACGGAGCCGTGATCGTGTGGTACGACCCCGAACAGGTCGACTCCATCGGGACCATCGAGGACTGGGCCGAGGGTCTCAACCAGAGCGGGTTCGCGTTCCCCAACTCCGGTGCTGCGGTGTTCGTCTCGCCCTACACGGACCCGGGGATCTCCTCCGGCAAGGCCCTGGCGCTCCGGGCCTGGGGGATCGCGGTCGACTGCGACAGTTGGGACGACACGGTCGGCAACGGCTTCGTGATCGAGCACTTCGGGACCCACGGGACCTCCCCGGAGAACCGGTTCGCGCCGTACCCCGAGGAGGCCCTCGGGTTCTCCGACCGCGAGGTCGAGGACAACCCACAGGGCGGCACCGAGACCCACGCGCCCTCGCCCTCCGACACCGCGGAGCCGTCGCCGGCCGAGAGCTGAGCCCGGCTGCGGCGCACCGCGGTCACCGGCGAGAGCGGGCCACGTACGCCCGGTACCAGGCGCGATAGGAGAAGGGGCGGAACCAACGCTCCACGACCACCGACGACGCGACACTCGCCCGCCGCTGGACCTCTCGGCGCTTGCGCCGCATCCTCGGTACGAGCCGTATGAACCCCGCCACGGCCCGGACCAGGGCTGCGGGGTTCCGCGCCCCGAGCACGAGCGACTTGATGGCGGTCGTCAGGACGACGGTCGGGAGAGCGCGCGCGAGCGACGCGAGGTCGTCACACTTCGCGAGCAGCAGCAGCCGGTTCCGCCAGTTGAGCTCCGCGACCAGCGGTGGCCGGTGACGGCTCGCGCCGCGACGGTGGTGCACCGCCTGCGCCCTTGGCTCGTACCAGGCGGTCCAGCCTCGCGTCGCTGCGCGCCAGTCGAGCTCGACGTCCTCGAAGTACGCGAAGAGATCCTCGTCGAACCGCTCCGGACGGCCATCGACCTCGATGGCGACGTCGTCGAGCATGGCGCGGCGGTGGAGCGCCAACGCACCGGTGACGCCGAAGACCGCACCCGCGTCGGCGGTGGCCCGCTCGACGGGGCGGCCCTCGTCGCGGTTCGAGAACAGACGCGACCGACGGGCAACGTGACCGGTGCTGTCGACGCGCCCGTTGGGCCGGACGAGCAGCCCCTGCGCCGATCCCCGGCCCGGGTCCGCCACCAGCGCAGCGGCTAGACGCCGGACATGATCCGGCGCCGCGACGACGTCGGGGTTGCAGACGAGCACCGCGTCCGAGGTGTCGTGACGCAGCACGTCGTTGAGGGCTCCCGCGTATCCACGGTTCGTCGCGTTGCGGACCACGTCCACCCGTGACGCGTAGCGAGCGAGCACCGCGAGCGACCCATCCGTGGAGGCGTTGTCGACCACCACGACGCGTAGCAGCTCATGATCCTGAGCGAGCAGCGCGTCGAGACACGCACCGAGGTAGGCCCCGCTGTTGTGGTTCACGACGATCGCGGTGACCTCCATGGGCGAGCCGCTATCGCTCTGCGGGCGGGACCCGCTCGCCGTCCCGCAGCAGCTCCCCGGACCGGAGGTGCTCCCCCGCCCCGAGCACGTTGCCGCTCCCCAGACGAACTCCAGGCTCGATGCTCACCCCTTCCCCGGCCAGCAGACTGAAGGCAGCGACGCCGTCCCCGACCTCGACATCGTCGAAGAGCACCGTGTCCGCGATCGTCGCGCCAGCCCCGACGGTCACACCACGGCCGACGACGGCGTAGGGCCCAACGGTGGCAGGAGCCTCCACGCGCGCACCATCGAGGATCAGCACCGGTGGCACCACGATCGCGTCGGCGTCGACCTGTGCCTCCGGCGCCACGCGAACACCGGGCGAGCGCTCTGGGACCTCGTCGAGCGGCGGCCAGCCGAGCTCACGCGACAGTGCCAGTCGGTGGCCGTCGCGGAACCGCTCCGGGGTGCCGAGGTCGGCCCAGACGCCCTCCCAGACGAACCCTTCGATGTGGCCTCCGTCGGCGAGGATCCCCGGGAAGACATCGCGCTCGAAGCTCAGGGGGCCCTGCTCGAAGGTCAACAGCACATCGGGGTCGAGGACGTAGGTCCCTGCGTTGACGGCGTCCTGCCCCGGCAGCGTGCCGGTCGGTGGCTTCTCGACGAACTCCACGATCCGGGTCCCGTCACGCACGCACACGCCGTAGCTCGACGTGTCGTCCACGCGGGTGAGCGCGATCGTGGCGTCGGCCCCGGCCTCGCGGTGACGGCGCACAGTGGCGGCGTAGTCGAGATCGGTCAGGATGTCGCCGTTCAGCACCAGCACGTCGTCGGACAGTTCCGAGACCACGCTCCGCACACCTCCGGCGGTGTCCAGGGGCTCGGGCTCGGGGACCAGCGCCAGCTCGGCACCGAGCTCACGGAGGGGGTCGCGGAGAACCTCGAACGGGCTCGTGTCGTCGCCCACCACGAGCAGCACCCGGTCGACCTCCGCCGCGACCAGCCGCGCGACCAACCCGATGAGGAAGGGGGTCCCGCAGAACGGCAGGAGGGGCTTCATGGTGGTGTAGGTCAGCGGCTGGAGCCGCGTGCCCCTGCCGCCGGCCACGATCAGTGCGTCCATCGGGTTGCTCCCGTCGTCGGTGGGCGTGGCGTCGGTTGGTGTGTGGGCGGTGGCCGCGTCGTCTGGTCGAGGCTCGTCATTCACCGGTGGTGCTGCGCCCCGTTCGGGGCGCGACCGCGCGCTGCCAGATCCAGGCCATCGCCGCCCAGGCCGCGAGACCGATCCGCACGAGCGGGTCGAGGAGACGCGTCGGACCACGACCGTAGGCGCGTGACCAGAAGCGGTGGAGGCTCCTGGCGTGCTCGAGAGCCAGGGTGCCGCCGTAGTGGCCGGTGGACGCCCCGACCCGGTGCACCACCTCGGCGCTCGGTTCGTAGCGCACGGTCCAACCCGCCTGACGCAGGCGCCAGGCCAGGTCGACGTCCTCGACGAACATGAAGTACGCGGGGTCGAAGCCCCCGATCGCCTCGAAGGCGTCCCGCCGCAAGGCCACCACGCAGCCCGAGACCCAGTCGACCTCCCCCGCCTCGCGGTCCCCGGCCGCCCCTCGGTACTGACGGGTCCACGGGTTGTCGGGCCACCACAGGCCCACAGCGGCGTGACCGGCAGCGACCGGGAGGCTCGGGAAGCGCCGGGCGGACGCCTGGGGTTGACCGTCGGGGTAGACGACGCGCGGCCCGACCACGGCGGTGTCGGGGCCCATCGCCGCCGCGAGCGCGGTGAGGCTCCCCGGCCGGAAACGGGTGTCGGCGTTGGCGACCACGACGATCGGGGCGCTCGTGCGGGCGACGCCGGCGTTGGCGGCCTGACCGAATCCGACGTTCGCGAGGCGGAGCGTGCGGACCGAGGGGTGCCGCTCGGCGACGGTCGGGAGGCACCGGTCGCGAGACCCCGAATCGACCACCACCACCTCGTCGGCGCCCACGTCATCGAGGCTGGCAAGGCACGCGAGCAGGTCCTCGCACGAGTCGTGCGTCACCACCACCAGCGCGACCGCGGGCGTGTCCGGAGCGGATCCGGCGGTCAGCGCTGACCGATCCCCACGAACGAGATCCCGAGCATGATGAGGACCGCCCCGATCCACACCGGCAGGGTCGGGCGTTCACCGAGGACGAGCGTGGAGAAGCCGAGGATGAGCACGTACGACAGGCTCACGACCGGGTAGGCGGTCGACAGCGGTACCCGTGACAGCGTCACGAGCCAGAACACGGCGGACATCCCGAAGAACGCGAGCCCGAGGAGCACCTTCCAGCTCCCGACGACGTTCATGACCATCTCGCCGAGGTGCCCGAGGGAGAGCCCTTCGACCAACCCGATGTCGGTCATACCCGCCTTCAGCAAGAGCTGTCCGGCCGTGGCCAGACCGATCGATGCCAGCAGGATCAGTGCGGTGTCGAGTCCCACCTTGCCAGACCTCTCGTCGTCGTCGGCGAGCTCGGAGGCCGCCACCACCTGTTCATCCATCGTCGGTCTCTCCGAGCTCGGTCAGCATCCGCCGCAGGCCGTCCCGCCAGTGCGGCATGGTCATGAGCCCCGACAGCACCGCGTGGCGGTTCGACAGGACGGAGTACGCGGGGCGGGGGGCGGGGCGGTCCAGGTCGTCGCTCGACATCCGGTGCAGCTCCACGTCCACGCCGGCGAGTTCGTAGGTCGCGGCGGCGAGATCGAACCAGCTGCACTCGCCGCTGTTGGTGCGATGGTAGGTCCCGTACCGCCCCGACACGGCCAGCTCACGGATGGCGGCGGCAAGGTCCCGGGTGAAGGTGGGCGATCCGACCTGGTCGTCCACCACCGTCGCCTCGCCCCGCTCACGGCCGACGCGGAGCATGGTGCGGACGAAGTTGCTCCCGCGCGCACCGTTGACCCACGCGGTGCGGACGATGTAGTGACGGTCCAGCGTCTGGCGGACCAGCGCTTCGGCTGCCGCCTTCGAGCGGCCGTACTCGTTCAGCGGATCGAGGACGTCGAACTCCCGGTACGGCTCGTGCCGTCCTCTGCGACCTTCCCCGGCGAAGACGTAGTCGGTCGACACCAGCGCCATCGCCGCCCCGACCTCGTCACAGGCGCGGGCGACCCACCACGAACCGAGCGCGTTGACGCGGTGGGCCCGGTCGGGGTCCCCTTCGCAGCCGTCGACGTCGGTCCAGGCGGCGGCGTGGACGACGACGTCGGGGCGGAGGTCCCCCACCGCCGCCCAGACCGCCGGCTCGTCCGCGACGTCCAGGTCGTCGTGACCGAGACCGCTCACCTGATGGTCGTCGAAGGCATCGACGAGGTCCTGGCCGAGCTGCCCACCGGCACCGGTCACGAGGACGTTCACGACGACGACAGTCCGCGGCGCTGCGACGCCCCCGCGTCCTTCAACGGGCGCCACCACCACTCGTTGTCCCGGTACCAGTCGACGGTGGCGTCCAGTGCCTCGCCGAAGCTGTGCCGGGGCTCCCAGCCGAGGTCGCGGATCCGCGCCGTGTCGACCGAGTAGCGCAGATCGTGTCCGGGACGGTCAGCGACCCGCTCGATCATCTCGTCGCCCACGTCGAAGCGAGTGAGGATCTCCCGCGTCAGCTCCAGGTTCGACAGCTCGTTGCCGGCACCGACGTTGTAGACCGTCCCCGGCTCGCCGTCGACGAGGACCCGCCACTGGGCCTCGGCGTTGTCCATCACGTAGAGCCAGTCGCGGACGTTCGACCCGTCGCCGTAGAGCGGGA
Organism: Nitriliruptorales bacterium; assembly: GCA_033722375.1. Classification (GTDB taxonomy): domain Bacteria; phylum Actinomycetota; class Nitriliruptoria; order Nitriliruptorales; family Nitriliruptoraceae; genus JAWVZB01. The sequence continues at coordinate 4,072 of JAWVZB010000020.1, read as the reverse complement.
CCGACTCCCCGGCCATGAGGTTGGTGACGAACAGCGGGATGACCTTCTCGGGGTACTGGAAGGGCCCGAAGTTGTTGGTCGTCCGTGTCACGAGGATCGGGTAGTCGTAGGTCTCGTCGTACGCCCGCGCTAGGAGGTCAGCCCCCGCCTTGGACGCCGAGTAGGGGCTGTTGGGGAACAGCCCGTCGTCCTCGTGGAACGATCCCTCAGCGATCGAGCCGTACACCTCGTCGGTCGAGATGTGGAGGAACCGCTCGACCCCGAGGGTCCGGGCGGCGTCGAACACCACGCCGGCCCCGCTGACGTTGGTGGACAGGAAGGTCGCCGGGCCTTCGATGCTGCGATCGACGTGTGATTCGGCCGCGAAGTTCACGACCGCATCGTGGCCTTCCATGACCGCTGTCACGGCGTCGGCGTCACGGATGTCACCGTGCACGAACCGGTACCGGGGATCGCCGTCGACCTCGCGCAGGGTGTCGAGGTTGCCGGCGTAGGTCAGGAGGTCGAAGTTGGTGACCTCGACATCGTCGGTGTCGGCGAGCACCCACCGGATGAAGTTGGAGCCGATGAACCCGGCGCCGCCGGTCACGAAGATCCGCATGGCCGTCCCCTCAGCCCGACTCGGGCAGCTCGACGTGGGAGTCGTCCCCGATCATGAACCGGTAGGCAGCCGGTTTGCGCTCGCCGCGTTCAACGGTCACGTCGCGCCCGAACAGCGACCCCTCGACCCGGGGGATCGCCGCGATACGGCAGCCCGACAGGACCACCGAGTGCTCGATCTCGGTGTCCTCGAGCAGGCAGTCCTCGGCGATGGAGGTGAACGGCCCCACGTAGGTGGACACGAGTCGCGTCCCCCGCCCGATCACTGCGGGGCCCCGCACCGTGGAGTCCACGAGCTCCGCACCGGCCTCGACCACGACCGCACCGACCGCCTCCGAGCTCCCGTCGAGCTTGCCCTCGATCCTCCGCTCGACGGTCCCGAGCACGATCCGGTTGGCCTCGAGGAGTTCGTCCTTCTTCCCGGTGTCGAGCCACCAGCCGTGCACCTGTGAGGCCCGAACGGTGTGCCCATCGTCGACGAGCTGCTGGATGGCATCCGTGATCTCGAGCTCGCCGCGGTCGGACGGTTCGATGGAGCGAGCCGCAGCGAAGACCGCCGGGGTGAACAGGTACACCCCGATCAGCGCCAGGTCGCTCGGGGGGTCCACCGGCTTCTCCACCAGCCGTTCGATCGCCCCCTCGTCGTCGAGCACCGCGACGCCGAAGCGGCTCGGGTCGCTCACCGCCTTCAGGAGGATCTGTGCGGCGGGGCGGTCCCGCTCGAAGTCCGCCACGAGGTCGTGGATGCCGCCCTCGATCAGGTTGTCTCCGAGGAACATCACGAAGTCCTCGTCGCCGAGGAACTCCTCGCCGCAGAGGAGCGCATGTGCGAGGCCCAGGGGCTCCGGCTGGGGGATGTAGGTGACGTCGATCCCGAGTGCGCTGCCGTCGCCCACCACTTCGCGGATCTCGTCGGCGGTGTCGCCGACGATGATGCCGACCTCGTGGATGCCGGCATCGCGGATCTGCTCGAGGCCGTAGAAGAGGATCGGCTTGTTGGCGACGGGGACGAGCTGTTTCGCCGAGGTGTGGGTGATCGGTCGGAGCCGGGTGCCTTCGCCACCGGCGAGCACGAGCGCGCGCATCGGGGTCTCCTGTATGTCGTGGCGTCTGGAGGTCTAGGAGTCGGCTCTGGGGGCGGCATCGCGGCCGGCGACGACCACCACGTCAACTCCGTCGGGCAGTTCGAGGTCCGGGGGGAGCGCCGAGACGTCGACGCCCAGTGTGGCAGCCACCCATCCGGCTTCCAGGTCGGTGACCGTCCGAGCGTAGACCGCCGTCTCCGCGCCACCGTCGATCGGCCCGACTCCGTCCGGGACCGGACGGAACCCGGCCCAGTTGAGGGTGCTCTCGATGATGACCGCCTCGGTGGTCAGGCCCGCCGTCCAGAGGGCGACCTCGACCTGTTCACGCTGCTGGCGGGTGCCGCGCGGGGCCAGCACCTCACCGTCACGGATGGCCTCGAACAGGGCGGTCGCGCCGGGGCGGTAGGGGATCACGTAGCTCTTCCCGTTGATCGTCTGCGTATAGCCGGGCACGAACGTCATGGGGATGTCGCCGCTGGCGAGCCCGCGCAGCTCGTTGGCGAGACTGCGCATCCGGTTGAGCCCGAGATCCTGGTCGGTGCTGACGTTGGCGGCCACCTTCTCGACGACGCTGAACAGGCGTGGGAGATCGACGAACGTCCGCGCGGCGACGAGTTCGTCGAGCATCGCCTTCAGGAACTGCTGCTGGCGCTCGATCCGCTCGAAGTCTCCGCGTGGACCCGCGCGCGAACGCACGAACGACAACGCCTCCGCCGGATCCATCTGGTGGCAGCCAGCCGTGAAGTCCGCGCCGGACTTCCGGTCGCGAAGTGGCTCCTCGAGACAGATCTCGACCGCCCCGAGCGCGTCGACGACGCTGATGAACCCGGTGACCGACACCTCCACGTAGTGGTGGACGGGGACGTTGAAGTTGGACTGGACCACGTCGACCAGGGCGTCAGGCCCGCCGGCGAAGGTCTCGGTGAGCTTGCGGGGCGTGTCCTGATCGACGACGTAGAGGTCGCGCGGGAAGTGCACGACGCTGACGCCGTCGTGATCGGGGGTGACGGACACGAGGATCACCGTGTCGCTGCGTTGCCCACTGAAGTCCCCGAGGTTGTAGCGGCGGATCTCCTCGGCGGTCAGACCGCTGCGGGCGTCCGAGCCGGCCACGAGGACGTTGATGGGCCGACCGGGTTCGATCGTCTCGAGCGCCCCGACCGGCACGCGCGTCAGGTTCGCCTCCGCTGTCCTGACGAGGAGTGCAGCCCCGAGGCCGACGACGAGGATCGCCACCGACGCCGCGGCGACGACCCACGTCAGCGCCCGCCGCCAGCCGCGGAGACGACGTCCGCCCACGATGGTCGGACCCCACAGTCCCGGCTCGAGGGTGCTGTCGGTCATCAGTCCGCCATGTCGCTGCCGACCAGCACGACCACGTCGACCCCCCTCGGGAGGTCGTTCCGGGGCTCGAGCGTGGCGCCAGGCAGGGATCCGGCGACGAGCTCGCCCTCGAACCCACGGTCAGGACGGTGGCGGATCACCGTGGCCGTCAGCGCATCGTCGAACTCCTCGGCGTTCTCTGCACCGGCGACGTCGAACCCTGCGGAAGCGAGCGTCTCCGCGACCGTTCCGGCGAGGCCCTCGATGCCCACCCCGTTGAGCACGAGCACACGCACCCGCTCGGGCACGAGCAGCTCGTCCCGGGGGTCGGCTTGCCCGACGTCGGCCGGGAGGGGGCTGCCTTCACGCAGCGCCTGGAACAAGGTCTCGGCTCGCTCCGGGTATGGCCGGGTCAGCCCCGCTCCCGGGTCGTGGAAGCCGGGCACGGAACGGACCTCGAGCGCGGAGAGGTCCGCCGCGCCGAACGCGTCCACGCTCTGCATCGCTGCCCTCGGCCCGAACTCATCGGTGGTGGCGAGAGCGGCGGGTACCGCGTCCACCACCCGCTTGGCACGCCACGGCGAGAGCAGCAGTCCCGGCCGTCCGGCTTCAGCGGCGAGCCGTTGGAGGCTCGCCACATGGTCGCTGACGGCAGCGACCGGGAGCCGGCCGTCCCGCCGCATCTCGCCCGCTCCGAGACAGCCACCCTCGGGGCAGCCGTCGGGGGCCAGGACCGCGGCGAGGCGGTCGAGGCCGGACAGCGACAGGTGCACGACCCGGTGGAGCGGCAGGCCGGTGTAGTCGCTGACGGCCGCGACGAGGCGGTCGCGACCTCCGGCCGCGAACACGTCGCGAACGCGGCCGGACTCAGCGCCCGGCACGGTCACCTCGAGGTCCAGCGGGAGCGCCAGGACCACGGGTTCGTCACGGCCGGTCTGCACCACCGCCGCCGAGAGGAGCTGGTCGCTGTCGAGCTCGTCGGTGTGAACCACCAGCGTGTTGGTCGGCTCACCGTCGATCACCGGAGCGAGACCGGCGACCGGGGTCGCATCGAGTCGGTTCGA
>JAWVZB010000019.1:0-33862 GCA_033722375.1 Nitriliruptorales bacterium | reverse complement strand
GCCATGACGTGACACCAGTGGCACGACGAGTAGCCGACCGACAGGAAGATCGGCTTGTCCTCGACCTGCGCCTTCTGGAACGCCTCCTCGCCCCACGGGAACCAGTCCACCGGGTTGTCGGCATGCTGTTGCAGGTACGGCGACGTCTCGTCAGCCAGTCGGTTGATGGACCGTCCTTCCTGCAGGGTCGGCACCGTCGCAACGAGGTCGCGAAGGTCGTACTCCAGGCTACGTACCACGCGGTGCTCGTCTCATTCCGGCATCCCAGCCTTCGCCACACCGGCCAGAAAGTGGTGGATGTCCTCGGGGCGGCGCCAGTTGAAGCGCCGCCGGTAATCGCCGGTGGTCAAACCGGGCCGCTCGTCAAGGACCTGTTCGAGATGCCTGGCCGCCTCGTCGGGCCGATCCAGCTGTGCCAGGGGCGCAGCAGCGATCGTCAGGGCCTGGAGGTAATCGTTGAGGCCGAGCGCTTGTCGGGCCCACTGCAGCGACGGCTCGTACACCCCCTTCAGGTAGTGCGCGAACGCGAGGACCGTGGCGGTGTGCCAGCGCCAGGCCTCGTGGGCGCCGAGCCGGCAGCTCACCGGACGGAGACGGTGTGGTGACCGGTCGTCCCGTCGGGGAACGGTGGCGTCGGCACCGGGTCCTGCACGGTCCCGTCGGCCGTGACGCAACGCGCTGCGATGTCGTGCCGCCCGGGGGTGAGCTGCACCCGACGACGCCACCGGCGCCAGGACGCGGCTCCGAGCGACCGGGCGAGCTCCGCGGGCTGCCACGGCCCGTCGTCGACACGCACGTCCACCCGGGCGACGCCTCCGTGGGCCGGCGCCCAGGCGGTGCCAACGATCCACGGGTCCAGCGGCACGTCCTCCGCCCGGCTCGGGAGCTTGGGAGGCATGCCGACCTCGCCAGGATGGTCGATCCGGGCCATGGGCGGTGGCACGACGGTCTCGCGCGGCCAGCCTCGAGCCACCCAGGTCGCCGTTCGCGCCTCGCGGGGCGTGACCGCCAGTTCACGGAGCCATTTGACGCCGTTGTACTGCCCGACCACGCCGGGTGTCATCACACGTGCGGGAAAGCCGTGCGCGGCTGGGAGCGCGCGTCCACCCATCCCGAGCACGACCCACGCGTCGTCGGACAGGGCACGATCCAGCGGCAGGACCTGCGAGTACCCATCGACCGCTGTCATCGCCAGGTCCCAGGCTTCGGGGTCGCCAGGCACCTCGACGCCGGCCGCAGCCAACACCTCCGAGATGGGCAAACCCGCCCAGCGCTGATGGCCCAGCCGGTCCCACCCGAGCCGCTGATGGACACAGATGAGGATGGCGTCACGTTCGCGCACGCCCAGTCCGAGCAGATCGTCATGCGTGAGCAGCCCGCCAGCCCTGCCCGGACCGCGGACGGCGAGCCGCCAGTCCGCCAGATCCACCGCGACGGGGCGCAGGTTCACGTCTACGACGTAGAACTCCTCGACCGGTGTGAACAGCGGAACCGCGTGGTCCCAGTCCTCGGCGCCGTCCGTGGCAGGGGGCAGCGGCTCCGCGACAGGGATGGCTGGCGCCGAGGCATCGAGCCTCTCGATGTGAGCGGCGAGCCTGCGGCGCCCCGCGACGTAGGCACCCAGCCCGACCGCCGCCGCCAACGCGGACCACCCCGGGGACCGAGCCGACCCGGGTCGCAACGCAGCGACGGACCGCTCGGCCATGGCGACCACGGACGCCACGATCCCCGCTCGTAGCGCGGGCTTGTCCGACGTGCCGAGGAGTCGGACCGTCGCCTCCACCACCGGGATCGGCACGGTGTCGACCACGGGGCGGCCAACAGCGTCCACGATCGACCGCTGCCGCCGGCTGGCCAGCAACTCCCCGACCCCGATGGCGAGCATCGCCATCCCGGCCGCGTCCCACCGCACCTGCGATCCTGCGCTGTCCACGCTGGCCTCCTGGTGCCCGTCAGGGCGGAACGTGCCTCTCCGGGGTTCGCGCGTCAAGGTGAGCCAGTCACCGTGCCGACTCGGCGAGGTCACCGTCAGCCGGCAGACACATCCGAATCTCTTCCCGAGCCCGGGGAGCGGACGAGGCGGCGGCACGGGCGGGACCGGCAAGACGTTCACCAGCAAGGGCATCCGCCTGCCGCCGCGTATCCTCCCGCGATGGGAACGGGTGCGACTGTGAGCGATCTCGGCGGGGATGCCTGGCTCACCGCCGCTGTCCTGGTCGCTGCGTTCGGGCTCTTGGTCTGGGGCCGGCTGGCCCCGTCGGCGGTCGTGCTCGCCGCCACGGTGTTCCTGCTGCTCGTGAACGTGATCGAGGCCGACCAGGCGCTGTCAGGGTTCGCGAACCCTGCCCCTGCCACGGTGGCCGCGCTCTACGTCCTTGCCCGGGCGGCGCAGAAGACGGGACTCCTGAGCCCGCTCACGTCCCGGCTGCTCGGTCGCGGCCGGGGACGTATGGCGCTCTCCCGACTCCTCCGGCCCGCGGCCGCCGCCTCGTCCTTCCTGAACAACACGCCGCTCGTCGCGATGCTGACGCCCGATGTCGTCGGATGGGCCGACCGCCGCGGAGTCTCCGCCTCTCGGTTCCTCATGCCGTTGTCGTTCGCGACGATCCTCGGCGGCACGGTCACCGCGCTGGGGACCTCCACGAACCTGGTGGTGTCGGGGCTCCTGGAGGAGAGCGGGCACGAACCCTTCGGGTTGTTCGAGCTGACGAGTGTGGGAGGGCCGGTCGCACTCCTCGGGCTCGTCGTCCTCGTGACCACCGCCTGGCACCTCGTCCCGGAGCGCCGGACGGCGAAGGAGCAGGCTGCCGAGGAGGTGCGAGAGTTCGTGGTCTTCATGGAGGTCGAACCTGGAGGAGCTCTGGAGGGCCAGCGGATCGCCGATACCCCCCTGGTGGGCCGTCGGCACGTCTTCCTCGTCGAGGTCGCACGGGATGGTCACACGATGTCCCCGGTGAACCTCGACACGGTGCTCCACGCGGGCGACCGGCTGACGTTCGCGGGGCAGATCGGCCAGATCGTCGAACTGCATCGCATGCGGGGTCTGCGCTCGACCGCCCAGCAACACCTCGAAGCCGTGGCCAGTCCCGAACACGGGCTCTACGTCGCCGTGGTCGGGCGCACCTCCCCGATGGCGGGACGCACCCTCGCTGACGTCGGGTTCATCGACCGCTACCAGGCGGCGGTGCTGGCCGTGCATCGCGACGGACACCGACTGACCCAGGAGCCGCGAGACGTACGTCTGCGTCCCGGCGACACCCTGCTCATCCTCGCCGATCAAGCGTTCCAACGGAACTGGGGCGAGCAACGCGACTTCCTGATCGTCGCCCCGCTCGGTGGCGACCCGCCCACCGCGTCCGCACAAGCGCCGGTGGTCGCAGCGATCGCGGGCACGATGGTGGCGGTGGCCGCCTTCGGCATCCTGCCGATACTCGAGGCGGCCCTGCTCGCGGCCGGCGCGCTGGTCGTCACGCGGGTGCTCTCGGCCGACGAGGTCCGCGACGCCATCGACTTCGACGTGATCATCCTGATCGCCGCCGCGTTCGGGCTCGGCGCTGCGGTCCAGACGACCGGGCTTGCGAACGCCGTCGCAGAGGGACTGATCTCGCTGTTCGACACCTTCGGCACCGTCGGGATCCTCTTCGGGCTCCTGCTCGCGGTGTCGTTGCTCACCGAGCTCGTCACCAACAACGCCGCAGCTGTGGTCGTGTTCCCGATCGCCGTGTCCGTCGCCGAGAGGACGGGGCTCGACATGCGGGCGATCGCCATCGCCATCGCGATCGCGGCGTCGAGTTCGTTCCTCACCCCGATCGGCTACCAGACGAACACGATCGTGTATGGGCCTGGCGGCTACCGGTTCACCGACTATCTACGCGTCGGGGCGCCTCTGAACCTGACCGCCATCACCGTGGTGACCGCCTTGACCGTCATCGGTTGAAGCCGGGAGCGGACTCGGGAACGTGCCGGGAGTGCCGCGTCGGTTGGCGCCCGTGTACCCCTGCGAGCTCCGGCGCCACCGCAGGCGTGCGGTGCGACGGGGCGGGGAGACGCCGATCGCCGGATAGGGTCGCTGCCGTCGACGGGAACCGGCCGTGCATCGACTCGCAGCCACGATCCGCAGGCTGGTGCGCGGGATGGCGGGGCGCCAGACGAACCTCGCGCTGCTCGGACTGCTCCTGCTGGCCGTCGCGACCGGGGCCCTGAACTTCGCCTTGGGGACGGCGTGGGCCCGGTGGCCCACCGTGGCCCACGGAACCGTGGCGCTTGCGATCGTCCTGGTGAGCGGCTGGAAATGGCGGATCATCCGGGCCGGGCTCGATCACCATCCTCTGACCTCGAGCTGGCCGTCGTTGGTGCTGACCGCACTGGTCGTGGCGGCGATCGCCTCCGGGGTGCTCCACTCGACCGGGCTCGTGCTGCGCTACGGACCACTGGACGACATGCAGGTCCACGTCGGGGCGGCACTCCTGTCCCTCCCGTTCGCCGCATGGCACGTGTTCGCGCGCGAGACGTTCCCGGGACGGCAGGACGCGACCAGGCGGAACCTCCTGCGATCCGCCTTGCTGCTCGGATCCGCAGGGGCCGTGTGGGCGTCGCTGGAAGGGCTCATGGACGTGGTCGGTTGGCGGGGCGCGGACCGACGCTTCACCGGTTCGCTCGAGCAAGCGAGCCACGACCCCGAGTCCATGCCCTCGATCATCTGGCTGTTCGACCCACGGCTCGTGCTGGATCGCGACGCCTGGACGCTGACGGTCGTGGACGGATCCGGCAGCCGCACCCTCGGCTACCGCGAGCTCGCCGCTCCTGACGAGCGCGTGACAGCGATCCTCGACTGCACGAGTGGCTGGTGGGCCGAGCAGGACTGGTCTGGCGTCACGCTGTCCCGACTGCTCGGCGAGCCACCTCGCCGCTCCCGGAGCCTGCTCGTACGCTCCGAGACCGGCTACGCCCGCCGGTTCCCACTCCACGACCTTCCCCACCTGCTGCTCGCGACGCGATACGAAGACCGCCCGATCGCGCCCCGCCATGGTGCACCGGCACGTCTCGTGGCACCGGGCCGCCGGGGGTTCTGGTGGGTCAAGTGGGTGACCCGCATCGAGGTCAGCGACGTGCCCTGGTGGCGCCAGCCTCCCTACCCGCTGCAGTGAGTCACCAGCAACAGGGACCGATGTAGCCACACGACGGGCACCTCACGTGCGCGTGCTCGGGCCGGAGGTCGTCACCGCCGCAGTTGGGGCACAGGTCCCCGACCGTGCAGCCGACGTCCTGGTTCGTCGTGTCGATCGCCATCGCGGTTCCCTCCCGTCCCCGCAGGCTAACGACGGGGTCGCTCGCACCCGTGGAGGCGCCCCTATCGTCACCGGAGCGACCCCCACGCGAAGGATGAACCATGACCCGCACCGCCGTCGTCACCGGCGCCTCGGCCGGGATCGGTGCCGCCACCGCCCGTCACCTCGCGGACGCAGGGTTCCGGGTCATCGTCGGCGCCCGCCGACTCGAGCGGTTGGAGTCGCTCGTCGCCGACATCGGCGACGGGGCGGAGGCCCACACCCTCGACGTCACTGACGACAGTTCCGTGGCAGCGTTCGTCGATCACGTGGACCGCTGCGACGTCCTCGTCAACAACGCCGGCGGGGCGCTCGGGCTCGATGCGGTCGCCGAGGCCGACCTCGATCGGTGGCAGACGATGTACGACACCAACGTCCTCGGGGTCGTGCGGATGACACAGGCACTGCTGCCGAAGCTCCGTGCCAGTGGCGACGGCCACGTGGTGATCGTCGGATCGATCGCGGGGATCGAGGCGTACCCGGGCGGCGGGGGCTACAACGCCGCGAAGTTCGGGGTCCACGCGGTGCGCGACGTCCTCCGACACGAACTCCTCAGCGAGTCGGTCCGGGTCACCGAGATCGCGCCTGGCCTGGTCGAGACGGAGTTCTCACTCGTCCGGTTCGACGGTGACGAGGAACGCGCCGCGCAGGTCTACGAGGGCATGACCCCGCTCTCGGCCGACGACGTCGCCGACACCATCCGCTGGTGCGTCACGCGTCCCGCTCACGTCAACGTCGACCACGTCCTGTTGCTCCCTCGCGACCAGGCCAGCGCCACGCGGGTGCGCCGGCGCAGCGACTGAGCTACCGGGCTCTACGAGAAGAAGGCGTCCGACTTCGCCTGGTCGTAGGGGTGGTTCCAGAACGAGACCACCTGGCCGTTCTCGACGTGGTAGACGTGAACGGCGGTGGACTCGAGCGTCTCTCCATCACGGGTCGCCCGGTTCTTGACGAGGGCGACGGCGTGGTCGTCGTTGGCGAGGACGTCGTGGATCTCCTGGGAGAAGGAGTCCGTGATCTCCCCGATCTTGCCGAGCACACCGAGCACCTCCTGCTTGCCCTCGAAGTCACCGGCCAGCGGGTTGTCACCAGCGGAATGCCAGGTGATGTCGTCGGCGAAGATCTCGTTGATCGTTGCCATGTCCCCGTTCGCGAAGGCCTCGTAGCCCCGGCGGATCAGCTGCTCGTTCTCGTGTGCCACGTCCGTTCCTCCGATCGCTCCTGACCCATCTTCGTGGCCGTGGCCCCGGACCGCAAGGCCCGATCTCCTGATCGCGGGGCGCGGGTCACCCCACCGCCGCGTTGTCGAGAGAACCGCCAGATGAGGTGACGGCTCTCCTACCATCCGTTCGGATCAGCGAAGGGCGAACTGTGGGCCGCGAGGTCGAGGACATCACCTTCACTCGCGAGGACCGGCAGCAGTACCGCGAGAAGGTGAAGCGCTGCCTCACCGCGCTCCGCACCATGCTCGACGAGGGCCGTTTCGAGACCGAGCGGAAGCTCATCGGCGTCGAGATGGAGTTCTACGTCGTCGATGCCGACGGCGAGCCGAAGATGGTGAACGCGGAGCTCCTCGACAACATCGAGTCGGAGGACTTCCAGACCGAGTTGGCCCAGTTCAACATCGAGTTCAACCTCTCCCCCCACAAGCTCACCGGGACCGTGTTCCGGGAGGTCGAGGAGGAGCTCGAGACCAGCTTCCAGCACGCGATGCGACGCGCCCGCGACCTCGACGCCTACGTGGTGATGGTCGGGATCATGCCCACCCTCAAGGACCTCCACGTCACGATCCAGAACCTGTCGAACAACCCCCGCTACTACCTCCTGAACGAACAGATCCTCGAGGCACGGGGAGAGGACATCACGTTCGACATCGAGGGACCGGAGAAGCTCGAGCTGCAGGCGGGCTCGATCACGATGGAGGCTGCTGCCACCTCGATGCAGCTCCACCTCCAGGTCTCCCCCGAGGGGTTCGCCTCGACGTGGAACGCGGCTCAGGCGATCTCGGCCGCGCAGGTCGCGATCGGGTGCAACTCTCCGTTCCTGCTCGGCAAGGAGCTGTGGCGCGAGACCCGCATCGCCCTGTTCGAGCAGGCGATCGACACCCGCACCGAAGAGCTCACCGCCCAGGGTGTGCGTCCGCGCGTGTGGTTCGGCGAGAAGTGGATCACCTCGGTGTTGGATCTGTTCGACGAGAACGTGACCTACTTCCCCGCGCTCCTCCCCATGCTCGAGGACGAGGAGCCGGCTGAGGTGCTCGCAGAGGGCGGGATCCCCCATCTGCCCGAGCTGACGCTCCACAACGGCACCGTCTACCGGTGGAACCGGCCGATCTACGACGTCGCGCGCGGCAAGCCGCACCTCCGGGTCGAGAACCGGGTCCTCCCGGCTGGGCCGACGCTCCGGGACGCGGTCGCCAACGCCGCGTTCTACTACGGACTCGTCAGATCGGTCGCCGAGATGGATCCCCCGATCACCGAGCAGATGTCGTTCTCCGCCGCTGCCGACAACTTCCGGGCTGCCGCCCGGGAAGGGATCGATGCGATGCTGTACTGGCCGGGTGTGGGGGTCACGCCTGCCAGCGAGCTGATCCTGCGCACGCTGCTCCCCCTCGCCGCCGAAGGTCTCGACGGGTGGGAGATCGACCCCGAGGACCGCGATCGCTATCTCGGGATCATCGAGCAACGAGCGATGAACCGGCAGACCGGCGCGACCTGGCAGGTTGAGGCGTTCCAGCGGCTGTTCCCGGGACGCGACCGCGACGAGGCCCTCATCGAGATGGTGCGGGGCTACATGCGGAACATGCGTCTGAACCGCCCGGTGCACACCTGGGAGCTGCCCGACTGAGCGACCCCTGGCCGTCCGGCGGTGACGACCCCGCCGGCCGGCCAGGTGTCCTCAAGGGGGGCGACTCGCAGCGGTGGCCGGTCGGCCACGTGGCGTGAGCGATCCGTCTCGGGCACGGGACCACCATCCCTGTTGAACGCCGCGGATCGTCCGCGGCGTCATCAACAGCAGACCGCAAGGAGCAACACATGAAGACCTGGAAGCGTTTCGTGGCCACCGGTCTCGTCGCCTCCGTCGCACTGGTGGGGGCCGCGTGCGAGGACGATGTCGCCGACGACGACACCACGGTCGTCGAGGACGACGACACCACGACCACCACCGAGACCGAAACCGAGATGGACACCACGACCGAGACCGAAACCACCACCGAGACCGAAACCGAGACCGAAGGCTGAGCTCGGATCGACCTCACGGAAGGGCGGCCTACACTCCGAGGCCGCCCTTCTTCCATGCGTGAACGGACCCCCTTGACCGTCGATCTCGACGCCCACGACGACGTCGACGGGACCTATCGCCGGTTCCCCGACGGACTCCCCGACGAGCTCCTCGATCTCCCCGAGCGGGAGCTGTTGGCCGCGCTCGGGAAGCCGACGCTCATCCGGGTACCCGGCGACGGCGATGCCCCGCCCCGAGCCGCGGCCTGCTTGCTCCACGGCGACGAGTCGACCGGGTTCAAGGCGCTCCATCGCATCCTCCGACGCCGGCGCACCTATCCCTTCGACTTCTACGCCATCATCGGCAACGTCCGGGCAGCCCTCGAACCACCCGGCTACGCCCACCGCTTCCTCGACGACCAAGAGGACTTCAACCGGATCTGGGGGCTGGACGATCCCACGACGCAGGCTCGCCGCGCAGCGGATGCGATGCTCGCGGAGCTGGACGACGCCGGCATCGAGTCGATGGTCGACATCCACAACAACACCGGCAACAACCCCTTCTACGCCATCGTCACCACCCTGCGCCCCGAGACACTCAACCTCGCGACGCTGTGGACCACGACGATCCTCCACTGGGATCTCGGGGCGAACACCCTGATGGAGGCGCTGGAGGACGACTGCGCGGCGATCGCGGTCGAATGCGGGCTCCCGGGGCTGCCCGAGTCGCTCGCGTTCGCCGTGGACGGTCTCCGTCGCTACCTCGGCGCGCGGCCCCTCGAGACCGACCGGGTCCGGCGCGACTTCGACATGCTGGGCGGCCTGCGCAAGGTCATCGTCAAACCCGAGGTCCGCTTCCAGTTCGGCGGTGAGCTCACCAGCGAGGTGGACTTCGTCATCGACGAAGACGCCGACGTCCACAACTTCGTCCGTGTGGATGCGGGACACGTGATCGGGCGCGTGCACCCGGGATCGGCGATGCCGGTCAGGGCGGTCGAGCCAGGCGGCAACGACGTCACCGACGAGCACTTCTCCATCCGCGACGGCGAGGTGGTGCTGGAGTGCGACGTGACGCCCGTCATGATGACACGAACGGTCGAGGCCACCCGCAAGGACTGCCTCTTCTACCTCACCAACGAGTTCCCGCCTCCGGCTCTGTAGCGGGACCAGCCGGCGCCCCCGTTCGTGCGGGGCGTCACAGGCCAGCGAAGAGGTCGTCCTCGGGCAGCTCGGTGTCCACGTCCGATCGCAGCAGGTGGTAGCACTCGAACGGGAAGACCTCGCGTTCGAGCTCGCGAGGCACCGCGAACCAGAAGCCGTCGGGATCGATCTGGGTGGCATGAGCCAACAGGGCTTCGTCACGCCGCTCGAGCCACGCCCCGACCTCGATGCAGGCGTCGACGTCGTCGGTCGCCTCACGTCGCTCGGCGCGTCGCTCCATCCAGCCCTCGAACGGACTCTCGAGCTCCCGTTCGAGCATCGCGGTGTGGAGCGCGACGACCCGGTCGGCGGGGAACGCCGTGCAGGCGTAGACCTTCGGGACCCGCCAGGCGGCCTTCTGCTCGCCCTCGGCGAGCTCCAGCGCTCGCATCGTCACCTCGTGGGCCATGATGTGGTCGGGATGCGGATAGCCCCCGTCCTCGGGATAGGTGACGACGACCTCGGGGCGGACCTCGCCGAAGATCTCTGCCAGCCGGCGCGCGGGTTCGTCGACCGGCGTGCGGGCGAAGGTTCCGGCCGGCACCGCGTCGGGGTCCTCGTGGTAGCCGGAGTCGCGATACCCGAGCTGGTAGGTGTCGGTGAACCCGAGGATCGCGACAGCCGCTTCGAGCTCGGCCTGCCGCACGAAGGTCATCTCTTCGTCGGCGACGGGCTCCATCGCGGGGTTCAACACCTCGCCCGCCTCCCCTCCGGTGCACGTGACGAGCGTCACCTCGGCCCCCTCGTCGACGTAGCGGGCAGCCGTCGCCGCACCTTTCGACGACTCGTCGTCGGGGTGGGCGTGGACGAACAGCAGGCGCCGTGTCACCGACGCTCCGTCTCGACCCCGCCGAACCGATCCGCCCAGGCCTTGGCCAGCCGCTCCCCCGCCGGGTCGGTCTCGAGCTCGGTGATGTAGCGCCGCACCTCGTCCGCCGCGGCCTCGACCTCGTCGGGTCGGCCACGGAGTCTCACGAGCATCGGCACCCCCGGGTACGACCCGAGCTCGACCTCCGGGTACTTCTCGAGCACGTCCACGAAGCACAGGTTGAGCGCGGACTCGGGGAACGAGTGGCTGATCTCGAGCGTCTCGATCGGCGGGTTGCGCCCCGCGATCTGTGGCTCGATCGCGTCCCGGATGATGCTGCGGAACTGCGGAGGAACCCCCGGCAGGACGAACAGGGTGGCGCCGTCGTCGTGGTCGATACCACCGTCGAGATCGAGCCGCAGCCCCGGTGCCCAGCTCCCGTGGTGGAGCACCTCGGCACCTTCAGGGACCCGCGCCATCCGCATCATGTGCCACGCGAACTCTTCGGTGACGTCGACCCCCTTCTCGCGCGTCCAGTCGAGCGCTGCTCGGATCCGCTCGGCGATGGTCGGCTCCTCGACCAGTTCGAGAGCCAGCGCCTGCGCCACCGCCTCGTAGGTGATGTCGTCGGGAGTGCTGCCGACGCCACCGGAGGTCACGAGCATGCGGGGTCTGGAACGCTCGAGCTCCTGATGGAGCGCCTCGGCGATCGCCTCGAACTCGTCGGGGACCGTGTGTATGCGTCCCAACGGGATCCCGTGGTGGGACAAGCGCCCCGCAAGCCAGCCCGAGTTCGTGTCCTGCACGAAGCCGCCCAGGATCTCGTTCCCGATGACCAGCATCGATGCTTCGAGCACCCGGATCCGCCTCCCGCCGCGGCGAGGATAGCCACGCCAGCGCAGCAGCCGACGCCCCGGAGTCATCCGATTCGGCTGGTAGCGTCCGCACCCATGTTCATGAACGCCGAGGAAGCACGCAGCGACTTCGTCCTGGCGGCTGCGACGACCCTGTTCGGGGGGTTGGTCATCCGTCTGGTGGCCGAGCTGCCGTTCTACCCGGGCAGCGGCGTGATCGGGGAGATCCTCCGCTTGCTGTGGGTGTTCGCCCTCACCGGCCTGGTGCCCTACCTGCTGGTGCGCTACCGGGAGATGGGCACGCGCGGGTTCGGCTTGGAAGGTGACCGCAGCGGGGTGGTGGCGGGGCTGTTGGTCGCTGCTCCCGTGGCCCTCCTCGGCATCGTGCGGCTGCTCGGCATCGGCGACGGAGGTGGGCTCGGCGCAGCGATCGGCACGCCGGGGGGCTCGCTCACGAGTGCGCTGTTCGGCCACTTGTCCGGCGCCCCGTTCGGTGATCCCACGGTCGGTCCGGGCCCGTCGGCGGCCGCGGCGATGATCGAGCTGTTCTTCCGGATCGCCACCGTGGCGGTGCTCTGGATCGGGATCGTGATGCTCTTCACGTTCCTGACGACACGCGCCCGCGACGGTTTCCGACGCACGGAGCTCCCCCTCGTCGAGGGGCTGCGCACCTTCGGGATGGGCGCGGCCGGCGTCGCGTTCGTCATCGGGCTGATCGCAGCGATCCTGCCCAGCGTGAGCGTGGTCAGCATGGCGCTGAACGTCGGTGGGCTCGTCGCCATGGTGCTCCTCGCCGACCGACTGGTCACCAAGCGGATGTCGACCAGCCGCGCGACGCTGCTCGCACCGGCCATCGTCGCGCTGCTCCTGCACGTCATCGGTGGCACGCACCTGCTCCTGGACCTCTACGCGGGGGCCTTGGCGGCCGGTGGGGCGATCGTGCTGGCGAGCCTTGTCGAGACCCGCACCGCCGCGTGGGCGGTCGTGCCCGTGGCGGCCGCAATGGCGATCTATCCGACCTGCCTCTCGGCGCTCCCGATGCTGGGCACGATCCGCGGCTGCTGACGACGGCTACCGCGGCTCGGGCCGCCACCTGGCGAGCGCATCGACGGCCTGGACCAGTGCATCGTTCCCGTGGGGTGGCCCCAGGGTGAAGGCGGCTTCGGCCTGATCGAGGTGGCTGAACAGAACGTCGCGGTCCGCCGCGGTGAGGCTCGAGGGCACCACCGTGGCGTCATCCACCACGATGAGCCCCTGCACTGGGAGGTGGACGTCGAAGTTGGGCAGCACCTCGCGGAGCGTCCCGACGAGCCGCCGAACTTCGGAGATCTCCGGGCCCGTGAGGGGCTTGCCGTCATGGAGGACCTGGCCGTCGTCCAGGCGCAGCGTCCCCCCGAGCGACCTCGGGCGTGTCACCGTGACGGCGTGTTCCGTGACGACGGCGATGGGCCACGGGCGACCCAGTCGATGCGAGCGGAAGACCAGCGGGGTGAGCGCCCCGATCAGCCGTTCGAGTCGGTGCGCCAGGTTGCCGGTCGTGGGCCGGAGCGAGGTCGATCTCGGCCCTGCGCGGCGGTAGACGAAGCCGATGGCGTAGTAGAACAGGATCGCGAGGATGATGCCCACCGGCCACGCGACGAACGCCATCTCCAGCTCGTCGTTGAGGAAGGTGAACAGCCGCCACCAGACGAGCCCTGCCACGGTCGCGAGCAGCAGGGCGATGATCGCCCGTCCCCACACCGACCGCAGGAAGACGTCGAACCGAGAATCTCGCGCCATCGGCTCCCCTCCGTCGAGACGAGCCTAGATGCGCCATCCACCCGGGGGGGCGAGGCGGTGCAGACTCGGCGTTCGCTGAAGCGGTCGCCGGTGGCGTGGAGGCGCTGACGGCGCCGCGCACGCACGGCGCCGGTTGAGGCCGCGGGCGTCAGCTGAACCGCTTGTACTTGTCGATCATCTCGATGTGGCGCTCGCGCTTGTCCTCGTCGCGGACCCCGAGCCCTTCTTCGGGGGCGTTCACGAGGATGCCGATCTTGCCCGTGTGGAGGTTGTTGTGCATCTCGTAGACGCCTTCGGCAGCGTCGTCGAGTGAGTAGGTCTTCGACAGGATCGGGTGGATCATCCCGAGGTCGACGAGCCGGTTGGCCTGCCAGGCCTCGTTGTAGTTGGCGAAGTGCGATCCGAGGATGCGCTTGAGGTTCATCCACAGGTAGCGGTTGTCGTATTCGTGCATGTAGCCGGTCGTGGAAGCGCAGGTGACGATGACCCCGCCCTTCTTGGCGACGAACACCGACGCGCCGAACGTGGCCTTGCCGGGGTGCTCGAACACGATGTCGGGATCGGTCCCCACGAGCTCACGGATCTTCTTGCCGAAGCGGCGGTACTCCCCGTAGTCCGGATCCCCGTCCTCGGTGAAGAAGTTGTAGCCCTCGGCCTTGCGGTTGATGATGTGCTCGGCGCCGATGTCCCGCAGCAGCTGCTCCTTCTCCTCGGAGGAGACGACGCAGACGGGGATCCCGCCACCGTTCAACACGAACTGGGTCGCGAACCCGCCGAGCCCGCCGGTCGCTCCCCAGATGAGGACGACGTCGCCCTGCTTCATCCGGGCTTCGTTCTCGCCGACGAGCATGCGATAGCTCGTGGCCATCACGAGCCCCAACGACGCCGCTTCCTCCCAGGTCAGGTGGGTCGGCATGGGCATGAGCTGGTTGGCCTTGACCATCGAGATCTCGGCCATCCCGCCGAAGTTGGTCTCGAAGGCCCAGATGCGCTGCTCCGGGTCGAGCATCGAGTCCTCGTGGCCCTGGGGCATCTGCATGTCCACGTAGTTGCAGTGCACGGTCACGCGGTCGCCGGGCTCCCAGTCGTGCACGCCGGGTCCGGTGCGGAGCACGACCGCTGCGGCGTCAGACCCGACGATGTGGTAGTCGAGGTCGTGGCGGGCGGAGAGATCCGACTCACGTCCGAACCGTTCCAGGAACTTGAAGGTGGGGATGGGCTCGAAGATCGAGGTCCACACCGTGTTGTAGTTGAGCGCCGACGCCATGGGGGCGATGAGCACCTCGCCCGGGCCCAGTGGGGGGATCGGGACCTCGTCGACGTGGAGGCTCTTGCGGGGGTCCTTCTCCTGGGTGGGGATCCCCTCGAACATCTCCACCTCGTCCTTGCGGACCACGCTCGCCCGCATCGTGTCGGGAAGGGGCAGCGAAGCGATGGTCTCGCTGTCGGCGCCCTCGAGGATGGCGTCACGGATGGCATCGATGGACATGCGGTTCTCCTGCGCTCGCGCGGGGCAACGTGGGTAGGGGTGGGTGTGAACCGGCTCCGGAGGGAAAATAGCAGCGTGCGGTGGGCGGCCTCCCCCCCGACCGGACATCCCCCGTCGGATCCGCACTACCGTCCGCCTCCGACCGGAGGTGACCCGTGCGGCTCGTGACCTACCTTCCGACTGACGTTCCCCAGGGGGGCACGTCGTACGAACGGCGACACGACGGACGGGTCGCGGCGCTGATCGAACAGCGCGGCGAGGACGTGCTCGTGGATCTCGAGGACGCGGCCGCGAGGATCGGCGAACGCCTGCCCTCGCGGATGCTCGAGCTGATCGCGGAAGGTCCCGGTGCCTTGGCGCTCGCGCGCGAGGTGGTGCGAGACAGCCAGCTCGGGACCCTCGCCGACGGGGTGCGGCTCCTCGCCCCGCTTCCCGACCCGCCGAGCATGCGGGACTTCTTCGCCTTCGAGGATCACGTGCGTCGGGGTTTCGACAAGCGGGGTGAACCGATCCCCGAAGCCTGGTACGAGCTGCCGGTCTACTACCTCACGAACCACCGGTCGGTTCTGGGTCCGGGCGAGACGATCCCGTGGCCGTCGTTCACCTCGGAGCTCGACTACGAGCTCGAGATCGCGATGATCGTGGGCCGGGAGGGGAGCGGGCTCGGCGTCGAGGAGGCCGAGCGCCACATCTTCGGATACACGCTGTACAACGACTGCTCGGCTCGGGATCTCCAACGGAAGGAGATGCAGGTGCGGCTCGGGCCCGCCCGGTCCAAGGGCTTCGCCCAGGTGCTCGGGCCGGTGATCGTCACGGCGGACGAGGTCGACCCGACCGACCTCCGGGTCACGGCCACGATCGACGGCGAAACGGTGACCGACAGCCACACCGGCGACCTCCGGTGGAGCTTCGCCGAGATGCTGAGCTACGTGAGCCGGGGCGAGACCGTCTATCCGGGCGACGTCTACGGCTCGGGCACGGTCGCCAACGGCTGCGGCCTCGAGCACGGACGGATGCTGCAGCCCGGCGAGACCCTCGAGCTGTCGACACCTGTGATCGGCACGCTCGTCAACACCGTGGGTGAGCCGGCCGCGGGGTGAGGCTCACGGCGCCCCGACTGGCCCCTCTTCCTCATGGGTGACGGCGACGGGCCCCTCAGGAAGGTCGGCAACGGTTTCCGGCGATGGTTCGCGTACCTCGACCCGGTTGCGGCCCGACTCCTTCGCCTCGTAGAGCGCCTGGTCGGCACGCTGGATCAGGTCGCCGCGCGACGGCAGACCCTCGGCGAAGCTGGCCACCCCGAACGAGGCGGTGACCCGGCCGAGGTAGCGACCATCGGCCCCGGTGAAGTTGGAGCGGGCGATCGCCTCGCGGAGTCGTTCGGCGACCTGGGTGGCCTGACCCAGCGTCGTGCCGGGCAGGATGATCGCGAACTCCTCCCCTCCGTAGCGGCAGATGACGTCGGTGGAGCGCACGACACGGCTCGACAGGCGCGCGAACGCTCGGAGTAGCTCGTCCCCTGACGGGTGACCGAACCGGTCGTTGACCTTCTTGAAGAAGTCGATGTCCATCAGGATCAGGCTGACGGGTTCGGGCTGCTCCTCACCGCCACGGCGCAGGGCACGATCCAGCTCCTCCTGGAGACGCTGCTGGAAGTAGCGGTGGTTGTAGACCCCGGTGAGCGCATCGGTGACTGACAGATCGCGGAGCTCGGCGTGGAGGCGGGCGTTGTCGAGCGCCAGCGACGCCTCCGTGGCCAACGTCGCGAGGATGCGGATGTCGCGGCCCCGGATACGCGGGGCGCGTCCCGGGGGCGCCTTGACCTCGACGGTGAGGAGGCCAAGCAGCCGCCCCTCGGTCACCAGGGGGACGAGGACGAGCGGGGCGTCGATCGAGAACGCGTCCGCCAGTGCTGCGGGCCGGGCTGCTTCGCGTGGGACCAGGCGAGGCTCGCGCGACTCGATGGCCTTCGCGACGGGGCCGGTGCCCACCGACAGCCGGAGGTCGTTGAGCGCCTCGAGCTCGTCCGGGGAGAAGCCGCGGGCTCCTGCTGGCACGAGCTCGCCGCCGGACTGGCTCATCCACACCACCGACCGGGCGTAGTCGAGCTCCTCGACGACCCCGCGCGCGATCGCCTCCGAGACGTCGCCGATATCGAGGCTCGCTTCGAGTTCGGTGTTGAGCTCCCGGAGCACGGCGAGCTCGCGGTTCGACCGGCGCAGGTCGCGCTCGTTCACCGACGAGAAGTAGGCGGTGGCACCCGAGATGAGCCACAGCGCCACGATGTTGAACACCACCTGGTTGCGCCCGAACAGCGACAGGACGTTCTCGATGTCGGTGTCCACCTGCACGGGGACGGTCCCGATGAAGACCTGAGCGTCCCCCCCGGAGGTGGCGAGCGACAGCCACACGAGCCCGATCGTGTCCAGGGTCGCGAGCTTGAGCCCGGTCCTCCACGTGAACAGCACCGTGGCGGCGACGAGCTGGAGGTACATGAGGAAGATGAACGGGCTGAACGCCCCGCCCGTCGCCCACAGCACCACCGACACCCAGCCCGCGTCGAGCAGGAGCGACAGGTCGAGCTGCCAGCGCGCGGTCGCCGCGAAGTACCGCAGCCCGAGCAGCACCACGAAGTTCCCGACGAGGTAGATCGCGCTCACCACCGACAGCAGGTCCCGGACCGAGCCCGCCTCCTCGGCGGCGGCGGAGGGTGCGAGCACCAGCACCGTGGCGAGGACCGCGAGTATCCGCGCGATCGAGAGGACACGGAGCCGCCCCGAGAGGATCTCGGTGGCGTGCCCGAGCTCAGAGGAGGTACTCGACATCGTCGTCGTCACCTCCCGTCGCGGGCACGTCCGCCGTCGATGGCAACGCCCCCCGGTCGATGCGGTTCTGGAGCGCGAGGTAGAGCAACAACAGCACCACGACCGCCAGCGGTACCGAGAAGGTACGTGCTACCTCGGGCACGTTCCCGGCCAGTTCCGAGGCGGCGCGGCCGACGGACCGCGCGAACCCCGATGGCTGCTCGCCGGCGGCCAGGCTCTCCGGGATCTGCCCCTCGCCGAGCGCGATCGTCTCCTCGTCGTCGCCCCCGAGTGCCAGCGGGTCGGGGTCGTCATTGTCTGAGCCACCCGGCTCGTCGGGCGCATCGACCGGCGGGAAGGTGGGCTGTGCCACGGGGTCACCCTCGTCTGCGGGTGCGCTGACGCCCGGCGGCTGTGGAGGCGGCGGTGGGCTCGGCGCCCCGCCGCTGGAGCCGTCACCTGGCAGCGCCGAGGATCCCGACACCGTCGCGCTGCGCAACTCGGAGTTCGGCGAACGGTTGCCGGCAGCATCGAACGCGGCGAGCCGGTAGTGGTAGGTGCCCCCGACGACGACGTCCTCGTCCACGAACTCGCGGGCAGTGGTCAGCGTGACGACCGTGTAGGGCCCCTCCGGCTGGGTGGAGCGCAACACCTCGTAGCGCGTCGCTCCGGTCGTGCTGCTCCAGGCGAGGCGCACCCGGTCCCCGAAGGCGAAGACCGCCGGGGGCGTGGGCGCGGACGGAGGCTCGGTGTCCGTCGGCACCACGGACACCGTGGCTGACGGTGGCGACCGCAAGCCGACGGAGTCGACGGCCACCACGCGGTAGTAGTAGGTGCGGCCATCGACCAGTCCGACCCGATCGTCAAAGACGGGGTCGGTCGGCAGCCCGACGACCTGGAACGGTCCGCTCGGCGCGGCGGCGCGCTGCACCTCGTAGCGCACGACGTCGGACTCGGGGTTCGGCGTCCACGTGAGCAGGACCTGCCCCCCCGCACCGCTCCCGTCCGCGACCAGACCCTGCGGAGCGGTCGGCGGCCCGTTCTGCGGTCGCACCGTCACCGGATCCGACCAGTTCGAAACCGCGGTGCTGAGGCTCACCGCCTGCACCCGGAACTCGTAGACGGTGCCGATCGCGAGCCCGGTCACGGTGTGGTGGCGCTCCTGGATCGGGTCGTCGTTCACCGGCGACCAGGTGCGCCCACGGTCGGTCGAGCGCTCGAGCCGGTAGGTCACGGCGGGATGGTCCGAACCGTCCCACGCCAGGGTGGCCGCTTCCTCGCTGACGCTGGTGGCCCGCAGCCGTGTGGGCGTCGGTGGCGGCAGGATCACCTCGATCGTCGACGGATCGGAGCGGTTACCACTCGCGTCCTCCGCCACGACCTCGTAGGTGTAGCGCTGTCCGAGCTTCAGCCCGCTGTCGGTGTAGGACCGCCCCGAGATGAGCCCCGAGACGTCCCCGCGGTTGGCCCCGTCGACGAGACGGAAGACCCGGTACCCCACCACGGACGAGGACACGCTGCGGTCCCACGAGAGTTGCACCGATGAGCCACTGAGCACCGCCGTGAGTGAGCCGACGGGAGCGGGGCGGCCGGTGTCGCGCGGGGTCGCCGACACGCTCGCGGATGGTGAGGACGCGATGCCGCTCGGGCTCACCGCGCGGAGGCGATAGTGGTAGGTGGTGCCGTTGGTGAGGCCGGTGTCGGTGTAGGAGGTCCCCGTGATCCCCGATGCCACGGTCGCGTAGGGCCCACCGGAGGACGTGGCGCGCTCGAGCCGGTAGCTCTCGACCACCTCGTCGCTCTCGTCCCACTCGAGCACGACCGCGCCGTCGGCAACCGCCCGGACGAACAACCCTGCCGGCGGGGAGGGCGGGACGGTGCCGGACGCGGAGGCGGTCGCTGCCGACACGTGGCCGTCGTCATCGACGGTCCGCACCCGGTAGTGCCACGTCGAGCCGGACGGCAGCCCCCGGTCGGTGTAGCTCGTCGCGACGGCGTCCGATGCGATCGTCTGGTAGGGGCCACCCGCGGCGGTCGACCGCTCGACGCGGTACGCGGCCGCGTCCGCCGACGGGGAAGCCCCCCAGTCGAGGGTGAGCTGGAAGGAGGCGCTCGGCGACAGCGTGAGGTCCGTGGGGGGCTCCGGCGCCTCGGTGTCGCGCGGGACGGCACTCGTGGCATTCGAAGCCGGAGAGCGGGTCCCGTCGGCAGTGACACCGACGACGTCGTGGAAGTAGCGGACACCGTTGGTCAGCCCCGTGTCGGTGAAGGCGGTCTCGGCCACCACCCCCGACACCTCGGAGAAGGGGCCGGTGGAGGACGTCGCCCGGCGGACGACGTAGCCGACGATCCGGTCGTCGGGCGAGGGGTCCCACGCGATCGACACCGTCCGGTCACCGACAGAGGTGACGCGGGCGTTCTCAGGACTCTGGAGCGGCGGTGGAGCGGGCGGCCCGGGGAACACGACCGTGTCACCTGAGAGCCCGTGCCGAAGCTCGGTGGTGTGCGTACCGGTCGCCTCGTTGCTCGTGATGGCGAGCCACCACTCCGTGACGATCCGCTCGTCCGACAGGCTGACGTCCGGCAGGGCTACGGACATCGACACCGATCGGTCGCCGGGGCCGGCCAGCACGTTGGTGGAGCCCTGGTGCACCGTGAGCAGCCGGGATCCGCCCGCGGAAGCGGCGTGGACGGCGACGATCAACACCCCGCTGGCATCCCCCGAGGGGACGTCGGTTCGAACCAACGCGTTGAACGTCCACGTGCCGGCAGGAACCGTTCCCGTCAGCGCCGAGGTGGTGGCGTAGCCATCACCACCTCGGGTGCGCCAGCTCGACCATGCCTCGAGTCCGCTGCCCCGTTGGAACAGGTAGGTCCCCGTGGCACCGTCGTGCGGCACCTCGAAGGAGTAGCTCGCCGCTCCGGTAGGCGCCGAGGCGAGGCTGGCGTAGCCCTCGAAGCCCGATCCGCTCCCGATGCGGTAGTAGGTGACCGGAGCAGCATCGGATCGACCGGTGAACGGCCCCAGCAGGAGCATGGCGAGCAGCAGGAGTACCCCTCCACCACGCACCGGCTGCCTGCGGCTGTTGGTCACCTTCCGGACTACCCCTCGTTGCTGTCCTCGCCGTCGCGCGGGGGATCGGCGTCCGGGTCGTCGTCACGCTCCACCGACACCACCTCGACATCCAGGACGTCCTGTCGCGGCTGACCCGTACCGCGGCCCTGGCCCTCCTGTCGGCCAGCGGACTCCGAACCGAAGGGCCACGGACTGGCCGATCGCAGCCGCGCCCGGATCGCCCGCGACAGCAGTGCCCGGGTGGGCGGGGCGACCATCAGGAGGCCCACGCCGTCCGTGACGAACCCCGGCGTCAGGAGCAGCGCCCCGCCCATCAACACGAGCCCACCCTGGGTGACCTCGTCACCTGGCCACCGCCGCTCGTCGAGCGCCGTGCGGAACCGCCGCCAGGCCCGAACTCCCTCACGCCGGACGAGCCAGGCACCCACCAGCGAATCCAGCACCAGGAGCGCGATGGTCGGGCCCAGCCCGAGGACGCCATCGACCTCGATGATGACGGCCAGTTCCAGGATCGGGACGAGGATGAACGCGAGCACGAGCCAGGCCATGCGGCCATCGTAAGCCGTCTACGGTCGGGGGAGCCGGGGAGGGCACATGCCGAGGGATGACGTCGCTGCCGTCCGGGCCGCCCGCGAGGACCCGTCACGCGTCGTGCTGGAGGGGTTCCATGCCGTCAAGCACGCGCTTCGGTTCGACGCGACCGTCGAGCGGTTGCTGACACCGGACCGTCCCGAGCTGCTCAGCCTCGCCGACGAACTTGCCGCGGACCTCACCGATGTCCTGGCGCGCCGTGCGGTCACCGTCGACGCCCCGACGTGGCGCTCGCTCGGCGCCGAGGGCCTTCCCACCCCAGCGCTCGCGGTCGCCCTGCGGCCGGAGGACCCGGCAACAGCCGGAGACGGCGCGGCCGTGCTGCTCGAGGATCCCCGACATCTCGGCAACCTCGGAGCCTGTGTCCGCGTCGCCGCGGCGGCCGGGGCCCGCGCGGTCTACACGACGGGACAGGCCGACCCATGGCACCCGTCCGCGGTCCGTGCGGCGGCAGGTCTCCACTTCGCGGTCCACGTCGAACGGCTGTCTGGCGGGCTGCCGTCCGAGCCGCTGGTCGCCGTGGACCCGACTGGCGAGCCGATCGGAACGGTCGAGCTACCCCGCGACGCCATCTTCGCCTTCGGGACGGAGCGTCACGGCCTG
The DNA here is from genome assembly GCA_033722375.1 of Nitriliruptorales bacterium. Classification (GTDB taxonomy): domain Bacteria; phylum Actinomycetota; class Nitriliruptoria; order Nitriliruptorales; family Nitriliruptoraceae; genus JAWVZB01. Next base: position 12,110 of record JAWVZB010000019.1, on the reverse strand, counting down.
ACCCCGCAGGTTCGCGACCGTGCAGACCTCGAGGTCTCGATCCCGATGCGACCGGGGGTGTCGAGCCTGAACCTCGCCACCGCTGTCGCGGTGGTGCTCTACACCCACCGTGGAGTCGATGGTGCGACCGGCACGGACGTACGCTCGTGACGCCCGCCAGCGGATCGAGCCCATCGTGACGATCGACCAGACCGGCTTCTTCCAGCACGGCCCCGAGCTCCGGGACGAGTGGGAGGACGATCTCGCGCTCCGCCACTACCTGGCTCGGGCGCTCCCGAGCGAGGTGCACGACGAGATCGCTCCCTCCCTGGCCGAGATGGGCCACATGGCCGCAAACGAGCTCCTCGACCTCGCTCTGGAGATGGACCGCCGCGAGCACGAGCCACGCTTGGTTCGCTTCGACGCGTGGGGACGACGGGTGGACCGCATCGAGGTGTCACCGATCTGGGATCGGATCGGGGCGGTCGCGCACGAGAAGGGGGTCATCGCGACGGGCTACGAGCGGGCCCACCAGGAGTGGTCCCGGGTGCACCAGTTCGCGCTCGCGTACCTCTACAGCCCGTCGAGCGCCCTGTACTCCTGCCCGCTCGCGATGACGGACGGGGCCGCGAAGACGCTCCTGACACACGGCGACCAGGAGCTCATCGATCGGGCGGTGCCCCGGCTCACGTCCCGCGATCCCGACGCAGCGTGGACCTCGGGCCAGTGGATGACCGAGCGCACCGGTGGCTCCGACGTCGGTATCTCGGAGACCGAGGCCACGAAGGATGGCAGCGTCTGGCGGCTGCACGGCACCAAGTGGTTCACCTCGGCGATCACCGCCGACATGGCCCTCACCCTGGCACGCCCTGAGGGGAACCCGAGCGGCGGTCGCGGGCTCGCGATGTTCTACGTCGAGGTCTACGACGACGCCGGCAGCCTCAACGACATCCGGGTGCTGCGCTTGAAGGACAAGCTCGGGACGCGGCAGATGCCAACCGCGGAGCTCGCGCTCGAGGGCACGACCGCTCACCTCGTCGGCGGCCCCTCGGACGGCACCCGCAACATCACCCCCATGCTCGCGATCACCCGCCTGTGGAACGCCGTCAGCGCGGCGTCCGGCATGCGGAGGACGACGGCGCTGGCGCGCGATTACGCCACGAAGCGGGTCGCTTTCGGCAGACGTCTCATCGACCAGCCGCTCCACCAGACCACCCTCGCGTGGATGCAGGCGGCGACCGACGCCACCCTCCAGCTCACGTTCCGAGCGGTCGAGCTCCTCGGCCGCGAAGAAGCGGGCGAGGCCCGCGACGAGGAGCGACTCGCCCTCCGGATGCTGCTCCCGATCGCGAAGCTCGTGACCGCCAAGGATGCGGTCGCGGTCGCCTCCGAGGGCCTCGAAGCGTTCGGTGGCGCCGGCTACATCGAGGACACCCACCTCCCCGTGCTGCTGCGTGACGCGCAGGTCCTGCCGATCTGGGAGGGCACCACGAACGTGCTGAGCCTCGACGCGCTCCGGGCGCTCCAGCGTGAGGACGCCCTGGCGCCCTACGTCACAGAGATCGTCTCGACGGCCAAGCAGGCCCAGCACGCCGATCTGGCACCGATCGCTGAACGTGCCGTCGACGCAGCCCAGCACGCGGCGAGTTGGGTGGCGAACGCGATCGACGACCCCGGGATCGATGCCGTGCAGCACGGCGCCCGCCGGTGGGCGTTCACGCTCGGGCGGGCCCATCAGGCCGCGCTGCTCGTCGCGCAGGCGCAGGCCGATCTGGACGAGAGCCGGGGCGGACGGGGGGTCGCGGTCGCTCAACGCTTCGCCCGACAGCCGTTCGATCTGCTGGAGCCAGCGGGTAGCCTCGGCGACGTGGACGCGACACTGGCCGCGGACGGCCGCAGGGATCAGGCGGAGGACTGATCCGACGTCTGGGCGCCCCGCAGCGCCTGGCCCAGTCGACGGTTCACCGCATCGAGCGTGGCTCTCACCACGGCGTGCTGGACGTCGCCGCTGTCGACGAGGGCGACCCCTGCCAGGCGTTCCTCACCGTCGGGGGTCAGGTAGACGACGGTCACGTCGACGCGGTCGTCGCCGTCCACGTCCACCTGCTCGAGGTCGGTCTTGGCGCGACCTGGTACCAGATGGTCCACCGCGGCGAGCGTGGCACGTGCGACCGCACGCAGTGACGCCTGGCTCGTCGCCGCGCCTGTCGCGCGCCCGGTGACCTGGTTGCCGTCGAGGTCGAGGACCGTCACCGCCGTCACTTCGAGGCCTTCGACCGATGTCGCCAGGTCCCGGATCGCGGCGCGGCCCGCCCGGCCGTTCTCGCTGACCGTCGGTGCGCCGGCGGGCAGATCGATGTCGGGGCGCGGATGGATGTCACTCGGACGGATGTTGATACCGAACCGCTGGCGGAGGAGCTCCGAGACCGCGCGCGCCACCTCCCTCGGGTCGTGCCCGGCCGCCAGACGGATCTTCAGCCGCCCGCGGCCCGCCCCGCTGCCCTCGGTGATGGCAGCCGCAGCCACCCCAGGGAGTCCCTGGAGTGCCTCCTGCACGTCCCGATAGCGCTGGAGCACCTTCTCGCCCACCTACGGTTCCTCCGCCGGTCGTGGTCCCACCACGGCTACAGTCAACCTCGGCGTGATGGCTGCCGACCTGTAGGGAAGCATGCCGGATCCACCTGGCGCCACCGACCCACGGATCGGACTCCGGTGGCCGAGCGCGTGACCCCGAGCACAACGGAGGACCGTGGCTGAGGACCGAGCCAGCGGCGGGCTGTTCGCCCGGCTCCGACGGCTGTTCGGCGGTGGCGACGAGCCCGTCGAGGACGACGCTGCGCCCACGGCCAGCACGCTCTTCACGGCGAGCGGCCTGTCGACTCCGTCCCGGCCGACGCCGACCACTGACCCAGAGCCGCTGTTCGAGGACGCGCCCCCCGCACAACGAATGGAACCGGACCGGTGGGACGACGAGCCACTGCTCACCCCCCGCCCATCCGAGGAACCGGAGCCACCCCCGGCTCCGGACGAGCCGCAGGCCGAGCCGCCCCCGTCCTCGGAGCGTGGCACCCCCGAGCCGGAACCGTTGTTCGACGCCAGAACCGAACCGGCCCCCGAGGACACGCGAACACCCGAGACCGAGGCACACCACGAGGACGAGCGCCTCGAGGACGACCTCACCGTCTCCGAGCTGACCGACGAGCTGTCGCGGTACGCGGACGAGGACATCGACGCCCCGCTCGCCCAGGAGCCAGCGGACGAAGCGCCAGCGTCTCCTCCGGCGAATCTGTTCGACCGTCCCTCACGTCGTGACCGCGAACCGGCACCGGAGCCCGCGCCATCTGTCTCGACATCGCCTGGCCCGGTCGACGCTCCGGAGCCGCAACCGCCACCGGACAGCCCGGCGACGGGTGACGACGAGCCGTCGTCGCCGGCGGAGCAGCCGGAGGTCGCGACCGAGGCCGAAGAGCCGCTCCGCGTGAGTCCTCCACCCCCGGCTCCGGCAGACGAGCCGGCCGTACCCGAGACGGGTGTCAGCGTTCACGACGACCGCATCGATCGGCGTCCAGGGCCGATCAGGATGACCCCGTCCGAGGCCCTGGCCCTCGCGAAGGACGGTCCCGACGCCCTGAAGCGACGTCGCCCGGGCTCCTGACGGCGAACCGCTGCCGGGTCAGGGTCGGGCTTCCTTCGGCGCTCCGAAACTCCGCGCGATCTGCCGCGAGATGACGAGCTGCTGGATCTCCTTGGTGCCTTCGAAGATCTCGTAGATCTTGGCGTCGCGGTGGAACTTCTCGACGTCGAATTCGCGGCTGTAGCCGAACCCGCCGTGGATCTGGATCGCCTCGTCGGTGGCCCACACCGCGACCCGGCCCGCCTTGAGCTTGGCCATGGATCCCTCCCCCTGCTGGTAGGGAGTCTGGGTGACTCCCATGTTGATGCCGCGCCAGCACAGGAGCCGCGCCGCGTCGATCTCGGTCGCCATGTCGGCGAGCTTGAAGGCGATGGCCTGGTGTCGGATGATCGGCACGCCGAACGTCTCACGCTGCATCGCGTATTCGACCGACTGCTCGTAGGCGGCGCGAGCGATCCCGACCGCTTGGATCCCCACGATGGGGCGTGTGGCTTCGAACGTGGACAGCGCCCCGGACTTGCTCTTCTTGCCCTTGTCGGGGTTCTTGGCCCGTTCCATCTTCGCGTTGAGCTTCTCCTCGCCCCCGAGGAGCTGGTCATCGGGGACGAACACGTCCTGCAGGGCCAGCTCGGCCGTGTGGGAGGCCTTGATGCCGAGCTTCTTGACCTTCTTGGTCTGGCTGAAACCCTCCGCGTCCTGGGTCACGATGAACGAGGCCTGACCACGGTGACCGAGATCGGGGTCCACGGTCGCGACGACGATGTGAACGTCGGCGATGCCCCCGTTCGTGATCCAGATCTTCTCGCCGTTGAGGAGCCAGCCACCCTCGACCTTCTCGGCCCGGGTGCGGATCCGCGAGACGTCGGAGCCCGCCCCCGGCTCCGAGACCGCGTAGGCACCCACCTTGGGATCTTCGGGGGTCCCGAAGATCCGTTGGGACCACTCGCCGATCTGCTCGCCCGTGCCCGACGAAGCGAGCCCGGCCAGCGCCAGGCCGGAGCCGAAGATCGCGAGCCCGATACCCGCACACCCCCAGAAGGTCTCCTCGAGCACGAGCGCGGAGGTGATCCCGCTCTGGTCCTGGCCGGCCATGCTGTAGTAGTCGAGGCCGTAGAGCCCGATCTCAGCGGCCTTCTGCACGATGGGCCAGGGGAACTCCTCGTGCTCGTCGTAGTAGCGGTGCGCGGGCAGCCCGTCCACCTCGGCGAGCCGCATCTCGTTCTCCGCGAAGTCATGCGCCCAGTCTCGCGCCGACTCCTGTTCTTCGGTCAGCTTCAGGCTGAAGGTCACGACGTGGGCTCCTCGGGGACGGGGACGGCCAGGATCGCCAGTTGGAACCCTATCCCGCCCGCGCACTGACACCCATGTCAAACGGGGTGGCTGTCGAGACCGCGGGGGCACCGTCGGTGGCCGGAGCAGACGGGCCGGTACCCTCCGACCAGCTTCGTACGCGCCATCCGGGTCCACGACCCCGACTCCGCGGCGCTCATCGGCCTGTACGGCCGCCCAACTCTCTGAGGACAAAGACGTGACGCGCAAGACCTTCACCGATCTCGGCATCAGCGACCAGCTCGTCGCCGAGCTGAACGACCAGGACATCACCGAGCCGTTCCCGATCCAGGAGCTCGCGATCCCCATGGCGCTGAAGGGCGCCGACGTGATCGGCCAGGCCCGCACCGGGACCGGCAAGACGCTCGCCTTCGGGCTGCCGCTCCTCGAGCGGATCGATCCGGACGTCGCCCAGACGCAGGCGTTCGTGATCGTTCCCACCCGCGAGCTGTGCCTCCAGGTCACGGGCGACCTCTCCATCGGCGAGTCCAGCGGGATCCGGGTCACCTCGGTGTACGGGGGTGTGGGCTACGAGGAGCAGAACCGTGAGCTGACGACGGGTGTGCACGTCGTCGTCGGCACGCCCGGCCGGCTCCTGGACCAGCTCAACCGGGGCAACCTCGACCTCTCGAACGTCCGCGAGCTGGTGCTTGACGAGGCCGACGAGATGCTCGACATGGGCTTCCTCCCCGACGTCGAGCGCTTGATCGAGGCCTGCGCCGAGGATCGGCACACGATGCTGTTCAGCGCGACGATGCCGAACGAGGTCGTCAAGCTCGCCCGGCGCTACATGTCCCACCCGACGTTCCTCCGGGCGGACACCGAGGAGCACGAGGTGGCTCCCACCGTCGAGCAGCACTTCTTCCTCGTCCACCGGATGGACAAGCCGCGGCTGCTGGCCCGGCTGCTGCAACAGCCGGAGCGGGGCGCCGCCTACGTCTTCACCCGGACCAAGCGGATGGCGGACCGGTTGGTGAACGAGCTCGAGAAGCTCAACACCAAGGCCATCGCGGTCCACGGCGACCTGCGGCAGGCCAGCCGGGAACGCAACATGGGCAAGTTCCGCGACGGCAACGTGGACGTGCTCGTCGCCACCGAGGTGGCGGCCCGCGGCCTCGACGTCGACAACGCCACCCACGTCATCAACTACGACTGCCCGGACGACCACAAGATGTACCTCCACCGCATCGGGCGGACCGCACGCGCCGGAGCCTCGGGGGTCGCCATCACGTTCGCCGAGTTCAACGAGGTGGACCGGCTCAACGTGATCCGCAAGCGGGTCGAGGCCGACCGCGAGATCCAGGAGGTCTTCTCGACGTCCGACGAGATCACCGAGCGGTTCGACCTGCCCGACGAGACTCCGTGGGAGCATCTGGGTCAGACCGACGACGGCGGGAAGCAGCGCCGCAAGGGTCGCAGTGACGGCCGGTCGCACAACCGCAGCAGCAGCGAGCGCCGAGGACAGAAACGGTCGCGGTCGCGCGGGGACAAGCAGCGCGACGGGAAGCGCGACAGCAAGCGAGGCGGGAAGAAGGACTCGTCCTCGCGGCCGGCGCCGAGGTCCAAGGAACGCCGTCCCCCTGCCGAACGCGCAGAGGAGATCGTGGCGACCAAGGACGATCGGGCGGAGCGGGTCCGAACACGGACACGCGAGACCCCGAGTGGCGACGACAGCCGCACGCGGGCGAAGAGCTCCGGGAAGAGCTCCGGCGGGAACGGGCGCACGCGAGCCCGAACCAGCCGGAAGAAGGAGACGACCGGCAAGAAGAAGGACGCTGACCGTGACCGCGCCCGTAGCCGCGACCGCGGTGATCGGCCACGCGGGAACGACAGCCGTGACCGTGGCGACAAGAACCGCGACCGGGCCCGCAACCGCAAGCAGCACGACAACGGCGACTCGGCTCCGCCGTGGGAGGAGCCGACCGCGGCCGGTGACGAGGCCCGGGGCGACGGCCAACCCGCACTCGCTCGACGGGTGAAGGTCGAGCACCTCCCCTGACGGGGTGGCCTCAGGCGTCGGGGTCGCGATCCAGCAAGGCGCGCAACGCCTGGCCCTTCCGGACCCGCAGCCACGAGCGGCGCTCGCAGGTAGGGCACTTGGCCCACATGCGCCCCGACGCCGGGTTCACGAACATCGGCGGGCGGAGCAGCTTGACCGCGTCGAGCAGCCCGATCCCCTTCTCGACGTCGCAGCGCTCGCACACGACCAGCACGGGGGAGGTCGGGGCAGCCCCGGGCGAGGTGGAGTAGAGCGCCTCCTTCCCGTCGTGGTCGCGGTGTCGCGACCGTCCCGCGTCGGGAGCCTGGATGCGGTCGAGCCGCTCGCTTCGCCCGTCAGCCACGGGTTCGCTCCCGCTCATCGAGATCGACCACCGTGAGCTCGTCTGCGCCCGCCGCTTCGGAGCTTTCCGCACCGCTCCCGTCGTCCCCGCCGCCGGCCGCAGACGGATCATCGGCGTCCGCCGGAGTCCCCGGCGCAGCGTCGTCCGACGGTGTGGGGTCGGGATCGGGCCCGGTCTCGTCCTCGGTCTCGCCGAGGATCTCACGCCTCGTTTCGCGGCCCCATCCGGCGCCCTCCAGCAACTCCTCCTCGACGGGGAGGCCGAGGAGTTCACGGGCGATGGCCCGGTAGGCAGCAGTACCCGGCACGTCGGTGCCGGCAGCGAGCAGGCTCTGACCCCCGATCGGTGCCTCCGCGAACCGAACCGACTTCCGGACGGGCGGTCCGATGAGGTCGAGGTCGTACCGGGCGATCAGGTCCCGGAGGACCTCCCGGCCGTGACGGGTCCGCGAGTCGAACATCGTGACGACCATCCCGCGCACCTCGAGCGACCGGTTGGTGAGGCGGCGCACGTCGTTGATCGTGTCGAGCAACTGCGCCACCCCCCGGTGGGACAGCGTCTCGCACTGCACGGGAACGACGACCTCGTCGGCGGCCGTCAGCCCGTTGATCGTGAGGACCCCGAGCGACGGGGCGCAATCGATCAGCACCGTGTCGTAGCTGTCCAGCAGGTCACTGAGCTCGCCCCGGAGCAGGTACTCGCGCCCCGTCCGCGACAACAGCGTGACCTCGGCACCGGCCAGGTCGATGTTGGCCGGGGCGACATCGACCTCTTCGTGCTGCCGCACGGTCTGGGCGAGGTCCACCCGACCGACCACGACGTCGTGGATCGTCGGGTCGAGTTCATCGGGGTCGTAGCCCATCGAGAACGTGAGGCACGCCTGTGGGTCGAGGTCAACGACGAGGACCGCCTGACCGAGCTCGGCGAGGGCACCCGCCACGCTGAGGGTTGTCGTCGTCTTGCCGACGCCGCCCTTCTGGTTGGCGAAGGCGATGACCCGAGCCGTCACGATGTCCTCGTCGTTGCTTGCCTACGGTCAGCGCTTGAGCGTTCCGAGCAGGCCGCGGATCAACTGGCGGCCGACCTCGCGCCCGACCGCGCTCGCCGCGTTCTTGACCGCACGATCTATCGCGGAGTCGCGACGGTACCCGCCGCGGGTGCGTGACTCGGCCTCCTCGCGCCGGCGCGACACCGCCGCTTCCTCTGCCTCGGCACGCTCGGCCTCGGCGGCGGCCGCCGCACGCCGCTCAGCCCGTTCGGCGAGGAGCTCGGCAGCGGACTCGCGGTCGAGCTCCGTGGCGTACTTCGCGTGCAGGTCGCTCGCGGCGACGAGCCGTCGCACCACCTCGGGTCCGACAGGGTCCATCAGGGACACCGGGGCGACCATCCGCGTCGGCGCCGACGGCGACGGGGCTCCGTCGGGGTCGAGGACGGTCACGAGCGCCTCGCCCGTCCCGAGGGACGTCAGCGTCTCTTCGATGTCGTAGTGGTCGGAGGTGGGGAACGTCCTGGCCGTGAGCGTCAACGCCTTCTGGTCCTGCGGCGTGTGGGCACGGAGGGCGTGCTGAACCCGGTTGGCGAGCTGTGAGAGCACGTCGGCGGGCACGTCGTCGGGGCGCTGTGTGACGAAGAACACCCCCACCCCCTTCGAGCGGATCATCCGGACGGTGAGCTGCACGGCCTCGAGCAGCGCCTTCGACGCCCCGTCGAACAGCAGGTGTGCCTCGTCGAAGAAGAAGACCAGGCGGGGCTGATCGCGGTCACCGACCTCGTCCAACGTCTCGTAGAGCTCCGCCAGGAGCCACATCATGAAGGTGGAGAAGATCCGCGGCTTGGTCTGCACGTCGGTGAGGTTCATGACCGTCACCACGCCCCGACCGTCCTGGGTCCGCAGCAGATCGCCGATCTCGAACTCGGGTTCCCCGAAGAAGGTCTCCGCCCCTTCGGATTCGAGCTGCATCGCCTTGCGAAGCAGCACGTTGAGGGTCTGGGTCGACATGCCTCCGTACTCGTCCTGAACCGCCTCGCCGGCCTCCGAGGTGAGATGGCGCAGCATGGCAACCAGGTCCTCGAGGTCGAGCAACGCGAGCCCGGCCTCGTCCGCGTAGCGGAAGATGACCTGGAGGACCGACTCCTGCACGGCGGTCGCATCCATCACCTTCGCGAGCAGCAGCGGCCCGAACGAGCTGAGCGGGGCGCGGAGGGGGGTGCCGTTGTCTCCGGTGAGCGAGAGCAGCTCGACCGGGAAGGACTCGGGCTGCCAGGGCAGCTCCATGCCCCCCATCCTCTCGTCGATCTTGCTGTGCCCGGGTGACTCGACGGCGAGGCCCGTCAGGTCACCTTTGAGGTCGGCGAGGAAGACGGGGACGCCGGCACGGGAGAGTTGCTCCGCGAAGACCTGCAACGACTTGGTCTTGCCGGTACCCGTCGCCCCGGCGACCAACCCGTGCCGGTTCAGCATCGCCAACGGCGCCTGGACGTAGTGGTCGTTGAGGGTCGAGTCGAGGCTCGGCAGCAGCGGTCGCCCGAGGATCACCGCGTCGTCGGGGAACCCGAACGACGCCGACAGGAGGTCGTCGAGGGCTCCGTCGCCGGTCATCGAGCGGTCAGAGGAGGCCCAGCTTGGCGGCTTCCGCGACGGCGCCGGCACGGTTGCGCACGCCCAGCTTGTCGTAGAGCTCCTGGGCGTAGGCCTTGACGGTCCGCTCGGTGACGCCGAGCTGCTCGCCGATCTCGGCGTTGGTCATGCCCTCGGCCATCAGTTCCAGCACCTGCTGCTGACGGGGCGAGAGATGGGGGCCGGTGTCGACCTTCGGGACCTCGAAGACCACGGTCTCTTCCTCGCCCTGAGCAGCCTGAGCGGGATCCTCGAACGTGGCGGTCACGGGACCGAAACTGACCTTGTCGCCGTGGTTGATGACGTGGGGGCCGGTGATGTCCTCGCCGTTGACCTTCGTGCCGCCACTGGAGCCGAGGTCCGTGACGATGACGGCGCCGGCTTCCTTGCGGATCTCGGCGTGTACGCGCGAGACCCGCGGATCAGGGATCACGTAGGCGTTGTCCTCTCGGCGGCCGAGGGTCGCCTCATCACGATCGAGTCGCACGACCCGACCGGCGAGAGCACCTTCCGAGAAGTGCAGTGTCGGCACAGGGACGATCTTCTGGGCCTTCTGCTGGTCTGCCACGCTCTCCTCCTGGCGGACTCCGGGGGGCGCCGGGGGAAGGCTCGCGCCCCCGTGCGCGGTGTCCGCTGCCTACAGGCTAGTCACTTCCTGAGCCGGACCGGCGTTCACGGAGCGCTTCGACCCGTTCACGTGGCACCGTGGCCTCACCGAGCCGGTTGTCCTTGCGGTCCCCGTGGAAGTCACTCCCGGCCGTGACGACCAGGTCGAGGCTCGTGGCGATGCCGTTGTAGAAGGTCCGGTCCTGCTCGTCGTGATCGGGATGGTCGGCCTCGATCCCGGCGAGCCCGACCGCCACCATCGCCTCGATCGTCTCCTTCGTGATGCCGCGATCTCCCTCGCCGTAGAGGCCCGGATGGGCGAGCACCGCGACCCCGCCGGCACCGGTGAGCAGCTCCACAGCGGTGACGGGATCGACGGCGTACTTCGGGACGTACGCCGGCCCGCCGTCCGCGAGCCAGTTGTCGAACACCTCCTGAAGGTCCTCCGCAGCCCCGGTCTCGACGACCGCCTTCGCGATGTGGGGCCGCCCGATCGGGGCGTCCCCCGCCAGCTCCTGGACCCGGTCGAAGCCGACTCCGATGCCGAGCTCGTTGAACTTCGCCACGATCTCCTCGGCACGGCGGAAGCGCTCGTTGCGCAGACGGTCCATCTCCCGCTGGAGCGGCTCGTCGTCGGGATCGATCCAGTAGCCGAGCACGTGGACCGACGCCCCGTCGAGCTCCGCGCTGAACTCGGTGCCGGGAACGATCTCGAGATCGGTTCCCTCGGCAGCAGCGAACGCCCGCTCGAACGGCTCGGTGGTGTCGTGGTCGGTGACGCCGAGCCCTTCGAGACCGAGCTCGAGGGCCAGCTCGACGTTCTCCTCCGGCGTCGTGGTGCCGTCGCTCATGATCGTGTGGGTGTGGAGGTCGTAACCGGGCACTGGGCCTCCAGGACGGACGGTGGAGTGACGAGTGTGGCGGAACGCTATCGCAGTAGGTTGCGGTCGAACGGAGGACGCCGTGACGCAGCAACCGGAGTTCCACGAGCAGATCGTTCAGCTGGGGTGGGACGGTGACCACGGGTTCGGGGAGCTCCTGCTCGCGCGCCTGCTGTCGGGGGCGCTGGACGTGCTCTACGAGCCCGTCGCGGTCCTGGACGAGGACGAGCTGGACGAGCTGCGCACGTCGGGGGGGCAGGAGCTGACCGTCATCGACGCCGACGAGGATCCACGGTGCAACGTCCGCGTCACCGACGTGTTCGAGACCACCTGGGGCGATCCCGATCCGCGGCTCGTGGCCGGCGAGGGCTACGGGGACGATGCGGCCGGGTGGCGCCGCGCGAACGAAGCGATGCTGGGCGGGGCGCTGGAAGAGACCGGCGAGGAGCTCGATGCCGACACCCGACTGATCGTGCAACGCGTCCAGGTCACCGACGTCTGGAACGACGACTAGGTGAAGGCGTTGATACCCGTGAGGTGCCGACCGATGATGTCGCCGGAGGCGCGGAGCCGCGCAGCGGCGAGCACGCACGGCGCGGGAGGCACCGCGGCTGTCACGTGAACGCGTTGATACCCGTGAGGTGCCGACCGATGATCAAGTGCTGGATCTGGCTCGTCCCCTCGTAGAGGGTGGTGACGCGGGCGTCGCGCAGCAGCCGCTG
>JAWVZB010000018.1:0-34313 GCA_033722375.1 Nitriliruptorales bacterium | reverse complement strand
GGAGGGGGTTGTCGTAGCCCATCTCGCAGGCTTCCTGGATGTTGCGCACGACCGTCCCGAGGGGCGGAGGCTGGAGGCCCATCGCCATCTCGATCGCGTAGCCCGAACAGTGGGCGTGCACCCCACCGCAGACGCCACAGGCCCGGGAGGAGACGAAGATCGCATCGCGCGGGTCGCGACCCATGAGGATCACCTCGTAACCGCGGAACAGCGTCGCCTGCGAGCGGGCATCGAGGTAGCGCCCCTCATCGAGGTCAGCGGTCACGTTGACCGCGAGTGCGCCCGCGACCCGGGTGACCGGGTCCATGTTGAGGTCCTTGATGTGACCTTGCCGAGCCATGAGCTCCTGGATCCGGGCCTCACGCTCCTCGTCGGTCATCCCGACGTCGGGCTTGCTGACGTCGACGGCGTACGGGTTGGCGATGCCGCCCTTCAGCGTGGCGTTGCCCGCCTCGTCGAACTCGACGGGGAGGTTCTTGAAGCACACGGCTCAGTCCTCTGCTCGGGTCTGGCTGGCGGGTCTGCGCTCCCCGTCACGGCCGGGGCGGTAGCCCGGCTCCTTCTTCTCGGTCCACTGGGGCGTCTTGCCCCACTCGTCGCCGCCGTTCTTGCCGGTGTCGCCGCGGCGGCGCAGGTAGTGGTAGAGCTTGTGGCCGAGGTCGCTGACCGGTCCGGGCTCGCCCTTCTCCTTGGCCCAGCCGCTCGGCACGTCGTCGTGCAGGTCCCATCGGACCTCCCGGTTCAGCCCGGCGTTGGTGAATTCACGGAGCGGTTTGATCAGCCGCCCGAGGGTCCTCGACGCCGTGGTCGAGACGTTCGAGCCGGGCGGCGTCTTGTAGAACGGCGTGAACTTGTCGGGGAACCCCGGCATGGTGCAGCCGATGCACGCACCCCCGGAGTTCATGCAACCGCCGACGTGGCGGATCGCGCCACGTGAGGTGATGTTGCAGTTCACCACCGGCCCCCAGCAGCCGATCTCGACGAGGCAGTCGGGGTCGCCGAACTCCTCGGCGAAGCTGCCTTCCTCGTAGTACGCGCCCCGCACGCAGTGGCGGTGGACGGTCTCGCCGAACAGCCAGGCGGGGCGCCCGAGCTCGTCGAACTCGGGCAGCGGGCCGAAGCCCTGGAGGAAGTAGAGGATGCCGGCGACGGTCTCGGTGAAGTTGTCCCCCACGGGCGCGCAGCCGGGGATGTTGACGACCGGGAGCCCGAAGGCGCTGCGGTAGTCCTTGCCGAGGAAGTCCATGAGGCTCATCGCCCCGGTGGGGTTCCCCTCGGCAGACGGGATGCCACCCCAGGTCGCGCACGTACCGATGGCGATCGACGCCGCCGCCCCCGGAGCCAGGCGGGCGATCCACTCGTCGGTGGTGACGGTCCGGTGCGCCCCGTCGGGGCCCCACGGCTCCTCGCCCTGGCCCGACCAGTAGCCGCCCTGCTCGTGGGCCACGAGCTCGTCGCTGATCGAGCCCTCGAGGATGATGACGTAGGGGGCGTCGAGCTCGCCCTTGACGGCGAGCTCGTGGGGCCTCATGTAGTTGGGGCCGGCCTCGATGTTGACGACCGGGTGGTGGAGCACGACCCGCGGCAGGCCGGGGTGAGAGCCCAGCAGCAGGCTCTCGACCGAGGGGGTGGTCGCGCCGGTGGCCGCGATGGTGCAGCCGTCGCAGGACATGCCTGCGAACCAGAACGCGTGGACCTTCTCGAGCGGTCCGAGCCGGCTCTCGGGGCCAGCGGCTGCGACCGGGGCGAGCATGTCCTCCATGTAGGCGCGCGAAGGCATGCCGAAGTCGCCGAGGTCCTCGCGGTCGTGGTTGAAGCGATCCACCGGACCGAGCACCTCGAGCAACTGCTCCGCGGGGCTCGTGCGCGTGTCGTCGGTGGTGGTCATCGTCCGCTCCTGTCGGCCAGGCGCTCGGCGTTGTCGACCAGCGTGGGTGCGGCCTCAGCCACCGCGGTCAGGGTCGTGTTGATCCGTTCGACCGCGGGTCCGACGGCCCCGACCTGCTTCTCGATGGCCCGCACCCCGAAGCCGACCTTGGCGAGGGTCTGGGACGTGCGACGGAGACTCGCGACGATGCGGATCAGGTAGAAGACCAGCACGCCGAGCGCGACCACGATCTCGACGATCGTCAGGGTGATCAGAAGCTCCAGCACGTCAGCCCTCCTTGGACTGGAAGAGCTGTGCGTGCCGAGTCGCTTCGGCCGCGACCTCGTCCACGGTGTCCGCGGCTTCGCCGATCATCCAGACCGTGGCCGTGTTCCTCGCCACGAGCTTGCCCGCGTGCCAGACCTGTTCGGCGCCCCGCTCGATCTCGAGGACCCGCCGCAGCAGGCTCTCGAGCAGGACCACGAGCACCACGGCGACGACGAGCCCGGCGATCACCGCGGCCCACCACCAGCCGGCGAGCTCGGATGACACCTCGGTCGCGAGCAGCACGGGGTTTCCTGTCACCGTTCGAGCAGTTCGCGGGCACGCCGCGCGGCGAGGTTGATGTCGCCGGCGACCTGGTTCGTCGTTCGTACCTCCCACAGCGGGGCCGTCCCGGCCTGTGCCCGTTCGAGATCGCCCACGATGTCGCGCGCCACGTCACGGATGTCGGTTGCGAGCTTGATGATGGTCAGCACGACCGCGACGACGATCACGACCACCACGCCGCCGACGACGAACCCGACGATCCATGATGTCTCGTTCACGACTCACTCCCGGACATCTCGGTGCGCTGCGCGGTCGCGTCGGGCGCATCGGGCGGCACTGGGAGGGCATCCACCAGGGCGTTGCGCACCGCCAGCAGGTCCTCGTTGACCGCAGTCAACGCTGGCCCCAGCGGCTGGGTGCGGTCGGCGATGGTGGCGATGGCATCGCCCACGTCGGCGAGCGTGGATCGCGTGCGCCACAGGAGGTAGGTCACGACCAGCAGGGTGACGGCGACCGCGAGGATCAGGAGTCCGACCGCCACCAGCGTCGTCACGTACAGCGCGTTCATCATCAGACGCGACCTCCGGCGATGCGCCCCACTGCCTGGGCGTAGCGGGCGAGTCCGCCCTTGAGCGTGGAGGCCAGCTCGCCGGTCTCGTGTAGCGCCCCGACCGCCTCCAGCTCACCGGCCAGACCGGCACCGTGGGTGCGGATGTCCTCCGCATGACGGCGGATCTCGGCGACGACCTGCACGAGACGGAGGGCGATGAGCGCGACCGCCGGGATGACCACCAGCACGAGGATGGCCAGGCCGATCCACCAGAAGGTCGCGGCGACGGGACCGATGGCAGCCAGAATCACGGTCACTCCCCTCCCGAGTGCGGCTGCCAGCCACTATAAGACACGCACATCTAGCCCGCCAGGGCCACCCGGACGACCACCGATCAGCGCACCAGCAGAACGGCGCCCGATGAGGGCGCCGTTCCGTGGCTCCGTGCCCGCGGTCGGTTCAGGCGGGGGACGGAGTGGGCTCGTGAGCGGGCTCGGGCGCGTCCTGGTTCGTCACCGCGTGAGCGATCCCCGCGATCACGGCGACGATCCCGAACGCGAGGGCGAGCCAGGCAGCCAGCTCGATCTGTGCCCCTGCCTCGAACACCCCCTCGGCGGGACCGCTGTAGAAGGGGGACACGGCGATCCGGTAGCCCGTCCGCACCGTCGCGACGAGCGCCAGGATGGCGATCGTGGCACCGAGCGCGGAGGGGCTCATCGGGGACCGCGACCGCGCGGCGGCAACGACCAGGCCGATGATGATCAGCGCCATCAGCGCCACCAGACCCGCGGTGTGAGGGATCGCCATCCAGCCGGTCCAGCTCTGGTTCGGCCCACCCTGGACGGTGTAGAACGGCATCACGAGGTAACCCACGACCACCATGATCGCCATGCTCAGACCGGCGATGCCGAGCCATGGGGTCATGCCCGTCTGGCTCCGGCTCACCCAGAAGTTGGCGCGGGTCTCCTTCGCCGCGCTCGACGCGGCGTGGAGCACCCCGCCGATCAGCGCCCCGACGTTGCCGATCAAGGCGATCCAGATCCCCGACAACAGCGTGACGTTGTCCGCGTTGGGCGTGAAGCCACAGTTGAAGGTCAGGCAGCCCCGGAACGGCGGGACCGCCATCCGGTAGGCGAGCTGAGCGGTCGCCACGAGGGCGACAGCCGCGATGATGATCCCAGCGGTGCGGCCGCTGACCGGACTGCGGCCACCGGCCGCGAAGCCCGCCAGCGTGAACGTCACCAACGCGGAGACGAGGAGCAGCTGGGTCGTGTGCGGGATCCCGAACCATGCGTCCCGGACCGTCTCACCGACCTGGTAGAAGTCCGCGCCGATCGCGGTGAACTGGATCACCCCCGCAGCGAGGGCGATCCACAGCCCCACCGAGAACGCCCGCATCCCACTCCGTCCGGCCGTACCTCGATCTGTGACGCTCGTCATGGTTTCCCCTCCACGATCGGTCGCGCGGCCGCAGCCACCAGGATCGGTGGGCATCCGCCATCTCGACCATAACGCGACTGCCAGAGGTGAGTTAGGTGTTCTCCTCATATAGATGCAGCAGCTATCCACGAGCCGCTCCCCCCGCCCGTTACTGTCGCCTCAGACCGGGACCGACGACACAGCATCCGGACAGGAGCCACGGTGGCGGAGCGCGGAACCCGGGGCCGTGTCGTGACCCTGTTGTCGTCGCCGAAGGTCCGCCTGTCGCTCTTCGCCGCGGTGATCCTGGCCCTGTTCGCGATCTTCTTCTTCGGCGGCGGGCCCAACCGTGAGGACATCGAACGGTTGATCGAGGGCAGCGGCGCCGCAGCACCGGTGCTGTTCGTCGCCCTGTACGTGATCGCCACCGTGCTCGTGGTCCCAGGAGCCGTGCTGACCGCCGCGGCGGGCGTCCTCTTCGGCACCCTCGCCGGCACCGCACTCGCCGTCGTAGGTGCCAGTATCGGGGCTGCGGCGGCCTTCGAGATCAGCCGGTGGCTGGGTCGTGAGCAGGTCGAGGAGATCGCCGGCGAGCGCGTGGGGAGGTTCGACGACTGGATCGAACGTCGCGGATTCACGGCCATCCTCTACCTCCGGCTGATCCCCGTCGTCCCGTTCAACATCCTCAACTACGCCGCCGGGGTCACGGCGATCCGGCGGCGCCAGTACGTGATCGCCACCGCCGTCGGCATCATCCCCGGAGCGTTCGCCTACGCGGCACTCGGCGGCAACCTCGATGATCCCACCTCGCCTGCATTCCTCGGTGCGGTGGCCCTCATCGTGGTACTCGCCGTCGGTGCCCCGCTCGTGAACCGGATGCTGCGGCGCCGGGGGAAGGGAGCGCCCGCACCCGACGAGACATCCCCGTCGGAAGACAGCTCAGCGTCAACCCGTTCCCACCCACGTGAGGAGACGACCTCTTGAGACGACCGTTCCCCCTGCTGGTGCTGGCGCTGGCCCTGCTGGCTGCCGCCGGCTGCGGCGAGGAAGCCGAGCGTGGCCACCCCGAGCCCGGCAGGTCCCCCGACCATGCTGTCCGCCCGCACGCTGCGGCGTGGGACGAGGTGTCTGCCGCAGCGCAGGGGCAGACCGTCCGGTGGTGGATGTTCGGGGGAGACGAGCGCATCAACCGCTACGTCGACGAGGAGGTCGCCCCGCGTGCCGAGGAGCTCGGCGTCACGATCGAGCGGGTTCCCGTCGACGACACGGCCTCGGTGGTCCAGCGTGTCGCCGCGGAGTTCCGCGCCGGCGAGACGGAAGGCGGCGGGGGCGTCGACCTCATCTGGATCAACGGCGAGAACTTCGCCGAAGGCAAGGAGGCCGGCCTCTGGCTCGAAGACTGGGCGAGCGCGCTCCCCAACGCGGAGCTCGTCGACTGGGAGGATCCGACCGTCGCCCAGGACTTCGGTGTCCCTGTCGAGGGACAGGAGTCGCCGTGGAGCCGTGCCGTCTTCGTGTTCGCCTACGACGAGGCGCGCACCCCCGACCCGCCACGCACCTACGAAGAGCTGGCGACGTACGCAGCGGAGAACCCCGGGCGCATCACCTACCCCGCCCCGCCCGACTTCACCGGAGGGGCCTTCGTGCGCCAGGTGGTCCAGGCGCTCGGTGAGGACGCGGCGTTCGAGCTCCTCCTGCAGATGAAGCCGGACCAGTGGCGTGAGGGACGCTCGTTCCCGACGAACGAGGCCGAGCTGAACCAGCTCTTCGGCAACGGACAGGTCGACCTCGCCATGAGCTACGACCCGAGCTTCGTCGCATCGGGCGTTCGCCAGGGGACGTTCCCCGAGACCGCTCGCCCCTACACCTTCGAGAGCGGGGCGCTGCAGAACGTCAGCTACGTGACCATCCCCGCGAACGCGGCCAATCGCGAAGGCGCACTGGTGGTCGCCAACCTGCTCCTCGATCCCGAGCTCCAGGCCCTCAAGGCGGATCCGGATGGTCTCGGGATCCCGACGGTCCTGGACCTCGGGCGTCTCGATCCGGAACAACGTGAGCTCTTCTCGGAAACTGCGGGCGACAGCCCCTACCACCTCGTGGACTACGGCAAGCTCCTGAGCGAACTCCCCCCGACGCAGGTGGTCGAATTGGAGGAACGGTGGCAGGAGGAGGTGCTCCGGTAGGCGTTGCAAAGGAACTGACCTGTACCGCCGTCGCGGTCCGACGCGGCGGGGAGCCCGTGCTGCAGGAGATCGACCTCCACGTACCCGCGGGTGCGACGATGACGCTCACGGGTCCGTCCGGGGTCGGGAAGACGACGCTGCTGCGGGCGATCGCGGGGCTCAACGCGATCGAGTACGGCTCGATCCAACTCGGCGGCCGAGACCTACAGGGCGTTCCTGCACACGAACGGCACATCGCCTACGTCTTCCAACGACCACGGCTGCTCCCCCATCTCCCGGTGCTCGACAACGTCGCGTTCCCACTCCGGATGACGGGGGTCGCGCGTGACGAGCGACACCGACGTGCGGCTTCACTGCTCGAGGAGGTCGGGCTGTCGGGTTTCGGCGACCGCGCGACCCGTGGACTGTCGGGCGGCGAGGCACAACGCGTCGCGCTCGCGCGGGCACTGGTCGGCCAGCCGGACCTGCTGCTGCTCGACGAACCGCTGGCGAGCGTCGACCCCGACCTCCGCCGCTCGCTGCGAGAGCTCATCCTCCGGCTCCTCGATGCACGCGGAACCACCGCCCTGTACGTGACCCACGACCAGTCCGAAGCCGCAGAGCTCGGCGACCGGACCGCGGTCCTGCTCGACGGAACGGTGGCACAGGAAGGCCCACCGGAGGAGCTGTTCGAGCGCCCCGCCAACCTCGCGGTCGCCCGCTTCCTCGGCGTCACCAACGAACTCACTGTGACCGTGCGGGACGGGGCGCTGAAGCTCGGCGACGTCACCGTGGCGGTCACGGCCCCTGACGGGCGCACGACCTTCGTGATCCGTCCGCAGCACGTGCGGATCGATCCCGCGTCCGACCTGCGGGGCATCGTCACCGAGCGCCGGTACCTCGGCACCCGCGAGCGCGTCATGATCGTGATCGGTGACCTGCAGATCGAAGCCGAGCTCGAGACCGGCAGGGCGCCGCGAGAGGGTGCGGACGTGGGGATCCGACTGCCGCCCGAGCACCTGTGGCGGCTGCCGGACAGCACCACCTCGCCGGGCTCCTCCGGGGCGGTCGCTCAGGCAGCCCGATGAGACGCGTCGACCTCGCGATCATCGGCGGTGGCACGGCAGGGCTGATCGCGGCGTTCGGCGCAGCCGGCGTGGGTGCTCGCGTGCTGCTGGCCGAGCGGGACCGCACGGGCGGGGATTGCCTGTGGACCGGCTGCGTCCCCAGCAAGGCACTCATCGCCGCGGCGGAGCTCGCGCACGGCATGCGTCATGCGGACGAGCTCGGCCTGTCGCCCGTCGAGCCCGAGGTCGACCTCGCCGAGGTGCTGCGCCACGTGCACGACGCACAGCACGTCATCGCCGAGCACGACTCTCCCGAGCGACTGCGCCGGGCGGGGGTCGAGTTCCGACACGCCGAGGGGCGCTTCGTCGAGCCCGGCAGGATCGACGTCGGGGAAGAACGGATCGGCTACCGCGCCGCCCTCATCGCCACGGGGTCTCGACCCACGCTCCCTCCGATCGACGGGCTCGAGACGGTCGACGTATTCACGAGCGACTCCGTCTGGGGGCTCGACGCCCTGCCCGATCGACTCGTCGTGGTCGGCGGCGGGGCAGTCGGGTGCGAGCTGGCACAGGCGTTCGCTCGCCTCGGCAGCCGTGTCACCTTGATCGAGCTGCGGCCGCAGCTCCTCCACCGGGAGGAGCCCGACGCCGCCAGGGTCGTGAAGGCGCGGCTCGAAGCGGAAGGCATCACCGTCCATCTCGGGGCGACCGCGACCGGCGTACAGACGCGGGGCAGCAGTCGCACCCTCGTCTTCGAAGGTCCGGAAGGACCCGGCTCTGTGCCCTTCGACCGGTTGCTCGTTGCGGTCGGGCGAACACCGGTCACCGACGCGCTGGGACTCGAACGCGTCGGGGTCGAGACCGACGGGAGCGGGCACGTCGTCGTCGACGAGCACCTCGCGACCACCGGGACGCGCGTGTACGCCGCCGGCGACGTCATCGACAGCCCGCGGTTCACCCACGTCGCGGCCCACGAGGGCGGCCTCGTGGTCATGAACTCCCTGTTCCACCTCCGTCGCCGCCCCGACTACGAGCGGACACCGTGGGTGACCTTCACCGACCCCGAGGTCGGCCGCATCGGACTGACCGAGTCGGAGGCCCGCGACCGACACGGGGACGACGTGATCGTGACCCGCTACGACCACGACCAGCTCGACCGCGCCATCGTCGCCGGTCGGACCCCGGGGTTCACCAAGCTCGTCGCCGACGGCCGGGGCCGGATCGTCGGCGCGACCGTGGTCTCGCCCCGAGGTGGCGAGGCCACCGCCGAGGTGGCGGCCTGGATGCACAACGGCGGGCAACTGGACGATCTCTCCCAGGCGGTCCACGCCTACCCGACCTACACGCTCGGGCTGCAGCATGCCGCCAACGAGTACATGCGCGAGAAGTGGTTCAGCCCCCGCGTCCGAGCGATCGCCAAGCCATTGCTCACCGTGCTGCGCTGGCTGCAACGGTGAGCTCAGCCCGGCAGCAGTCGCATCCCCGCACGGACGCGCTGGATCGCGGTCAGCGCCACCGCCGCAGCGAACGCCCACGCGATCGGGGCGATCGCAGACGGGAAGATGCAGAACAGCGCGTGCACGACGATCGTCTCGGTCCCCTCGGCCAGACCACCAACGAACCGCAAGGACCGCTCGTCGTCCACGCCCGGCTCGGACTCCCCGGTGTCGCCCTGCAGGTTCTCCAGGGACGACAGCGCGAGGAAGGCACTCCCACTCACGTAGTAGCCGGCCAGGAGGGCGGCACACGCGAGACGAGCGTCGGGCTGGCCGACCGCCACCCCCAGGACGAAGCCCCCGTAGATCGCGAAGTCGGCCATGATGTCGAGGAACCCACCCCTGGGGCTGGACCCCACGCGCCGCGCCAGGGGCCCGTCGATGCCGTCGATCAGCCGGTTGGCGAACCACAGCGCGAGGGCGACCCACCAGGCCGCGGATCCAGCGGCCACGCACGCCCCGATCCCGATCACGAAACCGACGGCCGTGAGGAGGTTCGGGTCGACGCCCCGGGCGGCCAGCGGGGCGGCCATCCGGTCGAACCACGGCACGAACGTCCGGCGTGCGACGCGGTCGAGCATGCCCATCCTTCCGCTCACCGGGCCACCACGTGAGCCTGCGCCGCCTGCTCCCGCTCGTGCCCGCCGTGCTCGTGGTCGGGGTGCTGTTCGGCGGGGCGGTGGTCGGGGCGCTCCGCACGAGCCTCCAGCCAGCCGCAGCCGGACTGCTCGGCGACGTGAGCCTCGACGCGTGGCGCGCGGTCCTCACAGACCGGGCGTTCCGTGACGCTCTGCTCTTCACGAGCGCGGTCACGGTAGCGGCCACCGCCGTGTCCGCCGCGCTCGCGGTGGCGCTCGCCGGGGCCCTGCTGCGATCAGGGACGGCCGCGCGGGCCCTGGCAGGTCTCCCGGTGCTGGTCCCCCACCTCGTCGTCGCCGTCGTGGCGGTGCTCTGGTTGGGCCCGGGGGGGTTGGCGGACCGGCTGCTCGGCACCCTGCCGTTCGAGATCGTCCGGGACCCGTGGGGCCTCGGCATCGTCGCGGTGTACGTCTACAAGGAGACTCCCTTCCTGCTCCTCCTCGTCCTCACCGCGTGGGATGCAGACGTGGTGGACCGCCAGGAGGCTGCCGCGGTGCACGGCGCCGATCGCTGGGCGCGGCTCCGCCACGTCGTGTGGCCGGCGATCCGGGTCCCGCTGACGGTCGGCTCGTTGATCGCGGCTGCCTTCACCTTCGGCTCGTTCGAGGTGCCACTCGTCATCGGGCCCACCTACCCCCCCACGCTCGCGGTGTTGGCACTCCAGGAGACGCAGCGGAGCCTCCTGGGCGGCCAGGCCAGAGCGGCGGCGATCCTGCTGGTCGCGGCGGGAGTGTCACTGCTGCTGGCGCTCCTAGCGGGACGGGAGGTGCGCCGTGCGACCAGATGAGGCCCGTCGGTGGCCCGCACTCGTGGCAGCGACCCTGCTCGTCGCACCGCTGGCCGTGCTTCCCGTCCGGGCGCTGGCGGACGTCTGGCGGGCCCCGGCCGTCCTGCCGCAAGAGTGGGGCACCCGGGCGGTCGCCTACGTCGCTTCTGGCAACGCCGGCACCCTGCGCGCGCTGGGGCTGTCCGTGGTGGTGGGGGTGCTCACCACGGTCCTGGCGCTGGTGCTGGGCTGGCCTGTGGCGCGCGGTGCCGCCCGCCGGGGGGCACGGGGCTACGCGGTGGTCGCGACCTTCGTCGCGCTCCCCCTGCTCGTGCCCGAGTTCGCCACCGGGACCGGCCTCGCGGCGTGGTTCCTCCGGCTCGGGCTGGCCGACACGGTCGTCGGCCTGGTCCTGGCACACCTGGTCTACGTCTTCCCCTACGTCGTCCTGATCCTTGCGCCGGGTTTCCGGGCCGAGCTGACCGATCTCGAAGAAGCGGCCGCCGCGCTCGGAGCGGGACCGTGGCAGCGACTCTGGCACGTGAGCATCCCGACGCTGCGCAGCTACGTGGCGACGGCGACGCTGCTCGGCTTCATCGTGTCGCTGAGCCAGTACGGCACCAGTCTGGCGGTCGGGGGTGGCCGGCCGACGCTGCCGCTGCTGCTCGTCCCCTTCGTCCAGACGGACCCCCAGATCGCCGCAGCACTCGGCGTCGTGTTCCTCGTGCCGGCGATCGTGGCGCTGGCCCTGGCTGCCAGGGCCGGGCGGCAACCGGTCTGATCAGGCCCTGATCGGTTCCCGCTCGCGCGGCTCGACCACGTGCGGATCGTCCTCCGACGGATCGCACGACGGATCGCAGCCGCAAGCCTCGAGCTCTGCCCAGATGCGGTCACTGTCTGGCGCGATCTCGGGCCGGTCCTGTCCGCCGTAGCGACGGAAGAGCCAGATGGTGGCGGCGGCGAAGAGGGCCAGCACCCCCGCGATCGGGCCGACGTCGCTCCAGAGGTGCGAGCCGAAGAGGTGCACGTGCATCGGCTCACCGATGCCGATGATGCTGCACAGCGAGATACCCGCGGGATCGCGCCACCACCGACGAGGCCGGTGGTCGAGCAACGGGTCGAGCAGATCCCCGGAACGGTCGCGCACGGCGGCCTCCCCTGTCGCTGGCGCTCACCATAACCCCTCCTTGCGTGTCAGACCAGGGACGGGCGGACGGGGCCGCAGGAAGACGACGAGGCCTCGAGCGACGATCACGTGGCGGCCAGTAGTCCTCGCCGTGCCCTCAGCCGGCCGCGGACTCGAGCTGCTCGACGAGCAGACCGGCCGGTGGGCGGTCGTCACGGCGCTGGGGCCGCGAGTAGACGAGCTCGCCGCCGGGAGCAACGACGAAGTCTCCACCAAGCTGCTGGGTGTCCTCCCCCGCCCCGCGGACCCGCTCTCCGCCGGCGAGGAGCTGGACGTACTGCTTCCAGGTCTTGGGATCGAGCCAGATCCGCCACCAGGGGACGCGTTGCAGACCCCAGCGCTCGTAGGCCGAGCGCTCGAGGTCGACTACCACCGGGAAGGGAACCTCCTCGACCCCATCGAGCATCACCTCGCGCACGAGATCGGGCTCGTCGTGGACGACGAAGACCACGAGCCCCCCGGCCGCGTCGATGCGGTCCCGTCTCGACACCACCTTCACGAGGTGGTTGCGGCAGATCAGTCAGCCGGCGTGGCGTAGGAACGACACGATGACGGGGCGTTCCCGGTGATCGCTCAGCTCGAAACCGGCGCCCGAGAGCGTCGGGCCGGAGAGCGACGGTGCCGTGTCACCGGCACGGGGGGCGTCTGGCACAGCCGCTCCTGTCGTGGGCGGGCGACGATGACCCGGCTCGAGCTGCGGAGGGAGGCAGCGTACGGGCAGCGGTCGGACACCCCAGACCGGCATCCACCGGGCGAAGGCGAGGCGAGGCTGCTTCGCCCCGGTTCTCAGGCGTTCTCGGAAGGCCTACCATTCTGGCAGCCATGCACGACGAGATCCACGCGACAGTCCGTGACCTGCTCCGGGGAACCCGGCAGCGGTACACCCGTGGGCGCCAAGAGCTCGTCGAGCTGCTGGCGGGGCAGGGCCGCCCCGTCACGATCCCCGAGCTGCTCGCTGCCGGGGCGTCGCAAGCCCAGTCGTCGCTGTACCGCAACCTCGCGGTGCTCGAGCAGTGCGGGGCGGTGCGTCGCATCAGCTCGGTCGACGACGTGGCCCGCTACGAGCTCGACGAAGGGCTGACGGAGCACCACCACCACTTCGTGTGCTCGAGCTGCGGCCGCATCGACGACGTCACCCTGTCGGAGTCGGTGGAGGCCTCGCTCGCGAAGGCGGCGTCGCGTGCCGGCGACGACCACGGCTACGAGGTCGGCACGCACCGGCTCGAACTCGTCGGCACCTGCCCCGACTGCACGTGACGATCAGTGGGTTGAGGCGCGGACGCTCTGGGAACTGCGGGAACCGACCATGGTGGTGGCGATCATGATGACGAGGAACTCGACCACGGTCGCGATCGCGATCGTCGCGGAAGCGGGCGTTCCGACGTGGAAGCTCACGAGCAGCCCGACGTAGGCGGCGATCGCGCCGAGACCGATCGCGACGGCGATCATGACCGGCACGTGGCGAGCCACGAGCGATGCCGCGGCCGGCGGAGCCACGAGGAACGCGAAGACGAGCAACGTCCCGACCGTCTGGAACGAGACCACGACCGCCAGCCCGATGAGTGCCAGCATCGCCAGGTGGGTCAGGCCCGGCCGGAACCCGAGCGCATCGGCTTTGTCGCGGCTGAACGACAGCACGAGGAACGGACGGTAGAGCCCGACCGTGAGCACGAGCGTCAGCAGCGCGGCGACGCCGGTCAGCCAGACGTCCCCGCTCGACACACCGATGGCGTCGCCGAACAGGATCGCGGTCAGATCCCCGGCATAGGCGCCACGCAGGGAGATGATGGCCACCCCGAGCGCGAGCATCCCGACGAACAGCAGCCCGATGCTGGTGTCCTGCGGCAGACGAGATCGCCTGCCGACCCAGCTGATTCCGGCGATCATGACGGCGGCGGACACGGCGGCTCCCAGGTTGAGGTCGACCCCGAGCAGGAACGCGAGCGTGATGCCGGGGATCACCCCGTGCGCCATCGCATCGCCCATGAAGGCCATGCCGCGGAGCACCACCCACGTGCCCACCAACGACGTGGTGACGACCGTGAGGAGACTCGCCAACAGCGCACGCTGCATGAAGGGGTTGGCGGTGAAGGGCTCGACCAGGAGGTCCATGCTCAACAACCCGTCAGCGCGTCGGCGATGCGCTGCGCGTTGGTCCGGAGCAGGTCGGGGTAAGTCGCTGCCCCCGAATCCTCCGTCCCGAGCGAACCGGTGTGAAGATCCACCACCTGGATCTCCCGACCGAGCTCGTCCGCGAGCGCATCAGCGAGCCGGCGCGACTGTGTCGTCTCGGTGAAGATGGCGGGCACTCCGGCCTCGCGGATCTTCGCTGCCAGCTCGGCGAACCCCTGAGCGCTGGGTTGAGCCTGGGTCGAGCTGCCGGGGATCACGGTGCCGACGACCTCGAAGTCGTAGCGAGCCGCGAAGTAGCCGAGCGAGTCGTGGTTGGTCACGAGCTTGCGACAGTCTCCGGGCACGGCCTTCAGCGTCTGCTCGACGTCCTCGTGAGCCGCGAGGATGCGCCCCGCCACCTCGTTGGCCCGGTTCTGCCACTCCTCGTCAGGGCGTACGTCGTCGAGTTCGGCCAGCCGGTCGGCGATGACGATCGGTGCCTCCGCCATCCGGATCGGATCGAGCCAGACGTGCGGGTCGAAACTCTCGTCCTCGTGATCGTCTTCTTCCTCGTCGTGCTCCTCGTCGTCGTCTCCGTGGTCGTGCTCCCCTTCGAAGCGGAGCGGATCCAGCAACTCCCCCACCCGGACCACGACGACGCCATCCTCCTCGGCGGATTCCAACGCATCGACCATCGACTCCTCGAGGCCGAGGCCGTTGGCGACCACGAGGTCGGCGTCACGCAGCGACGCAGCTTGCTGGGCGGACAGCGCGAACCCGTGTGGGTCCTGTCCCGGCTGCATGAGCACCTCGACCTCGCCTGCGTCGCCCACCACGTCGGACACGAGGTCGCCGAGGATGTTGGTCGTGACGACGACCTTCAGCTCCGACGCGCCGTCCGCCCCGTCGTCACCCGTAGCCGCGCAGGCGACAGCGAGCAATGCCGCCGCGATGGTGACGAACATGCTCGCCGCCCGACCTGTCACGTCGTTCCTCTCCCGTGGTTGGCGAGACCCGGCTACAGTGATGAGTAATGAGAACGGTTCTCGCAACGATACCTGATTCCGTCTGGACGGAGGGGTTCAGGTGAACGGTGACGTGCGTCCCGCGGACGCGGACACGGCCATCGATGTCGCGGTGGCGGCCGCGGACCTGACGCTCACCTACGGGGCCACCATCGCGGTCCGCGACGCAACGTTCACCGTCCCCCGCGGAGCGACGACCGCCATCATCGGCCCCAACGGATCCGGGAAGACCACGCTGCTGCGCGCGATCAGCGGTCTCCAGGAGCCGGCCTCGGGTCAGATCGAGGTCTTCGGCGCCCCGCCCGAGCGTCGCCGGCGGACCGTCGCGCACGTCATGCAGACCAACACCGTCAACGAGGCGGTTCCTCTCACCGTGGTCGAGGTAGTGCGGATGGGGCGTTATTCGACGCTCGGCACGATCGGCCGCTTCCGTGATCGAGACCACGAGGCCGTGGCGGACGCCATGCGACGGATGGAGATCGTCGACCTGGCAGGCCGGCAGCTGCGGGACCTGTCCGGCGGCCAGCGACAGCGGGTGTTCGTGGCCCAGGGCCTGGCCCAGCAGGCTGACCTGCTGCTCCTCGACGAGCCCATCACCGGGCTCGACATCCCGAGCCAGGAACGCATCGACCGTGCGCTCGAGGAGGAGGTCGCAGCGGGGCGCACGGTCGTCCTCACGACCCACCACGTGACCACCGCGGCGGCGGCCGATCACGTGCTCCTGATGGCCACCCACGTCGTCGCGAGCGGTCCCCCGGAGGACGTGCTGGCCGAGGAGCATCTCGAGCACGCCTACGGCGCCACGACCTTCCGCACCGCCGAGGGAACACTCGTGATCGGGGACCCGCACGTGCATGGCACTGACGTCACCGGCCACGACGAGCACTGACCGCCCGGGGGTCGAAGCCCAGCGGGAGCTCCAGCCGGTGATCCGCCAGGAGCTCGTCATCGTCGAGGAGATCCGCGGTCTGACCGTCCGCAACCACACGCCCGCGGTCGACGATGACCGCCCGTTCGCACAGCTCGAGCGCGAACGGGAGATCGTGGGTGATCACGAGCAGCGTCTGCGTGAGCGACCGCAGGACCTCGAGGACCTCACGGCGCCCCGCCGGGTCGAGCCCCGACGTGGGCTCGTCGAGCACGAGCACGTCGGGGCGCATCGCGAGCACCGTCGCCAGTGCCGCTCGGCGCCGCTCGCCACCCGACAGATGGTGCGGAGCGCGCCCCGCCAGCTCCTCGACCCCGGCGGCGACCAGCGCCTCCGCCACCCGCTCCTCCCGCTCCTTCCCGTCGAGCCCGAGGTTGGCGGGACCGAACGCCACGTCCTCGCGGACGGTGGGCATGAACAGCTGGTCGTTGGGATCCTGGAAGACCAGTTGCACCCGCCGTCGGATGTCGGCGAGGGTCTCGTCCGTCAGCACGTCACCACCGATCCGGACGCTGCCGGTGGCGGGGCGCTGCACCCCGTTGAGCTGGAGCGCGAGTGTGGTCTTGCCGGCGCCGTTGGGGCCGAGCAGCGCGACCCGCTCCCCCACGCCGATCTCGAGATCCATGCCACGCAACGCCTCGGTCCCGTCCGGGTAGGCGAACCGGACGCCTTCCACCTTCACCGCCGGCACGCTCATGTCCCGGCGAGGTGGGCCGCGAGCGCGACCACCGCGGGCACCAACGCCCACCCGATCCCCGTGAGCCAGTCATGTCGTGTCACGTGCTCATCCGCGAGACGTGGCATGGTCCCCGTGAAGCCGCGCGAGAGCATCGCCGCGTGCACCCGCTCGCCCCGCTCGTAGCTCCGCAAGAACAGCGCCCCGGCCGCGTTCGCCACCGGGCCTGCGTCCCCGATCCAGCGAGGCGCGTAGCCGCGGGCGCGCATGGCGGTGCGCATGCGGCCGACCTCGTCGGCGAGGATCTCGAGGTAGCGGAGCATGAAGGCGGCGATGGTCGTGAAGACCGTTGGCACACGGAGCCGTTCCAGCCCGGCGAGGATCCGCGACTGCTCGGTCGTGCCGGCGAGGACGATGCTCGTGGTGACCCCGAGGCCGGCCTTCGCGAGGATGGTGATCGCGGCCAGAGCACCGTCGCGTGAGAGCGAGACCCCCCAGACGTCGATCGTCTCCCCACCGGCAACGAACGGGATCAGCAACGCGAACGCCACGAACGGAACGACCACGAGCATGCGCGCGGCCACGAAACGCAGCGGGAGCCGGGCGGCCCGGGTCGCCACGACCAGCGCCAGGGCGTCAAGGGCGAACGCCCAGTAGGCGTGCCGCGGCGTGACAGCCACCCCCAGGACGAACACGAACGCCGCGGCGACCTTGACCTCCGGCGGCAGCCGGTGCACCCGCGTGTGGCCGTGGTGGTAGAGGGTGTGTGCGTGCCCCGCGCCCACCTCAGTCCACCCGGGTCGGTCGCCGTTCGCGATCCCGCCGGCGGGCAGCCGCGAACACCCCCGCCCCGACAGCGAGCGTGATGGCCACCCCGGCAGCCCCCGCGACAGCGAGGCTCAGATCCTCGTTGGCGACCCCGTCGGTCGCGTAGTCAGCGAACAGACCCGAGGACAGTGGATGCTCCCGGGCCGAGATCGCGAACCCAGTGTCGGTCGCCACCCGTTCCAAGCCGTCGGGGTCGGAGGCGGCGAACTGGCTGCCGACAGCCGCGAGCGCGAACGCGATCACCACGGTGACGAGCAACAGCTGCCGCACCCCCACCTGGCCGTCACGCTGGAGCTGGAGGCGATCGACGTCCCAGACGCCAGCCACGAGGTCGGGGCGGGCCGCCAGCACCGCACGGACGATCAGCGCGGTGACCACTCCTTCGCCGATCCCGATCAGCAGATGAACGCCGACCATCGCCCCGAACACGGTGTCGAACGCGACGGGGGCAGTTGCCCCGAACAGCCACTCGAGCGAGAACGCCATCGAGGACAGCACCACCGACGCACCCGCAGCGATCCCCGCCGCAGAGGCGATGCCGGTGGAGTCGGTGGGCAAGAGACGCTTGAGGACCCGGAAGACGGCGTAGCCACCGAACGACGTGACGATCGCCATGTTCAGCACGTTGTAGCCCAGGGCGGTCAGTCCACCGTCGGCGAACACGAGCGCCTGGACCACGACCACGACGGTGACCACGAGCGCCCCGACCGAGGGGCCGAGCAGGATCGCGGCCAGTGCACCGCCGAGCAGGTGGCCGGTCGTTCCAGCGGCGACCGGGAAGTTGATCATCTGCGCGGCGAAGACGAACGCGGCCGCGACGCCAGCCAACGGCACCTGCTTGTCGGCCAGCTCTTCGCGTGCCTGACGCATCGCGACGCCGACGGTGCCGGCACTGATCGCTCCGGTGGCGACCGCCGTCCCCGCGTTGAGGAACCCGTCGGGGGCGTGCATCGGCACTCCAGTCGACCAGCAGGTGAACGCACCCAGGCTACGACTCCTGCGAACCGTTCGCAATCACAGGCAGTCCGTCGCGCCGGTCGATCAGGCTGGACGGTCCCCCGTAGTGCAATCCGCACAGCGCCCCGTGACGATCAGCTCGACGCCGGACGGCTCGAAGCCGTGACCCTCCACGAGATGGTCGCGGATCTCCTCGACGAGGCTCCCACGGTGATGGTCGATCCGTCCGCACTCGTCACAGACGAGGTGGAAGTGCTCGTCCGGGTGCGACAGCTCCCAGCGGCTCGCATCCTCGTCGCCGAGCCGGGACTCGCGGACCAGGTCGAGCTCCTCGAAGACCGCGAGCGAGCGGTAGACCGAGGCGAGGTTGATGCCCGGATCACGGTCGTGGACACGCTCGGTGATCTCCTCGACCGTGAGGTGGCCATCCGCCTCGTTGAGAGCACGCCACACCTCACGCCGCGGCTGCGTGACGCGGTAGCCGCCCCGCCGCAGGAGCCCCCGGATGTCGTCGGTCACCATGCCACGAAGCGTACGAGCCGGTCCGGCGCTCCTCAGGCTTCGCCCGCGCCAGCACCACACCCGGAGAGGATGACGGCCGCAGCGGCGACCACGACGACCGTCCGGCGGAGGCCGCGACCGGCAACCCGACCGCGGAGCATCTAGTCGTCCCCGTCCGGATCCGGGAGATCGAAGACCCGCTCGGCGTTCCCCCGGAGGAAGCTGCCGCGGGTGTCCTGGTCGAGTTCGAGATCGTCGAGCTTCGCCAGTGCCTGGTCCGCCGTCAACATCGGGTAGTTGGTCCCGAACAGGATCTTGTCGCCACCGTCGCCACGGAGGTAGTCGACCAGCGCCGGCGGGTACCGGTGGGCGACGTAGGCGGACGTGTCGATGTGGACGTTGGGGTACTTCCGCGACAGCGCGATCATCTCGTCGGTCCACGGGTAGCCCACGTGCCCGGCGACGATGACCAGGTCGGGGAAGTCGAGTGCGACGTCATCGAGGTAGGGGATCGGCCGCCCCGTCTCGGAGGTCCGCAGCGGACCGGTGTGGCCGACCTGGGTGCAGAACGGCACCCCGAGCTCCACGCAGGCCACGTACAGCGGGTAGTAGTAGCGGTCGTTGGGCGGGCGCTCCCAGAGCCACGGGATCACCCGCAGGCCGACGAAACCGAGGTCCTCGACGCAGCGCCGCAGTTCCGTGACGGCACCCGTCGGGTCGCGGAGGTCGACGGACGCGATCCCGCGGAGACGGTCAGGGTGCTCGGCGACCCAACCGGCGACCTCGTCGTTGCTGATGAGCTCGCCGCTGGGACCGTGCCAGGCACTCAAGAGGCCGACGTCGACGCCGCCGGCGTCCATGGCACCGATCGTGAGCTCGAGCGGCAGCTCCTCGTCGGGCACCTCGATGTCCAGCCAGCGGCGCAACGACTCGAACATCTCGTGCCGCATGAACCGAAGGGTCGGGTGCTGCATCCAGACATCCACGACGGACATGGGATCCTCCTCGGGATGGCAGTCAGGCGCCCTCGACGGGTCGGAGTGGGGGCAGGATGTCACCGAGCAGCCCGTCGATCTTCAGCGTCGCATGGTGGTCGCCGCGGGTCGTGCCCCGGTTGACGATGAGGACCGGCAGGCCTCGCCGGGTGGCTGCGGTGACGAACCGGAAGCCGGAGCCGACGGTCAACGAGGAGCCCAGGACCAAGAGGGACGCGGCTCGGTCGAGGAGGCCGAGCGCGTGCCGGAACCGCTCGCGCGGGACGTGCTCACCGAAGAAGACGACATCCGGCTTGAGGACACCACCGCACGAGCGACAGTCGACGACGGTGAAACCCGCGATCGCCTCGTCGTCGAGAGCAACGTCACCGTCCGGCTTCGTGGCCGCGTCGTTCGACCCCCCGTCCCCGAAACCAGGGTTGCACACGTCCAGCCGCAGCCCGATCTCGAGCCGTGGACGCCGGTCGCCGCAGCCGAGGCAGGCCACGGTGTCGAGCCGACCGTGCAGATCGACGACCTCGCGGCTGCCTGCGGCGGTGTGGAGTCCGTCGACGTTCTGGGTGACGACACCGAGCACTCGCCCTTCCGCCTCGAGGTCGGCGACGACCTCGTGGGAGATGTTCGGCCGGGCCCGTGCGACCCGCTTCCACCCGAGGTGGCTCCTGGCCCAGTACCGCTGGCGAGCCTCGGCCGAGCCCACGAACTCCTGGTAGGTCATCGGCAGCCCGTTGCGCAGCGTGCCGGTCGGACCGCGGTAATCGGGGATCCCGGAGTCGGTGGAGATCCCCGCCCCTGTCACGACCAGCACGCCACCGCGGTCGACGTGACGCGCCAACTCCTCGACGTCCGTGCCGCTCGCGAGTGTGGGCATGTCGCGGAGGGTACGACCGCGGACGTGTGTGGGAGGTGGGAGGGCGGGGCGTCGGCGTACCCTGACGCCCCGCGAACGCGAGCGTGGCGGAACTGGCAGACGCGCTGGGTTTAGGACCCAGTGGCCGCAAGGCTGTGGGAGTTCGAGTCTCCCCGCTCGCACCGCTCACCGGCCCACACGAGCTGACCGCGGGCGACCGCCCATCTGCCTCCGCGCCGGCTCGCTGCCCGGCCTCACTGCGCTCGTGCCACGACCGCCTCGCCCGGGAAGGTGTAGCTGCCGTCGTCGGCGCGCAGGTGCGCGGCGTACTCCTCGCAGGTCGCACGGATCGCGGTGACCTCTTCGTCGTCGAGTCCTTGGAGGACGGCTGTGAGCGGACCACTCGTGTCGCGACGGAGCTCCCAGTAGGCGTCGAAGGACGCGACGGTCTCGGGTGCTGCGACGACCTCGGCTTCGACGCTGTCGAAACCGCCCCGCTCGAGGATCTCGGACAGCGCCGCAGGTGTGGACAACGAGAAGATCCCGCCCGGCTCGCCGGGATCGCCGGGCGGGACGTGCCCGTGCGCGAGCATCGCGGCACCGAAGGTCGCGATCCACAGGTTGCGCTCCATGGGCCCCCAGGTCGCAGCCACCAGCCGGCCACCGGGGCGCAGGACCCGGCGGCACTCAGCAACGACCGCGTCCGGGTCGGGCGTCAGCATCAAACCCATCTTGCAGACGACCGCATCGACGCTGTCGTCTTCGATGTCGATGTCATGGGCGTCCATCACCCGGAAGGTGACCGGTGAATCGGTCGGGGTGCGCTCCCTGGCGGCCTCGATCATGCCCTCGGCGAGGTCCGTGCACAGCACCGTTCCGTCGGGACCGACGGCGGCAGCGAGCTGACGGCTGAGATCGCCCAGCCCGCCCGCGAGCTCGAGGATCGACTCGCCCCGTTCGGGTGCCAGCAGCGTGATCATCCGCTCCTGCACGGGGGCGCCGTGCTCGGCCAGGCTCCGATGATGGTCGTCCCATCCCTTCGCCGAGAGCTCCCACTCGCCCCTGGCCACCTGCACTACGTCCTCTGACGACGTCATCGATCGCCCACCTCTGCATCGACTTCCTGTGTGGAGTTCGATGGCCGCGTCGCGTTTCCCTGCCAGGCTCCTCGTACGCTCCCGACCATGCATCCCTTCGAGCACGCTGCCAACTGGCCCGTCGACACGGTCGCGGCGGGCGTGACCGATGCGAACGCCACGCTCGGCGAGCACGGGGAGACGGCACGCGTGTTCCCGTTCGCGTCGGTCACGAAGCCGTTGGCGGCGTACGCGTTCCTGGTCGCGATCGACCACGGCCGGGTCGACCTCGACGAGCCCGCTGGCCCTGACGGCGCGACCGTGCGGCACCTGCTCGCGCACGCCGGGGGATACGACTTCGACTCCGACCGGCTGCTGGCCGAGCCCGGCGAGCGCCGCATCTACTCCAACACCGGATTCGAGGTCCTCGGGGAGCTCGTCGAGCAGCGCGTCGGCCGGCCACTCCCCCAGTTCCTGCGTCAACAGGTCCTGCTGCCACTCGGGATGAGCGACACGACGCTCGACGGCTCGCCCGCGGCAGGCGCCGAGGGGACGGTGGAGGACCTCCTGCGGTTCGGGCGCGAGCTGCTCGACCCCACCCTGCTGGATCCCGACCTGTACGAGGAGGCGACCACGGTGGTCTTCCCAGGCCTCGACGGCGTGCTGCCGGGGTTCGGCCGGCAGGAACCGAACGACTGGGGGCTCGGCTTCGAGATCAAGGACGGCAAGGAGCCGCACTGGACAGGTTCGAAGAACTCCCCCGCGACGTTGGGCCACTTCGGCCAGAGCGGCTCGTTCCTGTGGGTCGACCCCGACGCCGAGCTGGCCTGCGCTGCGCTCGGCAGCGAACCGTTCGGTGACTGGGCCCGGGAGGCGTGGCCCCTGTTCTCGGACGCCGTCCTCGACGAGTTCGGGCAGTAGACCATGCGGGTACTCATCGCGGGGTGCGGCTACGTCGGGACGGCGCTGGGGCTCGAGCTCGCCGGTGACGGCCACGAGGTCTTCGGGCTGCGCCGTGACCCCGGCGGCCTCCCGGACCGTATCGAGCCGGTCGCCGCAGACCTCGTCGACGACGGGTCGCTGTCGGCGATCCCACCCGACGTCGAGTGGGTGGCGATCACCGCATCTGCTGACTCGCGGGACGTGGACGCGTACCGCACCGCGTACCTCGACGGCCCCGACACCCTCATCGGGTTCCTGCGTGATCGGGGCGATCCGGTTCGGCGCCTCGTGTTCACGTCCAGCACGGCGGTGTACGGCGATCGGGACGGGGACTGGGTGGAAGAAACCAGCCCCACGGAGCCGTCCTCGGAGACGGCTCGGATCCTGGTCGAAGCTGAAGAGCAACTACGCGATGCTCCCTTCGAGACCGTGGTCGCGCGCCTGGGCGGCATCTACGGACCGGGCCGCACTCGGCTCTTGGAGCAGGTCAGGCGGGGCGAGGCCGAATGCCCGGAGGAGCCGACCTACACCAACCGGATCCACCGCAGCGACTGTGCCGGTGCCCTCGCACACCTGCTGTCCCTCGACGAGCCGAAACCGGTCTACAACGCGGTCGATCACGACCCCGCCGAACGCTGCGAGGTGCTGCGGTGGCTCGCGGACGAGCTCGGAGCACCCGAGCCCCGAGTCTCCCCCGACACGCGCCGGCGCGGCAGCAAGCGCGTGAGCAACGAGCGCCTGGTGGCGTCGGGCTACGTCTTCCGGTTCCCGAGCTTCCGAGAGGGCTACGCCCCGCTCACCCGGTGAGGCCGCTGGCGACGGGCGTAGAGTAGGCGCACCGACCAGCAGGAGCGGCTCACCGTGCCGACGCGGATCAACGCTGACGTGCTCATCCCCGGACGCGGCGACCCCGTCCGCGACGGCGTGGTCGTTATGGAGGACGGATCCATCACCTACGCGGGCCCGGCCAGCGACGCCCCCGACACGCCTGAGGCCGACAGCGTCGATGCGGCTGCGGTGATGCCGGGCATGTGGGAGTGCCACGGCCACTTCCTCGGCAGTCGCATCGCCGACCTTCGTCAGAGCATCCTCGAGCCTGCCGCTGCCCGCGGGGCGCGCATGGCGAAGGACGCGGAGGCCGCGATCCGGGCGGGGTTCACGTCGGTCCGGGAGGTCGGTGGCGACGGCGTGTTCCTCGCCCAGGCGATCGAGGACGGCACCGTCACCGGACCGACCATCTACGGGGCACACGCCATCCTCTCGACCACCGGCGGGCACGGGGACATGCACGGCATGCCGCTCGACTGGGTCCACTCGCTGACCGAGCGGGGCGGCTACCTCCGCCTCTGCGACGGCGTCGACGAGTGCTTGAAGGCGGTGCGGGAACAGCTCCGTGTCAACGCCAAGGTGATCAAGTTCTGCGCATCGGGCGGGGTGATGTCCGAGCTCGACGACCCGATCCACCAGCAGTTCTCGCTGGACGAGATGCGTGCGATCGTCGAGGAGGCGGCGCGGGCCGAACGAGGGGTCGCCGCCCACTGTCACGGCAAGCCCGGGATCATGGCCGCGCTGGCGGCGGGCGTCACCACCATCGAGCACGGCACCTTCCTCGACGAGGAGGCAGCCGAGGCGATGGTCGAAGCCGACGCCATCCTCGTGACCACGCGCTACATCGTGGAGCGCCTGCTGAGCGTCGGTGAGGACCTCGGCGTGCCCTCCTACGCGATGGACAAGGCACGCGCGATCGGCGCGCAGCACGAGAAGGCGATGCGGATCGCCTACGAGGCCGGCGTCAAGATGGCCGTCGGCACCGACATGTTCGTCAGCGGCAGGGATCTGCCGGTCGCCTGGGGCCAGAACGCACACGAGCTCGAACTACTGGTCGAGATCGGCATGTCCCCGCTCGAGGCGATCGAAGCCGCCACGGCGCGTGGCCCCGAGACCTTGGGTCCCCAAGCGCCCCGCTCCGGCCAGCTCGCGGAGGGCTACGACGCCGACGTCCTCACGATCGCGTCGGACCCCTCACAGGACGTGTCGGTGCTGACCGACGTGGACAACATCACCGGCGTCTGGAAGGGCGGGGTCAGAGTCCACTGAGGACCCGCTGCCCCCACCCGCGCCCCGTCCAGATCGGCAAGCGCGTCGGGACCTCCCCGCAGGATCGGCAAGCCCATCCTTACCTTCATGTCCCCACCACCTTGCCGATCCCCGAGGGGTGTCCCGAAGTGGGGGTGGATATCGGGCGGGGCGCGCGGGGCGAGACGATGATGGATGCCGTCAGGAGGCGAACCCATGACGAGTGACGAGACCGACGGCGTGATGCAGGAGATCGCGCAGCGCCCCGACTGGAAGCTCGTCCAGGCGCTGAACCAGACCAAGGCGTTCATGGACCGCGAGTCGCGGTCGGGTGACGACTGGGATCGGCTGCACACCGCCGTGGACACGGCCCTCGACCACATCACCGGCGCGACCTCGGACATCTCCTACGTCAAGGGCGGGGAGGAAGGCCTCGGCGACCGTTTCGAGCGCCCCGCCGGTGTCGATAACGAGGTGATGGACCGCGCCCGTGCAGCCCTCATGGCCCTCCACGATCGCCCCGACGAGGAACAGGTCCGCCACGCGCACGAGGCGGTGGGGGCGCTGAACGAGCAGCTCGGTGCGGAGCACTCCGAGAGGTAGCCGGAGACCACCCGGACTCGTTCCTCAGGCGGTAGTGCCTCAGGGGGTAGTGGTCGGGGCGCTGACCTCGCCGGTCTGGACCCGCCACAGTGCGGCGTAGAGCCCGCCGCGATCGAGCAGCTCCTCGTGGGTCCCGGACTCGACCACCCGACCGCGCTCGAGCACGTGGATCGCGTCCGCGTGCCGAACGGTCGACAGCCGGTGGGCGATCACGAGGGTGGTGCGGTCCCGCGAGACGATCTCGAGCGATCGCTGGATCGCCGCCTCGGTCTCGTTGTCC
The DNA here is from genome assembly GCA_033722375.1 of Nitriliruptorales bacterium. Taxonomy (GTDB): domain Bacteria; phylum Actinomycetota; class Nitriliruptoria; order Nitriliruptorales; family Nitriliruptoraceae; genus JAWVZB01. Next base: position 8,763 of record JAWVZB010000018.1, on the reverse strand, counting down.
ACCGCCGAGGTCGCCTCGTCGAGCACCAGGATCGGCGGGTCCGCGATGACTGCACGCGCGATCGACAGTCGTTGACGCTGGCCACCGGAGAGCTTCTGTCCCCGTTCGCCGACGACGGTGTCGAACCCGTCGGGCAGTCGGGAGATGAACTCGTCGGCCTCGGCGATCCGCGCCGCTTCCTCCAACGCTGCCTGGGAGGCATCAGGACGCCCGTACAGGATGTTGTCGCGGACGGTGCCGTGGAAGAGGAACACGTCCTGGCTGACGAGTCCGATCGCCGACCGCAGCGAATCCGCCTGGAGATCGCGGACATCGACGCCGTCGACCTCGATCTGCCCACCCGTCACGTCGTAGAGCCGCAGCAGCAGCTTGACGATCGTCGACTTTCCGGCGCCGGTCGGACCGACGATGGCGTGGGTCTCCCCCGCCGGGACGTCGAGGTCGAAGCCGTCGAGCACGGGCTCGCCCCGCTCGTAGGCGAAGCGCACGTCACGGAACCGCAACGCACCGGCCACGGGCTCGTCCAGCACGACCGTGCCGTCCTCCAGCGCCGCCTCGACCTCGAGCAGGTCGAGGATGCGGCGGGTCGAGGCCATGCCACGCTGGTAGAGATCGAAGGTCTGCCCGAGCCGGGTCAGCGGCCACAGCAGTCGCTGGGTGATGTAGACCATGGTCGAGTACACACCGACCTCGAGCGCACCCTCGAGTGCCTGGATCCCGCCCAGCACCAGGATCGCGGTGAACCCGACCAGGATCGCCATGCGGATCAGCGGCACGAACGCCGAGCTCAGCTTGATGGCCCCTCGGTTGGCTTCGCGGTAGTCGTCCGACTCGCCCGTGATGCGATCGACCTCACGGTCCTCCGCCGTGAACGCCTTGACGGTCGCGATCCCCGACAACGCGTTCGACAGCGACTCGTTGAGGTAGCCGACCCGCTCACGGACCTCTGCGTAGCGCGGCTCGAGGGTCCGCTGGAAGCGCACCGATCCCCAGACGATCACCGGGATCGGGGCGAACGCCAGCCAGGCGAGGTTGCCGAGCAGCACGAAGAACGAGGCGCCGATCACGAGCACGGTCGTCAACAGTTGGAGGATGTCGTTGGCACCGACGTCGAGGAAGCGTTCCAGCTGGTTGACGTCGTCGTTCAAGATGGCCATCAGCCCGCCGGTGGAACGGTCCTCGAAGTACGCCATCTCGAGGTCCTGGACGTGCCCGAACGCGTCCACCCGCAGGTCGTGCTGGATGTCCTGCGCGAGGTTGCGCCACAGCACCTGGAAGAGGTACTGGAACACCGATTCGAAGATCCACGCCACCGCCGAGACCGCGGCGAGCACGTAGAGCTGGTTGCGCAGGCCGTCGACCCCGAACACGTCGGCCATGAACGAGTCGCCGCCGCGCACCACGACGTCGACCGCCGCTCCGATCAGGAAGGGCGGGGCGAGATCGAAGACCTTGTTCAGCACCGACGCGGTCGTCGCTTTCGCGATCTTGCTGCGGTAGCCGATCGCGTAGCGCCACAACCGGAGCAGCGGATGTTCGCCGTCGGTCGGGGGGGAGAGCTGCTTCGGTGCAGGAGCGGAGGCAGACGGGGAGGACATGCGCCGGAGCGTATCCGTGCCCCCGCTCAGCTCTCCGTTGTGGCCAGCGCCGCGACACGCGGACGGATCGCTCGGAACGCCTCGCCCCGATGGCTCTTCGCGTCCTTCTCTGCTGGGGTCAACTCCGCGTTCGTGCGCGTCTCGCCCTCCGCGACGAACAAGGGGTCGTAGCCGAAGCCACCCTCGCCTCGCGGCTCGTCGATGACACGTCCCTCCATGGTCCCGCGTTCGGTCCATTCGTGGCCGTCGGGCGTGACCAGCGCAGCGACACAGACGAACCGGGCCGACCGTTCGTGCTCAGGAACGTCACGCAGTTCGCGACGCAGCTTGCGGTTGTTGGCGGCATCGTCGGTCTCGGGACCGGCGTACCGCGCGGAGTGCACCCCCGGCGCTCCGCCCAGCGTGTCGACCTCGAGCCCGGAGTCGTCCGCCAGCGCCGGCAACCCCGTGGCATCGGCGACCGCTCGGGCCTTGATCAGTGCGTTGGCCGCGAAGGTGTCGCCGGTCTCCTCGGCGCCTTCGAGATCGAACTCCGACATGGGGATCAGCTCGACATCGAGACCGTCGAGGATGCGCCGCAGCTCGACGAGCTTCGACCGGTTCCCGCTGGCCAGCACCAACCGCACCGCCTATGCCGCCTCGTCGAGCACCGCGGCCTGGAGACCGAACAGCTGCTCACAGCCGGCGCGGGCGAGCTGCAGCATCGCGTCGAGCTCGTCGTGTTCGAACGGTTCGCCCTCGGCGGTCCCCTGCACCTCGACGAAGCGGCCGTCGGAGGTCATCACCACGTTCATGTCGACCTCGGCCACCGAGTCCTCGGCGTACGGCAGATCGAGACGGGGCTCGCCGTCGACGATGCCGACACTCACGGCGGCCACCTGCCCGCTGACGGCGTGGTCGAGCCCGAGCTTGCGGAGCCCCATGACGAGGGCCACCCACCCGCCCGTGATGGCGGCGGTGCGGGTACCGCCGTCGGCGTTGATCACGTCGCAATCGACCGTGAGGGTGGCATCGGGCAGGGCATCGAGATCCACGACCGCGCGGAGCGACCGTCCGATCAGGCGCTCGATCTCGCGCGTCCGCCCCCCCTGCCCGCGGCGTTCACGTCGGGCGCGATCGGTGGTGGCGCCTGGCAGCATCGCGTACTCACCCGTGACCCAGCCCTTCCGGTTGCGGAACCGGGGGGCGCCCTCCTCGTAGGAGGCCGCACAGAGGACGTGGGTGTCCCCGAACCGGATCATCACGGAGCCGACGGGGTGGATCTGCACGCCCGGCTCGAGGTGGACGGGGCGGAGCTCGTCAGGGGCACGACCGTCGGGGCGGCTCATCCCACGCTCCAGATGTGGTTGTCCTGGGCCACGAGCAGCTCGCCCGAGAACGTCTCCTGGGCCTCCTCGAGACTCCGCTCGCGGTCGGTGCCCCCGAGGACGTGGGTGAGCGCCAGCCGGTTGACCCCGGCCTGGGTGGCGAGCCGGCCCGCGGACCGTGCGGTCAGGTGGATCCCTTCGGGCCACTCGCTCTGGTCGCCCTGCCAGGTGGCCTCACAGACGAACAGGTCCGACCCCTCCGCACAGTCCAGAAGATCGGAGCCACCTGCAGAGTCCGCCGAGTAGGCCACCACCGCGTCGTCGGCTGCGATCCGCATCGAGAGGGTGGGAACGGGGTGGACGCTCGGGTAGAGCTCGAAGCGGAGGTCGTTGACCTCGAACGTGTCACCTGCGGAGATCTCCCGGATGTCGAAGGCCTCACGGAACTCCAGCGCCGAGTCCCCCGAGAGGATCCCGGTCAGCATGTCGATCACGGACCGGTGTGCGTAGAGCGGCACCTGGTTCGGGCCGCCCTGGCCGAAGCGGAGTGCGTAGTACATGCCGATCAGATCGATGCAGTGGTCGACGTGGCGGTGGCTGACCACGACCGCATCGAGATCGGCGATCTCGGTGTAGCGCTGGAGGTTCGCCGACGACCCGTTGCCGGCCTCGACCATCACCGAGGCCGCATCCGTTTCGTAGAGATAGCCCGAGCACACGCTGCCCGGGCCCGTATGAGACCCGGAGCACCCGAGCACGGTGATGTCGATGGTCACTGGTCCCCCGCAGTCCGGTGCGTCACGAGTACAGGTCGGCCTCGGCGACGTCGAGCTCGATCGAGCCTCCGTCCCAGGCGACGGTCAGCGTCCGGCCAACGATCGCGTCCTGTGGACCGCGCCAGACCAGGAACAGCGTCCCTTGCTCCGACAGTTGGTACTGGGAGAGCTGCACGGCAGCGAGCTGCCCCCCGACGGTGGCGACGGTCTGGACGAGCTGGACGGCGTCCTCGGCAGCGTCGGTGCCCTGGAGCTCGACTCCCTCGCCGAAGGTCACGGTCTCGCCGCCCGTCGCGGTCAGGCCTACCACCAGCTCGACACGGTCCGGGAAGACGTCGACCCGGGACACCGTCGCCTCGAGCGGCTGGTCGCCGGGAAACACGTCGACGGTCGCCTGCCCAAGGCGGCACTGCACGTACAGCGTCCCGCTGCCGTCGACGCACCAGATGAGGCGGTCGCGCGTGGTCACCTCGGTGAACTCCTTGCCCTCGAACTGGAGCTCACGGGTGTTGACGACCTCGATCTCGGGCCGGAGGAGCTGCTCGAGGTCGCGCTCTGCCTGTGCCAGCTGCTCCTCGGGGATCGAGCCGGGTGCCAGCGCTGCCAGGAGCCCGGCGACGTCGCCCCGCTCGTAGAACGACTTCACGTACGCCGCTGGATCGTCGATCTTGCTGCGCCCGGGGTCACCGATGAGGAACGCCCCGACTGCCAGCGCGACCGCGACGAGCACGGCCCCGACCACGCTCACGATCCGGGCGGCATCCCACGTCGGTCCGTCGCCGGCATCGGCTCCGGCGTCGGTGTCGGTGCTGGTGGCGGACACGGTCCCTCCCGGCGTCGGTCGCCCGCGTGCCGGGCCCGGTCAGGCCCAGAGCGTCGTGGCGATCCGCTCGGCGATAGCTTCGACGTCCCCGGGAGCGTAGGCGCCCGTGGACAGGTACTTCCAACCTCCGTCCGGGGACAGGGCGACGATGCGGCTGCCCTCGGGGAGGCGGGGAGCGATCCGGACAGCCACGGCGATGGAAGCGCCGGTGGAGACCCCGGCGAAGATCCCCTCTTCGCGAGCGAGCCGACGGGTCCAGTCCAGGGCCTTGAGCGAGTTGACCTTGATCCGGCTGTCGAGGACGGACTCGTCGAGGACCTCCGGGACGTAGCCCTCGTCGAGGTTGCGGAGCCCGTAGACGAGGTCGCCGTACTCGGGTTCGGCGGCGTAGATCTTGACGTCGGGGTTCCACTCTTTGAGTCGGTGGCCCACCCCGGTCACGGTGCCCCCGGTGCCCAACCCCGCGACGAACGCCCCGACGTCGGGGAGATCGGCCATGATCTCGGGAGCCGTGGTCTCGTAGTGCGACAACGGGTTGGCGGGGTTGCCGTACTGGAACGGCATGTAGACGTCGGGATCCTCCGCGTCCATCTGCTGTGCGAGACGGACCGCACCGTTGGAGCCCTCGTTGGCGGGCGAGTAGACGAGCTCCACCCCGAACATGTCGAGGAGCTGCTTGCGTTCCTCGGAGGTGTTCTCCGGCATGACGCACGTCAGCGGATGGCCCTTGACGGTGCACAGGGCCGCGAGCGCGATCCCGGTGTTGCCGGAGGTCGGCTCGAGGATCCGTTGCCCGGGCGCGAGGTCACCCGACTTCTCGGCCTGCTCGATCAGGTACTTCGCCACCCGGTCCTTGACCGAACCGGTCGGGTTGTTGCCCTCGAGCTTGAGGTACACCTCGTAGCCGTCCGGGGAGAGGTTCGGCAACCCGACCAGGGGCGTGTTGCCGATCGCCTGGGAGAGGTCGTCGAACCTCACCGGTGTAGTCGCACGCGGTGGTTCGGAGACCCGGCCGCCGCTCCCCCGGCCACCGCCGGCATGATGGCGATCTCGCCCTCTTCGGGTACCGGGGTGCCGAGCCCGTCGAGGTAGCGGATGTCCTCGTCGTCGACGTAGACGTTGACGAACCCGCGCACCTCGCCCCCTTCGAGGAGCTGGTCCTCGAGGTCGGGATACCGCTCGGTGAGCTCGGCGAACACCTCACCGACCGTCGTCCCGGAAGCCTCGACCTTCGCTTCGTCATCGGTGTGCTTGCGCAGCACGGTGGGGATGCGCACAACGGGCATGACAGGTTCCTCGGGATGGCGTGGGAGGTCGGCTGGAGCGTATAGAACCGGCCGGAAGCGACCGCCTGTCGGTGGTGGGAAGGCAGGTCCGACCCCGCCCGCACGGAGGGCTCATGGGCGCCGAGGCTCTCGGACCCTGCGGTACCAAGAGTGTGTGAGCAGTGACGACCTGAGCGACGAACTGACCGTGACACGGGCGATCCCCGTGATCTCGGAGCTGCCGGACGACGCCACCGCAGGCGATCACGCCGACGCGGTCGGGCTGGTCTACGTCAGCGATGACGAGCCGGGGCTGACACGCATCCGGTGGGGGCAGGGGTTCACCTACCGGGACGCGTCCGGCGAGACGATCCCGAAGGGTCACCCGGATCGCGAACGAGCCGAGTCACTGGCCATCCCGCCGGCCTGGACCGACGTGTGGATCTGTCGGGACGAGAACGGACACATCCAGGCAACGGGGCGCGACGATGCGGGGCGCAAGCAGTACCTCTACCACCCCCGCTGGCGCGACGTCCGCGACGCCACGAAGTTCCACCGGCTGGGGGACTTCGCCGACGCCCTGCCGACGATCCGCGAGACCGTGGACAGCCATCTCCGCAAGCGCACCTTCACCCGCGAGAAGATGTTGGCGCTCGTCGTGGCACTGCTCGACGAGACGCTGATCCGCATCGGCAGCGAGCGCTACGCGCGGACCACGGGTGCCCATGGCCTCACGACACTCGAGGGCGATCACGTCCAGGTCGACGGCAGCCGCGTCCGCTTCGCTTTCCCCGGCAAGGCCGGGCAGGAGCGCGAGCTCGAGTTGCGGCACCGACGGCTGGCACGCCAGCTCCTCAAGTGTGAGGAGATCCCCGGGCAGCGCCTGTTCTCCTACCAGGCCGACGACGACTGGCAACACGTCGATTCCGGCGCGGTCAACGACTACCTGCGCGAGGTCGCCGGCAAGCGCCTGACCGCCAAGGATTTCCGGACGTGGGGCGGAACGGTCGTGGCCGCGGAGAAGCTGCGCGAGCTCGGCCCGTCCGAGGGCCCAACCGACACGGGGTCGAAAGTGCTCATGGCCATCGACGCGGCTGCCGACCGCCTCGGGAACACCCGTGCGGTCGCACGGTCGAGCTACGTCGATCCACGCGTCCCCAAGGCCTACCGCTTCGGCCGCTTCGACGAGGTCTGGGACGACGAGGACGGCACCGTCGACCGCCTGAACCCCGCCGAACGGGCCGTGAGACGCATCCTCGACCTCGACATGCCCCCATCGTCCGACCTCGAGGCCCAGCTCGAAGCCAGCTTGGAGGTGGCCGAGGAGGAGTGAGCGCCCTCAGGCTGCGGCGGTGTCCCGCACGATCACCGGCTTCTCGGTGACCTCGCCGTCGACGATGTCGAACCCCCGGACCTCGGGTTGGTCGCGGTCCTGCAGCGTCACGATCAGGTAGGTCGCATCCGGATACGCCGCGAGCCGGATGTCGGTCTGGGAGGGGTAGGCCTGGGTGTGGGTGTGGGAGTGGTAGATCGCGAGGTCCCAGCCGCTGTCCTCGATCTCCCGCATCGCCTGGAGCAGCTCCTTGGCGTCCATGACGTAGTAGGTCATCGAGCGCTCGGCGTTGGTGATCGGGTAGTGGTGGATGGTGCCGTCCGGTTCCACGCCCAGCAGCCCGCACACCTCGTAGGGGAAGTCCGACCAGGCACGCGAGACGAGCGACTGCCAGGTCTCGCGGTCGAGCACGAACGGATCGGGGGGTGTCACGATCACCTCCGAGGGCGCAACGTTAGCCGCGGATCGTCATGCGCCCGGCATCACCCTCCCGGACGACGCCGATGACCGCAGCCGTGTGCCCGTGGGAACGAAGCTCGACCGCAGCGTCCTCTGCGGCGCTCATGGCACAGGTGAAGAGCAGACCGCCCGAGGTCTGCGCGTCGGCCAACAGTGTGAGCTCGTCGTCCGTGACGTCACCGTCGATGTGCTGCCGCACCCAGGCTGCGTTCCGACGGGTGCCGCCCGGCACGTAGCCGGCCGTCAGGAGCTCGCGCACCCCGTCGATCACCGGCACCGCATCGAGCATCACCTCCGCGGCGACCCCACTCCCGGCGAGCAGCTTGTGCAGGTGGCCGAGCAGGCCGAAGCCGGTGACGTCCGTGCAGGTGCTGGCGGCAGCGCCGCGAGCGACGTCGGCAGCCCCGGCGTTGAGCCGGACCATCTCCGCCACGGCCGCTTCGTAGGTGCCGTGCCACTCGCCGCCGACCTGGACGTCAGTGGGTTCGAGCCGCTTCACCGCGGTCGCGACGATCCCACTCCCGATCGGCTTGGTCAGCACGATCGCCTCACCCGGGCTGGCTCCGACGTTGGTGAGCACGCGGTCCGGCGCGATCTCCCCCACGATCGACTGCCCGTACATCGGCTCGGCGCCGTCGACGGTATGACCGCCCGCGACGATCCAGCCGCCCTCCTCGGCCGCTTCGGCTCCGCCCTCCAGTACCTCGACGAGGAGGTCGGTCGGGAGCTTCTCGCGTGGCCAGGCGACGAGGTTGAGCCCGAACAGGGGGCGGCCCCCCATCGCGTACACGTCGGAGACGGCGTTCACGGCCCCGATCCGCCCCCAGGTCCGTGCGTCGTCGACGATGGGGGTGAAGAAGTCGGCGGTGGCTACCAGCGCAGGGCCATCCGGACGACGCCAGACAGCGGCGTCGTCGCCCGTGTCGAGGCCGACGATCAGATCAGCGTGACGGTGTGGGGTGAGGCGACCCAGGACCTGGGTCAGCTCGGCCGGGCCGAGCTTGCACGCTCAGCCCGCACCGTGGCTGTAGGCCGTCAGCCGGCCGGTTGCAGGATCCATGCCAGCGAGGCTAACTCCCGTGGGCCGGTCGGTCGTTAGCCTGCGCGAACGTGACCTCCTGGAACTCCCTCCGCGACCTCAACGCCGACGTGATCGACTGCCGTCGGTGCCCGCGACTCGTGGAGTGGCGCGAGCAGGTGGC
>JAWVZB010000017.1:0-36398 GCA_033722375.1 Nitriliruptorales bacterium | reverse complement strand
GCCCAGTAGTCCAGCTGGCGGTAGGTGATCCCGACGATCTTGCAGACCGTCGGGCCGCGGTAGCCGACCCGGCCACCGTCACCCACGTCGAGTCGAAGCTGGCCACCGGTGTCGGATCCACCGGCAGCAGCGTTGGATGCTCCCATCGTTCCACCTGCCTTCGCCGACCCCTGCTGGGGTCCCCGTCTGTTGTCCTCCCCGCATCCCGCTGCGGTCAGCCGCCCGACTGTCCCGCGAGGTCTGCCAACCTGGGTCCAGCCGGCTCCGCGAGCCGGTCTGCCAACCAACCGACGGAGCGTGACATGCGTGGAACTACGCGCTTGACGATACGCGGGTCGTGACCCCGGTGTCAACGACGTGTGGAGGGTTCCCCCTACCCAACCCTCCACTAGAGGTTGAGAGTTTGCTCCTGGGAAGGTGGAGTGCTCCACCGCTCGGCGCCTCCCCGGAAACGCCGGAAGCGCGCGGAACGAGGTGTTCTCGCGGCTTCTACGACCCTTCGCGGAAGTCCTCGGGGCTGATCCCCTCGAGGAACTCGCGGAACTGGCGGACCTCCTCCTCCGCATCGACCTGGGTCCCGTCCTCGTCGAAGCTGTCGATCTCGAGACCGGCCTCGTCGAGCACGTCCTCCGCGCCGAAGATCGGCACCGCCTCGAGACGGCTCGCGAGCGCGATCGCATCCGACGGCCGCGACGAGACCACGGTCTTGTCGCCGTCCGCATCGAGGTGCAGCTCGGCGTAGAAGGTCCCGTCGCGCAGCTCGGTCACGTGGACGGCCTCGAGCGTCACGTCGAGGCCCTCGAGGACCGAGACGAACAGGTCGTGGGTCAGCGGGCGGGGGGTCTCGACCCCCTGGAGGGCGAACGCGATCGCGGTCGCCTCGACCGCACCGATCCAGATCGGCAGGTAGCGGGTGCCGGTCTTCTCCTTCAGGAGCACGATCGGCTGGTTCGCCGGCAGGTCGACGCGAACACCCACGAGCTCGAGCTCGATCACCCGTTCACCTCCCGTCCGGACCGTCGAGGGTAGTGCCCGTCGCCGCCGACACTATCGGTTCCAGGCACCGCTGGCGGTGGCTGCACGCATGGCGGCGTACACCCGGTCGTGCAGCTGTCGCGCCACCGCCATGGCCCCGGTGACCCGCTCCCGCGGGGCCGGTTCGAGCTCCACTGCCGCCTCGGCCACGACCGTCCCCCGCCACGTCACGTCCACCGCCTCCGGCAGCGCCCCGACCTCCACCGGGGGGACGATCTCGACCGCCACGTCGGTGTCGTCCGTGGGCAGCAAGAACCCGGGCGCGGTCAGGGTGGCGGTCCGGAAGCCGCCGGCGATGCGCAGCCGCAGCTCCTCGGAGACCGCGACCTCGGCGAAGTTCGAGAAGCCGTGATCGAGCAGGGCGGCGGCGTCCTCGAACCGCGCCTCGGGGCCGTCCGACCCCAGCACCACCGCGATCAGGCTGCGGCCCTCGCGCTCGGCCGACGCCACCACCGACCAGCCGGACCGTTCGGTGTAGCCGGTCTTGATGCCGGTCGCGCCGGGGTAGCTCCCGAGCAGGAGGTTCCTCGACTCCGCGTCGGGATCGGTGGGGATGGCGACCTGCTCCTCTCTCGCGATCTCGGCCAGCAGCGGCTGGTCGAGCGCTGCCCGAGCGATCGCCGCGAGGTCTCGAGCAGACAGTTGGTTGGCGTCCTCCAGGCCGCTGGGCGTCGCCAGCACGAGGTCGTCCACCCCAAACCGTGCCGCTTCCTCGTGCATCAGGTCGAGGAACCCCTCGACGCTGCCACCCACGTGCACCGCCAGCGCCACCGCGGCGTCGTTGCCGGAGCGGACCAGCAGCGCTTCGAGGAGGTCGCGCACCGTCCACCGATCGCCGGGAGCCAGCCCGACCGAGGCACCTTCCAGACCGGCGACCTCGTCGCCGACCGATACCACCGCCGACGGGTGCTCGTGACGGACCACCGTCAGCGCGGTGAGCATCTTGACCGTCGAGGCCACCGGCCGGGCGACGTCCGCGCCCCGTTCAGCGAGCGGCTGGCCGGTGGTGGCGTCGATCAGCAGGTAGGCGGCAGCAGACACCGGGGGCGGCTCCGGCCACGACGGCGGCAGCGCCGCGACGAGCAGCAGCGCCAGGAGCGCGCCGACGAGCCGCCTCACGAGCGCAGCAGGCCTCGGAGCTCCCGGGTGAGGATGGCGTTCTGGAGCCGCTGACCGAGCTCGGACAGCTCGTCGAGCTGCGTGGCTGCGGTCTCCCGGCTCTCGGGGTTCCGCTGCCGCAGCAGCGGGCTCACGAGCTGCTGGTAGAGCATCACCTGGCGGTCGGCGAACTGGCGGTACATCCGCAGGTGGCGCGGTTCGAGCCCGTGCTCCATGAGCTTGCTGGCCAGCTTGGCGACCACCAGGTCCTCGCCGCCGAACGGCTCCTCCTCGGCGAGCAGACCGTTCTCCTGGAGCTCCCGCACCGCCGGCGTCTCGAGCCCGGAGGCCCGCGACAGCTCCGCCGCGTCGAGCTGCACGTCGGTGGCGGGGGTCGAGACGGTGCCGGTCGGTGGCGCCGGCTGGACCGCCTCGACGTCCGTGGGCTCCGGGGTGGCAGGGGCCGCCTCCACGGGGAGCCCGGCGTCGATGCGGTCGAGCTCCTCCTTGATGACCTTCAGCGGGAGATAGCGGTCCCGCTGGGCCCGGAGGATGTAGCGGAGCCGGTCCACGTCCGCATCGGTGAACTGGCGGTAGCCGGAATCGGTCCGGTCCGGGCTGATGAGCCCTTCGGCCTCGAGGAAGCGGATCTTGCTGATCGTGACGTCGTCGAACTCGTCCTTGAGACGGTTCAGCACCTCGCCGATCGTGTGGGTCGTCACGTCGCCTGGGCCCCGACGTACATGAGCTTGAAGCGGCCGATCTGGACCTCGTCCCCGGTCGTGAGGTCCTGTTCCTCGACCCGTTCCCCGTTCACGTAGGTGCCGTTCAAGCTGCCGAGGTCGCTGACGCGCATCGTGCCCTCCTCGCGCTCGACCTCAGCGTGACGTCGAGACACGGTGACGTCATCGAGGAAGATGTGGCTGTCGGGGTGGCGTCCGATGGTCGTCGAATCACGATCGATCAGGAACCGCGAGCCGGCGTTGGGGCCGCGGACGACGACGAGCATCCCGGTGCCCGGCTCGAGATCGGGGACGTCCTCGAGCTGCTCGTGCTGGTCGAACGCGCCGACGTCGATGGCGGCGGTCGTGACCTCCTCGACCGCCTTCTTGCTCTCCTCACGCTGGGTCGGCGCCCCGCACGCGGAGCAGAAGTTGGCTCCATCGGGGAGCTGCTGGCCGCACTGGGTACAGAACATGGCTGTCTCTCGCTCGTCAGGAGATGTGTTGGCGGTAGCCGTCGGGATCGAGGAGGGCCCCGAGGTCGGCGTCGTCGGCGGGGCGGATCACGACCATCCACCCCTCACCGTAGGGATCCTCGTTGATGAGCTCAGGTCGTTCCTCGAGCTCCTCGTTGCGTTCGACGATCGACCCGGCCACCGGCGCGTACAGGTCCGAGACCGACTTCGTGGACTCGACCTCACCGAAGGGTTGACCCCCGTCGAGCTCGGTGCCGGCGCCGGGGAGGTCGACGTAGACGACGTCCCCGAGCTGATCCTGGGCGAAGTCGGTGATGCCGACGGTCACGGTGTCGCCGTCGTCCCTCACCCACTCGTGCTGCTCGGTGTAGCGAAGATCTGACGGGATCGAGCTGTCGGACACGGATCCACCTTCGATGGTCGCGGCGACCCAGAACTCTAGTGCCCCTGGTGGGCGGGGCGCAGCGCCGAACGGGACCGTTCCACCACCGTCACCGGTCCGTGGTCGACGCTCCGTCGTCTGCGGCGGCGTCGCCTCGAAGGATCGTGACCACGTACTGCCCCAGCGCGACGTAGTAGAGCGCGATGCCGACGACGAAGAACCCCCACGCCACCGTCCGCGTGATCGTCTCGGGGTCCTCGGGGGTCCCGAGCACGCTCGCGAGCAGGAAGAACCCGATGCTGAACAACAGGTCGAACGTGGCGGCCTTGCCGACCTTGGTGACCGCCGGTGGCTGCCGATCGGTCGCGAGCAGCGCGAGCCCGCCGACGACGGCGACCGCGTCACGCGCCAGGATCGCGACGATGACCCACACGGGCAGGACCCCACCGATCACCATGCCGAGCCCGACGGTGGCGATGAAGAGGCGGTCCGAGATCGGGTCGAGCAGCTTCCCGAACCGGGTGACCTGATCGAAGCGACGGGCAACGTAGCCGTCGAGCCAGTCGGTGGCCCCGAAGACGAACCCGAGGATCAGCGCCCGGTCGTGGTTGAGCGGCTCGAGCGCCAGGTCGAAGAACACGATCGGGAGGATCCCGAGGCGCGCCAACGACAGCAGGTTCGGGACGGTGAGGATCCGGTCGCTGACCTGCTCGGGGCCTTCGCCGGCGCCCATGTCGAAGACCCGCATCACCGCTCCGTGCAGTTGTGGTCGGGCTGGCCGGACTTGAACCGGCGACCCCTCGCCCCCCAGACGAGTGCGCTACCTGACTGCGCCACAGCCCGTCGAGCCGGCGTCGCGGCCCGGCGGCGCACGGTACCCGACGGCACCGATCTGGTTCCAACGCTCATCACCGGTCCTCGATCCGCAGCGGGACGCCGGGGAACCCGTACCGCTCGCGGAGGAACCGCTCGAGGTAGCGCCGGTAGGCCGCCGGGATGGGGCCGTTCGCGAACACGACGAACAGTGGGGGCGCGACCTCGGGCTGGGTCATGTATCGCAGGCGCAGCGTGCGGTCACGGGTCGTCGGCGGCGGCGCCGACCGCTCGACCGCCTCCCGCAGCACCTCGTTCAGCTCGCGCGTCGGGATCCGCGTGCGGTATGCGTCCCAGACCTCCGCGAGCTGTCCCGGGAGACGCCGGATCCCCCTCCCTGTCAGGGCCGACACGTTGACGCGAGGCACCCAGCGGGCGAAGCCGAGCAGCCGGTCGAGCTCGCGCTCGAGGTCGTAGCGCCGGTCCTCGTCGACCAGATCCCACTTGTTGAGGACCAGCACCACCCCCCGACCAGAATCGCGGATCATCGCCGCCAGCCGCTGGTCCTGCTCACTGACCGGCTGCGACGCATCCACGACGAACAGGGCCAGGTCGGCGTCTTCGACCGCGCGCCGGGTGCGGTCGACGCTGTAGAGCTCGGTGTCCTCGCCCCGCCGGTAGTGGCGGCGGAGCCCGGCGGTGTCCACGAACACCCACGGGGCACCGTCCAGCGTGACCACGCTGTCGACGGCATCCCGGGTCGTGTGGGGCTCGGCATGGACGATCGCCCGCTCCTCCCCGAGGAGCCGGTTGTACAGCGACGATTTCCCCACGTTGGGCTTGCCCACGATCGCCACGCGCGGGATGCCCGGCATGGCGGCCGCGTCCGCGACCTCGTCGGCCACGGGAGGCAGCTCGCCGATCACCACGTCGAGCAGGTCGCCGGTCCCCCGCCCGTGCCGAGCCGACACCGGGTGGGGCTCGCCCAGACCGAGCCCATGCAGCTCGTGGATCGCCGGCTCGTGGCGAGGTGAGTCCACCTTGTTGGCGACGAGGACCACCGGCACCTCCGCGCGCCGCAGCGAGCGCGCGTAGCGCTCGTCGTTCTCCTGGATGCCCACGGTGGCATCGACCACGAACAGCACGAGATCGGCGGTGGCCGCAGCGGCCTCGGCCTGCTCGACGATGCGGGCGGCGAGCCCGGTCGCACCGTGCTCCCATCCCCCGGTGTCGACGAGCACGAACGTCCGCCCCGCCCACTCCGCGAGGTGTTCCGTGCGGTCCCGGGTCACCCCCGGCTTCTCCTCGACGATCGCGATCCGGGCACCGAGGATGCGGTTCACGAGCGTCGACTTGCCGACGTTGGGACGCCCGACCACGGCCACCCGTGGCAGTGCCCGGCGGGCGGACAGCGGATCGGTGGCCACCCGGGGCCGCTCGACCTGGTGGACGACCTCGTCGATGACCTCGTCGAGCGACATCTCGGTGGTGTCGATCCGGACCGCGTCCTCGGCCTCTCGGAGCGGGCTCGTCGCGCGCGTCGCATCGAGGCGGTCCCGTCGCTGGATGTCCTCTATCAGCTCGGTGTGGTCCGCGATGCCGAGCTGCTCCGCACGCCTCCGCGCGCGCTCGTCGACGCTGGCGGTGAGGAAGATCTTCACGTCCGCATGCGGGAGCACCACGGTCCCGATGTCGCGCCCCTCCATCACCCCACCGACGCGGTCCGCCATCTCGCGCTGGAGCGGCTCGAGCGCCTTGCGGACCTCGGGGTGGGCAGCGACCGTCGACACCGCGGCGGTGACCTCGTCCCCGCGGATCTCGGCCTCCACGTCGTCCCCCTCCAGCCAGGTGCGGCCGTCGCGCCGGTCGATCTGGGCCTGCTCCGCGACGGCGCGACACGCTGCGCCGTCCTCGAGGTCCACACCGGCTCGCAGGCACGCCAGGGTCGCCGCGCGGTACAGCGCACCCGTGTCGTGGTGGGGCACGCCGAGGCGGGCCGCCACCCCGGCAGCGACGGTCGACTTCCCCGAGCCGGCGGGGCCGTCGATCGCGACGAGCGGTGGCCGGGCGGTCATGACGCCAACACCTCGGCGCGTCCACCGAGGCGCGCCAGATCGTCCAGGAACCCGGGGTAGGACGTCGTCACGCTCGCGAAGCCCGAGATCTCGACGGGTGCGCGAGCGAGGCACCCGGCGATCGCCGCCGTCATCGCGATGCGGTGGTCACCCGCGGCGTCGACCACGCCCCCGGCGGGGCGCTGGCCCCCGGGAACCACGAAGCCGTCGGGGCGCTCCTCGAGGTCCATGCCCAGGGCGTCGAAGATCGCGCCGAGCGTCGCGATGCGGTCGGACTCCTTGACGCGCAGCTCCGCGGCGTCGGCGACCTCGATGCCGTCGCTGCTCAGCGCACCGGCCAGCGCGAGGATCGGGAGCTCGTCGATCGCGTCCACGACGAGCCGCCCCGCCAGACGCCCTCCCCCGAGCTCGGAGGGGGCAACGGTCACGTCGGCGACCGGCTCGCCGGCGTCGGTGCGCTCGTCGTGGTAGTTGACCTCGGCGCCGAGTTCCTCGAGGAAGCGGAGCGCACCGGTGCGGGTGGGGTTGGCCGACACACCGGGCGTGACGACCGGCCCGCTTCCCCCGACCACCCCCGCGACGTGCCAGAACGCGGCGCTCGAGGGATCGCGCGGGACCTGCAGCGGTGCAGGACGCAGGGACCCGGGCTCGATCTCGACGCCGTCACGCCCGTCGGCGGTCACGCCGTTGTGCACAGTGGCACCGAGGTGGCGCAGCATCCGTTCGGTGTGGTCGCGACTCGGGTACGGCGAGACCACGGTCGTGGCGCCGGAGGCAGCCAGTCCGGCGAGCAGCAGGCACGACTTGACCTGCGCGCTCGCGATCGGCTGCTCGTACCGGATCCCATGCAGCTGACCACCCCGGATCACGAGCGGGGGCACCCGACCATCACCCCGCGCGTCGACGCTGGCACCCATCTGTCGCAGCGGCTCGGCGACCCGGTCAACGGGGCGCTGCACGAGCGACTCGTCACCGGTCAGCACCGACAGCCCGTCGATCCCGGCCACGACGCCGGCCAGCAGTCGCAGTGCCGTTCCGGAGTTCCCGCAGTCGAGGATCGTGGCGGGCTCGCGCACCGGCCCAGTGACGGTTCCCGCCAGCCGGCCGTCGACCGGCGCGAGGTCGACCGTGACCCCGAGCCCGGTCAGGGCCCGGGCGGTCGAGCGCACGTCGCCGCTGTCGGCCACCCCGCTGACCTCGACGGCCTCACCGACGAGCGCCCCGACGATCAGCGATCGATGACTCACGGACTTGTCCCCCGGCACGGCGACCGTCCCGGACAGTGCGGCCGGGTGGACCCGCACGCGGTCCGGCGCGGTCGGTGGGGCGGGGCGGTCGGGGCGGCTCATTCGGGGAGGTCGGTCCGGAGCTGGCGGGCGTCGTGGAGGTAGGGGTGGCGCAGCTCGCGCGGGGCGCGGTCGGTGTAGGCATGGACGAGGATCCGGATGCAGCGCGGGATCCCGCCGTCGATCTCGAGCTCCCGGGCGCACAGCAGCGGGACGTGGGTGATGCCGGCCTCCCGGGCCGCCTCGGCCGGGAACGCGCAGCTCAGGTCGTCCGTCGCGGTGAAGACGATGCTGATCAGATCGTCCTCGGCGAGCGCGTTGCGCTCGAAGAGGGCCGCCATGAGCTCCTGGGTCCGCTCGATCAGGTGGTCACGCTCGTCCCGGTCGAGGGTCGTGGCCCCGCGGATGGCGCGCACGCGGGCGCTCATGCCCCACCTCCATGACCCGAGGCTCCCCCGCGGCGGGCCCGCTCCTCGCGGCTCGCTCTCCGTGGGTCGTCGGGGTCGGGGTCGCCGCCCTCGACGACCTCGTGGAGCTTGCCGATCTCGATCTGGGTGAGGTGGCGCCAGCGGCCCTGCCGGAGCTCACCCAGCTCGATGGGGCCGTAGGCGACGCGCGCGAGCCGTTCGAGGCCGAGGCCGACCGCGTCGAACATGCGCCGAACCTCCCGGTTGCGGCCCTCGGCCAGCACCACACTGACGAGACTGTGACCGTCGGATTCTTCGACGAGCTCCACCGAGACCGGGTTCGTGGGACCGTCCTCGAGCACCGGGCCCTCGGCCAGCTCGGTCAGGACGTGGCGCTGCACCTTGCCGCGGACGAGCGCGAGGTAGTGACGCTCCACGCCGTAGGACGGGTGGGTCAGCTTGTGGGTCAGCTCGCCGTCGTTGGTGAGCAGCAGCAATCCCTCGGTGTCCATGTCGAGGCGCCCCACCGGGAACAGCCGCTGCGGGACGTCGACGAACTGCCCCACGGTGGGGCGGTTGTGCGGGTCGTCCATCGTCGTCACGACGCCCCGAGGCTTGTTCAGCATGACGTAGGTGCGGTCCGGGTGGACGTTGACACGCTCGCCGTCGACGCGGATCTCCGCCGTGGTCGGATCCGCTTTCCGTCCGAGCTCGGCGACCTCGCCGTCCACCGTCACCCGACCCGCGGCGATCAGCTCCTCGGACGCACGCCGGGACGCCACCCCGGCCGCGGACAAGATCTTCTGGAGACGCTCCTCGGCCACGGTCAGGCCCCCTCGGGCTGGTCGTCGCCGGAGCCTGCTCCGTCGCTGTCCGCCTGGGCGCCGTCGTCGTCCTCGCTGTCGTCAGGCTCCTCGGTCGCTGCGACCGCCTCGCGGAGCTGTGCCATCGCGGACCGGGTGGCCTCCTCGAGCGATGCCGTCAGCTCGTCCATCTCGCGCTCCTGCTCGCGCCGCACCTCGCGAGGCCCTGGCTCGTCCTCGGCATCATCGCCCGACAGGTCTCCACCGGCCGCCAGTCGCTTGCGGACCGCCGCCAGCTCGTCCAGTGCCGGCTCGTCGGGGGTGTCCTCGGCCAGGAAGTCGGTCAGCGGTGGCAGCTCGTCGACGCTCGACAACCCGAGCTCCTCGAGGAAGCGCGTAGTGGTCCCGTACAGGATCGCCTGACCCGGGCCCTCGGCCCGCCCCACCTCCTCGGCGAAGCCCCGCTGCACGAGCGTGCGGACGGCCGCATCCGCGTTCACGCCCCGGATGTCGCCGATGTCCTGCCGAGTGATCGGCTGCTTGTAGGCGATCACGGCCAGCGTCTCGAGGGCTGCCTGGGACAGCCGCCCCGTCCGCCCCGACAGCACGTAGCGCTCGACGACGTCGTACGCCCGCGGGGCGGTGTACATCCGCCAGCCGCCACCGGCCTCACGCACGGCCAGCCCCCGCTCGTCGCGCTCGTACGCGGCGGCGAGCTCCCCCAGGGCCGTCTCGACCTCCTCGGACGGGGCATCGAGGAACTCGGCGAGCTCGAGGACCGTCAACGGTGCCTCGGCGGTGAACAGCAGCGCCTCGAGCCCCGGCTGGAGGTGGGCCGTGTCATCCCGTGTCGTGTCGGACATCAGTGCGCCTCCCCAGCCGGCACGGTCTCGTCGCGGCTGTCTGCCCCACTCGTCGGCGCCCCGTAGTCATCGGTCATGACGACGTCGAGATCCGAGCCCCCCTCCCGGCGCGTCAGCCGCAGCGGGGCGTCGAACGAGGCCTGTTCCAACGAGAGGTGTCCGAGCTTGTAGAGCTCGAGGACGGCGAGGAACAACACGACCCTGTCGCCCCGGTCCCGCCCGCCCGCGAGGGCGCCGAAGCTGGCGGTGTCGCCCGGGGTCAGTCGCCCGAGGACCTGGGTCGCGGCCTCGCGCAGGCTCAGGTAGGTCCGGCGGATGTGCTCCAGGTCGATGCGTGGTTCCTCGTCGGGCGCGACCGCGCGCGCAGCGACGCGCGCGAGGTCCCCAACCCCGATGTCCAAGGGGGCGTCGGGGACGAGCCGCTGGAACCGGGGGTCAGGGCCGACATTGCGGGCCTGGAACCGCCCGTATCGGTCGTGGCGCTGCTGGAAGAGGGCAGCCACGTCGCGGAACGCCCGGTACTCGAGCAGTCGGGCGTACAGGAGGTCCCGGGCCTCACCGAGCAGGTCCTCGAGCTCCTCCTGCTGCTCGGCCGGCAGCAGCCGCGCGGCCTTGAGCTCGACGAGCGTCGCGGCAACGACCAGGAACCGGGTGGCGGTCTCGAGGTCGAGATCCTCGAGGTCGGCCACGTGGGCGAGGAAGTCGGCCGTGATCTCGGCCAGATCGACCTCGGTCACGTCCACCTTGCGGCGAGCGATCAGCTTCAAGAGCAGGTCGAAGGGGCCCTCGAACACGTCGAGGTTGACCTGGTAGCTCATAGGGCGCTCGTGACGTCGGCAGACGGCCCGAGGGTAGCCAGCGCAGACCACCACTCCGAGGGTGGCAGTCGCCGCATCGTCGGCATCCTCGGGTGTGCGCCGACCGCACGCAAGGACCATGACAGCCGCGTTGACGGAGTAGTCAATCCGTCCCGACTCCGCTTGGGACCCTTGTCCGAAGGTCCTAGGATGGGCACGCTTCGTGGTAATGCAGCCGCCGATCGTGAGTTCTCGCCCTCCCGTCATCGGCGTCTCGCACGTGGAGCAACGAAGGTGACCACCATGGCCGGCGCGGAACGGGGCGGAGCCGCGGCTCCCCCCTCCGGGGTGCGCGTCACCGAACGGTGGATCGTGGCCGCGAGTCGGTCGCCGATCGCCCTCGGACGCCTGTTGGCCGTCATCGCCGCCGTGGCGGTGGGGATGCTCGGATCCGACGTGCTCGCGGCCCCGGTTGCGGTCGCGCTCGTCGTGTACGGCTTGGCGCTCGCCCCGTTCAGCGAGACCAAGCCGGCGGCCTACCTCGACGTGGTGGTATCCGCCGGCGTGCTGCTCGCGTACTCCTCCGACCTCACCCCGTTCCTCGCCCTCAGCGTGGTGGCCGCCTACAACGCCGGCCGTCAGCTCGGGCCGTTGCGTGGGGCCGGGCTGAGCTGGGCGCTGTCGGTCGCCCAGCTGCCGACCCTGATTCCCCTGGCCACCGACGGGGAGCTGACCGTCGGGGTGCTGGCCGGGCTCGTGGCGCTGCATCCGATCACTGCGGCGGCCTCCGGCCTCGCCAGGCAACGGGCCGACACCGAACGATCCGACCGCGAGGTGCTCGAGGACACGAACCGTGTGCTCCAGGAGCTCAACCGCATCGCGGACCGCGTGCCCGCGGGCCTCGACCCGCGCTCGGTGAGCCGGGCGACCCTCGACGAGCTCGTGTCACGCACCGACAGCCCACGGTCGTTCCTCTTCGCCGGGGTGTACGGCATCCTCCGGCCCATCGGGGCGCACGGTCAGGGCCGCAACGCCATCCCGCTGGCCGAGCGCGACATCGCCGGCGTCGTCGGGGACGGCGTCGCCCGCGTGGTCGCGAACGAGGAGCTTCCGCCTCCCCTCCGGTCCGTCGCCGGCAGCCACGACAGGTGGATCGTGGCTGCGCTGCGGGTGCGTGGCCGGCTCTCCGGTGCGCTGGTCGCCGCGCTCCCCCAAGGCGCCGACGCAGAGCGCGCCTGCCGGCGGGTCGAAGACCTGGCAGACGAGGCCGCGTTGGCGCTCGACAACGCCCGGCTCTTCAGCAAGGCACAGGCGCGGGCGGTGGACACCGCCCGCCGCCGCATCGCCCACGACCTCCATGACGGAGTGGCCCAGTCACTCGCCCACATCCGCATGGAGCTCGACCTCCTCTCGCGGGCTGACCTCGACGAGAGCATCGTCATGAAGGAGAGTCGTCGGCTCGCCGACGTCGCCGGTCGCGCCCTGGACGACGTGCGCTCGACGATCACCGGGCTCCGCAGCACCGCCACCGACGAGGGCATGGTCGCCGTCCTGCGCGACCACATCGAGGGTCTCCGAGGGATGGGCGGCCCCGAGGTGTCCTTCGAAGCGGTCGGAACCCCAGAGCTCGACCCGGCCGACGAGGACGAGATCATCCGCATCGCCCAGGAAGCGACCTCCAACGCCGTCCGCCACTCCCAGGCCCGCACCGTCCTGGTCACGCTCGAAGCCGAAGGCGATCTGCTGTCGCTCATCGTCGAGGACGACGGCCGGGGCATCCCCGACCAGGCGCGCCCCGACGGGGTCGGGCTCCGGGCGATGCGTGCCCGCGCCGAGCGGCTCGGGGCGCAACTCACCATCCGTGACCGCCGCGGCGGGGGCACGGTGGTCCTTCTGACCTACCAGCCGAACAACGTCCGCTCCCGAGGAGGCAGCTCATGATCCGCGTCGTCATCGCCGACGATCACGCACTCGTCCGTCAGAGCGTCGTCAAGGCCGTCAGGCAGGAGGAGGGCTTCGAGGTCGTGGGGCAGGCCGAGGACGGCCCCGCTGCCGTCGCGACCCTGCTCGAGGCCCGCCCCGACATCGCGCTCCTCGACATCGCCATGCCCGACAAGGACGGACTCCAGGTGGCGAGCGAGGTCCGTGACACCCTCCCCGACATGCGCATCGTCTTCTGCTCGATGCACGACGACGACGCGAGCCTGCGCCGTGCTCTCGACCTCGACGCCGCCGGGTTCGTGTCGAAGTCGGCCTCCATCGACGAGCTGATCGAGGCCCTCCGCGCCGTCGCCGAGGGCGGCTCGTACCTGTCCTCGACGGTCGCCAAGCGCGTCATGGACCTCGCCGCGGGTCGGGCCGGGGGTGGCGGGGCGCGCCTGACCGCGCGGGAGCACGAGATCCTCCAGCTCCTGACGGCCGGCAACCGGCCGGGTGAGATCGCCGACATCCTGTTCCTGTCGGTCAAGACGGTGAAGAACCACCTCACGAGCATCTACCAGAAGCTCGGTGTCAAGACCGGGGCTCAGGCGGTGGCGGAGGCCTACCGTCGGGGGCTCGCCACCACCCAGTAGCGAGTCCTCACTCCTCCTCGTAGCGGTCGTCGCGCAGCCGCTCCGAGACCATGCCGCCCTGCGGGTTGAACCGGAAGTGGGCGAAGTCCTTCTCGAACTCGAGATCCACGAGGTTCGGTCCCCCGCGGTTCTTCTCGACCGACGCCACGACCCAGCGCGGGAACTCCGCCGCGCGGACGGGGTCGTAGGCCAGGTGGACCTTGCTGACCGCGTTGGTCTTCTCGTTGAGGACGAGTGCCACGTCGCTCTCGAACAGCAGCGCCGACGAGCCGCGGAAGTCGTGCATGCGGATGCGTCGGGTTGCGAGCCCGTCCTTCTCGACGGCCGCGACGCAGACGATCGGCACCCGCAGCGACAAGGCGAGGTCCTTGAGCGCCTCGGTCACGCGGGTGATCTTCTCGTCCTCGGTGGGCGGGGCGGGGAACGTCGGGATCTTCTGGAGGTAGTCGACGAAGACGACCGGCCGATCGTCCTGGTCCTCCTGGATCATGCCGGCGAGCTGGTCGATGCCGGTTCTGCCGCCGGATGCCCGCACGAGCATCAGGCGGTCGGCGTAGGTCGCGATCGCTTCCCCGACGTGTTCGCCTTCGGGGGTGCCACGCAGGATGTCCCGCAGGGACGTTCCGGCCCCGGCTGCCGAGGTCGTGACCTTCTGGCGCAGCTCGGCCGCGACCTCCTCGGGCTGGGTCGCGAGCTCCATCGCGACGAGCCGGAGGAGCAGCTCGGTCTCCTCGTGCTCGTAGCAGATGTAGATCGCATGGTGACCGTCGCGGGCGACGTTGCGGGCCCACTGGAGCGTCATGATGGTCTTCCCGACGCCGGGCGCCCCGCCGACCAGGGTGAGGCTGCCGGGCATCAGTCCGCCCCCGAGGACGCGGTCGAGCGGGTTGAACCCCGTCGGGATGGGCACGAGGTCCTCGGCGTGCCCGGTGGTGAGCTGCTGGTCGAGGCCGTCGAGAACCTCCCGGACGGTGCGCCCCGCCCCACGGCCGTGCTCGAGCACCATGTCGTCGGTCACGGGATCGCCGGTCATGTCCCACTCCCCTCACTCGTGTCCCCGTCGAACCCTACCCGCGCTCGGACCAGGGCCGGGGCGTCGGTCTCGCCGTCATCGAGCACCACCGCCTCCGCGAGCCGCGTCACGGCTCGGTCGGCGTCATCATCCGAGCGGGCGTGGATCTCGACCACCTCGTCCCCGCTGCCGACGGTGTCGCCGATGCTGGCGTTCACCACGAGGCCGACCGCGGGATCGACGCTGTCCTCCTTGCGGCTGCGCCCCGCACCAAGCCCCCGCGCGACGTCCCCGATGGTCCGGCAGTCCATGGCCGTGACGATCCCCGAGCCGGGAGACCACCGGCGCACGACCGGCGCTCGGGCCAACACGGCGGCGGGCTCGTCAGCGACGGCACCGTCGCCGCCCTGCGCTTCCACGAACCGCCGGAAGCGCTCCAAGGCCTCGCCGCCGTCGAGCGCACGCTCGGCGGCCCCTTCGGCATCGGCTTCGCCCGTGAGCTCGAGGGCCGCAGAAGCAAGCGCCAGGCAGCAGTCACGGAGGCGGCCATGCTGCTCGTTGCGGAGCACGGCCACGGCCTCGGCGACCTCGAGCCCGTTGCCGACAGCCCTGCCGAGTGGTTGGGACATGTCGGTGACGAGCGCGGCCGTCGCGCGGCCATGGGCCACGCCGATGTGCACGCAGAGCTCGGCGAGCGAGACCGCCTCGCCCTCGTCCTCCATGAACGCTCCGCCGCCGGTCTTGACGTCGAGCACGACCGTGTCCGCCCCACCGGCGATCTTCTTGCTCATGACGCTGGCGGCGATGAGCGCCGGGCTCGGCACCGTCGCGGTGACGTCGCGCAGGGCGTAGATCCGCTTGTCGGCTGGAACCAGATCGGCGGTCGCAGCGGCGACGGCCACGCCGACGTCCTCGACCTGTGTGCGGAGCTGGTCAGGGGTCAGGTCGACCCCGAACCCCGGGATCGCCTCCAGCTTGTCGAGCGTGCCGCCGGTGTGTCCGAGGCCCCGCCCCGACAGCTTGGCGACCTGCCGGCCGCACGCGGCGAGGAGCGGTGCGACCACCAGTGTCGTGGTGTCACCGACGCCCCCGGTCGAGTGCTTGTCCACCGTGGGGCCGGTCAGGCCGGCCAGGTCGACGGTGTCGCCCGAAGCCACGTAGATCTCGGTGAGCGCCACCGCCTCGGCGTCACTGAACCCGCGCAGGATCCCGGCCATCAAGAACGCGGCCATCTGCTCCTCGGCGACCGCTCCGTCGAGGTAGCCACGCACGAACCGGCCGAGCTGATCCCGCGACAGCTCCCCGCCGTCACGCTTCTGCGCGATCAGCGCCGGAGGGTCGAGCGGGGCGGGCCCGGTCACGAGCCGCTCAGCCCTTGGACGCGCAGTCGACGCACTGGACCGACAGGGGGCGCACCTCGAGTCGTGCCGGCTGGATCTGGTTGCCGCAGTTCTCGCAGATGCCGTAACTGCCCTCGTCCATCATCTCGAGCGCCCGGTCGATCTGATGGATGCGGGTGCGGGCGGCATCGATCTGTGCCAGCGCTTCGCTGCGCTGCTCGGTCATCTGTCCGGAGTCCGCGAAGCCGTCCATCCCGCCGAGGTTGAGGTTCTTGACCTCGTCGCCGTAGGGGTCAGCCCCGAACTCCTTCAGCGTCTCGAGGTGCTGCTCGCGCTCCTCTTCGAGGCCGCTGCGCACCTTGTCGAGGGTGTCCTGGTCCATCGTGGTCGTTCCTTCGTGTCGATCATGAACTGTAGTGCGCCCTGCACCGGTTCCGCCCCTTGCCACCCCGCCCCTCGGGCCGTCAGGCGCGAGCCCTCGGGTGCGCCCGGTCGTACACGTCCCGCAGGTGTCGTCGGCTGACCTGGGTGTAGATCTGGGTGGTCGTCACGCTGGCATGCCCCAGGAGCTCCTGTACCGCCCGCACGTCTGCCCCGCCGTCCAGCAGGTGTGTCGCGTAGGAGTGGCGCAGCGCGTGCGGGGTCACCTGATCCTCCAGGTCCACCCGCTGGGCGTGGCCACGGACGAGCTTCCACACCCCCTGCCTCGTCAGGCGCCGCCCACGGGTGTTGACGAAGACGGCCGAGGAGGCGGGAGTGAGCTGCGGCCGGCCCCGTACCAGCCACTGGTCGAGGGCGTCGGCTGCGCTTCCACCGTAGGGCACGACGCGTTCCTTGTCGCCCTTGCCCCGTACCCGCACGAGCTGCTCCGGCCGGTCGAGGTCGTCGACGTCGAGTCCGGTGAGCTCGGAGATGCGCAGCCCGGCGCCGTAGAGCAGCTCGAGCATCGACCGGTCCCGCAGCGCCCGAGGTCCGTCGCCGGTCGGGGCGCCGAGCAGGCGGTCGATCTCCTCGACGCTGAGGGCCTTGGGCAGGGGTCGTGAGGTGCTCGGCGTGGCGACGTCGGCGGCGACGTCCGCCTCCGTGAGGCCTTCCCTGGCGAGGAAGCGGTGCAGGCCCCGGACCGCGACCACCATGCGCGCGATCGAGGACGGGGCGTAGGGCTCGCCGGCTGCGCTCTCCTGGTGTCGGAGCCAGGCGACGAAGTCCTCCACGTCCTCGGGCCGCGCGTCACGCGGGTCGTCGATGCCGCGCTCGTTCAGGTAGGTGGCGTAGTGGCCGAGGTCCCGGCGGTACGCAGCGATGGTGTGCGCGGACAGGCCGCGCTCGACCGTGAGGTGGTCGAGGTAGCGGCCCACCAGCGGGATGTCGGTGGCCTCCACGCGGTCAGGGTGACGGCGGGAGGTCGAGCACGCCCCGCGGGTCGTGGTGCTCGAGACCGTGCGCCTCCGCGACGCCCTCGTTCGTGACCACGCCCTCGGCGACGTTGACCCCTGCCAAGAGACCGCGGTCTGCGGCGAGCGCGTCGGCGACGCCGTTGGCCAGCCGCACCGCGTAGGGCATCGTCACGTTGGTCAGTGCGTAGGTCGAGGTGTTGGGCACCGCACCGGGCATGTTGCCGACGCAGTAGTGGACCACCCCGTGCTCGACGTAGGTGGGGTCGCTGTGGGTCGTCATCCGGCTGGTGGCGACACATCCGCCCTGGTCGATCGAGATGTCGACGATGACCGCCCCCTCCTTCATCGTCCGGACCATGTCCTCGGTGACCACGTGCGGGGCCTTCGCCCCGGGGACCAGCACGGCGCCGATCAACAGGTCCGCCTTCGCGACCTCGTTCTCGAGCGTGAGGCGGTTGGACATGAGCGTCGTGATGCGCCCCTTGTGCACCGAGTCGATGTAGCGGAGCTTGCCGAGGTCGAGGTCGAGGACCCCGACGTTGGCCTCCATGCCGGCGGCAAGCCACGCAGCGTTGCGGCCTGCGGTGCCGGCACCGATGACGACGACGTAGCCGGGGTTGACACCGGACACGCCGCCGAGCAGCACGCCCCGCCCACCCCGCTCCCGCTCGAGCGACGCCGCGCCGACCTGGGGTGCCATACGCCCCGCGACCTCGGACATCGGCGCCAGCAGGGGCAGCCCCCCGTCGTGGCCGGTGACGGTCTCGTAGGCGATCGCGAGACAGCCGGAGCTGACCAGCGCCTTGGTGAGGGCCTCGTCGGCGGCGAGGTGGAGGTAGGTGAAGAGCGTGAGGTCGGACCGGAGGTAGCCGTACTCGGACTCGACCGGCTCCTTGACCTTCAGCACGAGGTCGGCGGCCTCCCATACCTGCTGGGCCGAGTCGGCGATCGCAGCCCCAGCCGCCGTGAACTCGTCGTCGGGGATGGTCGAGCCGCGACCGGCCCCGGTCTCGATCAGGACGTCATGACCGGCGAGGACGAGCTCGCGCACCCCTGCCGGGGTGATCGCGACCCGGAACTCGTTGTCCTTGACCTCTTTGGGCACCCCGACCTGCACGCCTGACCTTCCCGTCGCCCCTCGACAGGCTACTCAGTGCCGGACCGGTGGCGTTCGGCAGCGAGCAGCAGGCCGATGACGGTCTTGGCATCGATGAGCCCACCCCGGCGGGCTTCGGCGACCGCGTCGTCGAAGGGGATGCGGACGATCTCCATGTCCGCCTCTTCGGCCTCCAGCTCGAACTCGTCACGTGCCTCCGCCTCGTGGAGACCCCGTGCGAGGTAGACGGTGGTCTGCTCGTTGTTCCAGCCGGCGCTGTTGGCGAAGGTGACCAGCTCATCGAGATCGCGGGCGTCGTAGCCGACCTCCTCGCGGAGCTCGCGACGAGCAGCCTCGGCGCGGTCCTCGTCCTCCTGATCGAGCTTCCCTGCCGGGATCTCGAGGACGTACCGCTCGAGCGGATGCCGGTACTGCTTGAGCAGCAGCACGCTGCCGTCGTCGAGCAGCGGCACGACCGCGACCGCGTCGAAGTGCTCGACGACCTCGCGGTCGTGGACGCTGCCGTCGGGCATGCGGACCCGGTCCTGGTGGACGGTGGAGTAGCCGCGGTGGACGGTCTCGCGGGAGACCGTCTCGAACCACGCTTCGGTCGGATCCTCGCTCACGCGTCGGATGGTTCGACGACGCCGTCACGGGCGACGGCGTGCTGGACCTCGGCGACGGTGGGCTCGTCGAGCTCGACCGGAAGGCGACCCTGGGTCTCGCGGCGACGCTGGACCGCAGCGGCGACGAAGCCGTCGAACAGCGGGTGTGGACGGTTGGGTCGGGACTTGAACTCGGGGTGGGCTTGGGTCGCCACGAACCACGGGTGGTCGGCGAGCTCGATGAACTCGACGAGGCGGTCGTCGGGCGACACGCCGCTGAACACGAAGCCGTGCTCCTCGAAGCGCTGGCGGTAGCGGTTGTTGAACTCGAACCGATGACGGTGACGCTCGTAGACCACCGGCTCGCCGTAGGCCGCGAACGTCTTGGACCCCTCGAGCAGCCGCGCCGGGTAGGACCCGAGCCGCATGGTCCCGCCCTTCTCCTCGACCTCCCGCTGGTCTGGCATCAGGTCGATGACGGGGTCGGGGGTGGTGGGCTCGAACTCGGACGAGTGGGCGTAGGGCAGGCCCACCACGTTG
The DNA here is from genome assembly GCA_033722375.1 of Nitriliruptorales bacterium. Taxonomy (GTDB): domain Bacteria; phylum Actinomycetota; class Nitriliruptoria; order Nitriliruptorales; family Nitriliruptoraceae; genus JAWVZB01. The sequence goes on along the minus strand of JAWVZB010000017.1, from coordinate 17,078 downwards.
CGGGCGAACTCGATCACGGCGGACTGGAGGCCCAGGCACAAGCCGAGGAACGGGACCTCGTGCTCCCGCGCCACCTTCGCGGCGAGGATCTTGCCCTCGACGCCCCGGACCCCGAAGCCACCGGGTACCAGCACCCCGTCGCACTTGAGGAGCTGCTGGGCGGTCTCGGCGGTGATCTCGTCGGATGAGACCCATTGGATCTCGACGTTCACCCGGTGGGCGATGCCGGCGTGCCGCAGTGACTCGACGACCGACATGTAGGCGTCGGGCAGCTCCACGTACTTGCCGACGAGCCCGATCGACACGGTCTCGCGGGCGCTCTGCACCCGCTCGACGATCCCTTCCCACTCGGTGAGGTCGGGATCGATCTCGGGGAGTCCGAGGCGACGGGCGACGACCCGGTCGAGGCCCTCACGGCGCATGGCGAGCGGCACCTCGTACAGCGAGGCCTGGTCGACGGCCGCGACCACCGCATCCACGTCGACGTCGGATTGCATCGCGACCTTGCGCTTGAGCGCCTCGTCGATCTCGCGGTCGCACCGCAGCACCAGCGCATCGGGCTGGATACCGATCGAGCGGAGCTCACGGACGGAGTGCTGGGCGGGCTTGGTCTTGAGCTCGCCGGCCGCCGAGATGAACGGCACCAGCGCGACGTGGATGTAGCAGATGTTCTCGCGACCGACGTCGAAGCGCATCTGGCGGATCGCCTCGAGGAACGGCAGCCCCTCGATGTCCCCGACCGTGCCGCCGACCTCCACGATGATGACATCGAAGTCGTCGGCGACGGTGTGGACGCGGTCCTTGATCTCGTTGGTGATGTGTGGGATCACCTGGACCGTCTTGCCGAGGTAGTCCCCCCGGCGCTCCTTGTTGATGACCGACTGCCACACCTGGCCCGAGCTGACCGACGAGCCACGGAAGAGGTTCTCGTCGACGAAGCGCTCGTAGTGGCCGAGGTCGAGGTCGGTCTCGCCGCCGTCCTCGGTCACGAACACCTCGCCGTGCTCGAACGGGTTCATCGTGCCCGGGTCGACGTTGATGTAGGGATCGAGCTTCTGGAGCGTGACCTTCAGGCCGCGGGACTTGAGCAGCCGACCGAGCGATGCGGCGGTGATCCCCTTGCCGAGTGCGGACGAGACCCCGCCCGTGACGAAGACGTACTTGGGCCGCGAGGTGAGCTGCGGGCCGTCCCCGACGTCGACCTGTGGGTCGCTCCCGGCCTCTGCCATCGCCGCGCCTCCTGGTCTCGGTCCCCGTGGACCGCTCCGGACGCGGCCCGCACGAGAGTACCGAACCCTTCCCCAGACCCAACGGAGGGACCGCGCCGCTCGTCGCGGAGCGGCGCGGAGGGCGAACCGCGTGCTTGACGACCGAACGGGGCTCGGGCTTACTACCCGGCGTGGGGACGACACCGCCAGCCCGAGATACGACTCTCCGCGAAGGTTGGAGCGTTCGCGCAGCCCAGGCTGCCTGGCTGGTCGTCGTCGGCACAGCGGTCGCGATCAGCACGTACGGCTTCATCGAGGGGTTCCGGGATCCAGCACGACTGGAGACCCCGCACGTCGCGGCGATCTTCGAATCGCTGGGGATCGACCTCCGATTCGCCATCGCCATCGCCCTGGCGCTGCCGTACCTGCTGTTCCTCGTCGCGTTCGCCATCGTGGTCGCCAAGCGACCACGGGACTGGATGGCGCTGCTGTTCTCCGCAGCCATCATCTGCCTCGAGACGTTCCTGAGCGTCGTGTCGATCATCCCGCTCGAGGCTGGTGGCCTCCTGCGATGGGTCACGCTGGTGATCCTGAACCTGGCCTGGGTCGGGATGATCGCCGTGCTGTTCCTCTTCCCGAGCGGCCGGTTCCACCCGCCGTGGGCCCGCTACGCGGCGCCGGTGCTCGCGGCCGCCGTGGTCGCGTTCGGGAACGCACCCGAGCACATGCTCGCCATCATCCGCCCCGAACGGGCGCGCACGGCGGAGGGGCAGGCGGCCACGCTGGTCATCACCGCGGCGATCGCGGTGGGGATGTACGCACAGTGGAAGCGGTACCGGAGGGTCTCGACCGAGACGGAGCGGCAACAGGCGAAGTGGGTCACCTTCCCCCTCGGCGTCTCCATCGCCTACTTCACCCTCGCGTTCGTCATCCCGAGCATGGTCGTGGACCTCAGCGACCAGTGGCTGGGGTGGGTCGCGGTCACCGCCATCCCCATCGGGATCCTGTTCCCTGTCGCCGTCGCCGTGGCCCTGCTCCGCTACCGGCTCCACGACATCGACCTCGTCATCTCGAAGACCGTCGTCTACGGCGGGTTGGCGTTCTTCCTCACCCTCGTCTACGTCAGCCTCGTCGTCGGCATCGGCAGTCTGTTCGGGGGCGGGGACGAACCCAACGTCGCCCTTTCGATCATCGCGACCGCCGTCGTTGCGGTCGCCTTCCAACCCGTGCGCAGCCGGCTCACTGACTGGGCGAACCGGCTCGTCTTCGGGGAACGTCGCACCCCGTACGAGGTGCTGGCCCGGTTCGCGAACCAAGCGGGCCAGGCGATCGCCACCGAGGAGGCACTGGACGAGTTGGCACAGCTGCTCGCCGCCGGGACCGGCGCCGCCCACACCGAGGTGTCGCTCGTGATCGACGGTGAGATGCGCCCCGCAGCGTCGGTCGGCGACCGGGCAGCGCCCGGCGAGTCGCACGGGGTGCACGTCGTCCACCGCGACGAAGTGCTCGGCAGGCTGTCGGTCACCAAGCCCCGGGACGAGACACTGACCGCCCAGGACCGGGAGCTCGTGGACGGTCTGGCCGCGCAGGTAGGGCTGCTCCTGCGCAACGTGCGGTTGAACGAGGACCTGCGGCAGAAGGTGATCGATCTCCGGAGCTCCCGCCAGCGGCTGGTGTCGGCCCAGGACTCCGAGCGTCGCCGACTAGAACGTGATCTGCACGACGGCGCCCAGCAGCAGATCGTCGCCGTCAAGATGAAGCTCGGCGTGGCTCGGGCGCTGGCCGAGCGCGAAGGGGCCGCCAAGGCAGCCGAGGTGGTCGGTCAGCTCGCGGACGAGGTCGATGCCTGCGTGCAGACACTGCGCGAACTCGCGCATGGGATCTACCCCCCACTGCTGGCGGCCGAGGGCCTGCCCGCGGCGCTGCGCGCCCAAGCGGCCAAGGCCGCGGTGCCGGTGGAGGTCGAGGCCGACGGCGTGGGCCGCCACGACGAAGAGACCGAGGCGGCGGTCTACTTCGTGGTGCTCGAGGCGATCCAGAACGCGGCCAAGTACGGGCGACCGAACCGAGTGGCCGTAGGGCTGTCCGAGATCGACGGTGGGCTCCGGTTCACCGTCTCTGACGATGGGGAGGGCTTCGACGTCTCCCAGGTCCGCCGCGGTCACGGCACGACGAACATGGTCGACCGGATCGACGCGCTCGGGGGGACCCTCGAGATCATCTCGCAGCCCGGCGAGGGCACGGTCATCACCGGCGTGGTGCCGTCCGGAGCGCCCACCGCCGTCTGAGCAGTCAACTCAGCGGCGCTTGACCTCGATGTGGACGTGGGGCCAGCGGTCGGGGTCGAAGAAGCGGTCGATCTGGCTGCCGAACGGGAACCGGTTCGCGCTGCCGGCGATCGCGGTGACGCCGGCTTCGACGACGTCGCCGGGCCGGACGGTCACGTCACGCACGTGGATCATGACGAGCGCCAGATCGGGGCGCGCGTCGGGCACGATCTCGATCCGGGTGTCCTGGTGCTGTCCGTAGAGGAGGTACGGACGTACCTCGCGGACCCTGCCGCTGATCGGGGCGAGGACCTCGACGTCGTCCTCCATCACCACGTCCACGGCCGAGGTGGCAGGCGTGGGTCGCCCGCGGGAGGAGAGGATCACGTACTCGGGGCCGGCGGCGGTCTCGGACTCGGGCATGAACTTCGTGCGGTTGTCGTTCGCGATCGCGTCGCCGAACGGCGCGATCTCGAGCGCGTCCGAGAACGACGCTTCGTGGTAGCCGACCAGCAGCACCTCTTCGCCCGGGAGGCGCAGGTCGAGTCGGTCGAAGCGCGCGAACACCTCCGTCGGGGCCACCTCCGTGGCAGGGAGCACCTCGGTGTCGTCAACGGCTTCTTCGGCGCGAACGTCGTTGGAGGCGTCCGCGCGTGCGCTGAGAACCGGTTCTTCGTCGCTCGTCGCTCCGCTCCAGGCTGCCGGCAGCGTGATGAGTGCACCGAGGATCAGAACCGCGACCACCGTCCGCCCCCGACGCGGTCTTGACCCGAAGAGCGTCGCCGGCGCCGACGACCGCGAGCGCCCCCCCGACGACGGGCGGGCGCGCGAGAAGTTGGTCCGGTTCATCCTGTGTCCCCACGCGGCGCGGTCGCGGGGAACGTAACGGGGTCGGCGTCGTCATACAACGGGCCGGGGACAGCTCGCCGGCGGATCACCCTGCGCGCAGGTGGTCGGCTTCGCCGAGCAGCTCCCGGGCGTGCTCGCGCCCCGCACCGTCGGCCCTGCCACCCATCATCCGCGCGATCTCCTCGACCCGCTCCTCGCCCTCGACGCGTCGGACGGAGGTCACCGTCCGCCCCTCGGCGATCCCCTTCTCGACCACGTGGTGCACGTCGGCGAAGGCGGCGAGCTGGGGCAGGTGGGTGACGCACAGGACCTGGCGACCGCTGCCGTCGGGACCGCTGGCCGCGAGGCGTGCGAGCTTGTCCCCCACCGCCATCGCGGTCCTGCCGCCGACCCCGGCATCGACCTCGTCGAACACCAGCACGGCCACGTCGTCGACGTCTGCCAGCGCCACCTCGATCGAGAGCGCCACCCGCGACCGCTCGCCACCCGAGGCGGCCTCGTGGACGGGGCGGGCCGGCTCGCCCGGGTTGGGAGCGAGCTGGAAGGTCACCCGGTCCGCGCCGTGTGGTCCGAGCTCGACAGGCGTGAGCTCGACCGCGAACCTGGCGTGCGGCATGCCGAGATCGGCGAGATGTGCTTGGACGGCGTCCGCGAGCGCGTCGCCCGCGGCGCGGCGACCCCTGGCGAGGCTCTGGGCTCGCTGCTCGACCTCCTGGCCGAGTGCGTCCACGCGCTCGGCCAGTCCGGCGGCGCCAGCCTCGGCGGCCTCGAGCTCCTCGAGCTCGCGGCGGGCGTCGGCGGCGTAGGCGAGGATCGTCTCGACGTCACCGCCGTACTTGCGGCTCAGCCGACGGATCGCGGCCTGCCGGTCCCGGAGCTGCTCGAGCCGACCCGGATCAGCGTCGATGCCGTCGGCGTAGGCCCGCAGGTCCCGTCGCAGCTCGGTGGTCTCGGCCGCAAGGGACTCGAGCCGCTGGGCGAGGTCGTTGAAGCCGGTGTCTTCGAGCTGGATCCGGCGGAGCGCAGAGACCGCGACTCCCAAGGGATCCGCCGCCCCGCCGTCCCCGAGGGCGGCCACCGCCTCGCGGACCGCGCGCTCGATGTCCTCGGCGTGTTCGAGGAGCTCGAGCTCGGACTCGAGGCGACCGTCAGCCTCGGGGTCGAGCCCCGCCGCCTCGATCTCCTCGACCTCGAACCGCAGCCGGTCGGCCCGGCGGGCTCGCTCGCGGCCACGGTCCTCGAGCTGCTCCAGGTCGGCGCTGGCCTGCTGCCAGGCGGTGTAGGTCTCTTGGAAGGCCGCGAGCGTCTTCGCATGCGGCTCCCCGGCGTAGCGATCGAGCAGTGCACGTTGGTGCCGCGGTTGCGAGAGCCGGACGTGGCTGTGCTGGGCGTGCACCTCGACGCTGCCGCCGAGCGCCTCCGCGAGGGCCGACACCGGGACGAGCCGGCCCTGGAGCCGGGCACGGCTCCGGCCCTCGGTCACCTCGCGCGAGACGATGAGCTGCTCGTCGTCCGGCTGGCACCACTCGGCTGCGGCCGCCGGGGGCGGCGAGATCGTGGCTTCCACGAGGGCCGTGTCCGCCCCCTCGCGCACGAGCGACGTGTCAGCCCGGTCACCGAGCAACAGCCCCAGCGCGCTCACGAGCATGGTCTTGCCGGCACCGGTCTCGCCGGTCACGACCGTGAGGCCCGGAGACAGCGCGAGGCTGGCGTCCTCGATGACGCCGAGCGAGCGGATGTGGAGTTCGTCGATCACCGTGATGGACCGGACGGCGGGGAGGTCGGCGTGGAGCGTACGAGAGCGACCGCCCGCACCCACGGAAGTGTCGCGGGAGGCTGTGGAGAGCGGCGAGCGCCGCGGCGGATGCCAGACCGGGTGTCGGCCTTCAGTGCAGCCGGAACTTCTTCCGGACGAGGCTGTAGAAGTCGCGGATGCCGACGCGGGCGAGCCGGACCGGGGTCGCGTCGCGGGTGACCACGACCGTGCCGCCGGGCGGACAGAGGATGGGCTCGCGTCCGTCGGTGGACACCACGGCCTGCGACTGGTCCGCCAGGACGTGGACCCGGACCGACTCGTCGGGGCCGACCACCACGGTCCGGTCGAACAGCGAGTGCGGGGCGACGGGCACGACGAGGACGGCGTCGACCTGCGGCGAGAGGATGGGGCCACCGGCGCTGAGGGCGTAGGCGGTGGACCCGGTGGGGGTGGAGACGACCAGCGCGTCCGCCGGCACCTTCGCGAACAGCGACTCGCCGACGTGGACGTCCATGAGCAGCAGCCGCTGCCGGGCCGACTTCTCCACGGAGACCTCGTTCAGCGCCCACCCGGTGTCGACGACCTCGCCCTCCTCGTCCTCGATCACGACCGCGATCGTGCGGCGGTCCTCGACGTGGAAGTCGCCCTCCGCGACCGCTCGCAGCGCGCTGCCGAGGTCATCGACCTCCACCTCGGCCAGGAAGCCGAGCCGCCCCAGGTTGACACCCAGGACGGGGACGCCGGCGTCACGGCAGAGATGCGCGGCCCGGAGGAACGTCCCGTCGCCCCCGAACGAGATCGCGAGGTCGAGGTCGTCGGCGAAGCTCCCGTGGTCGAGCACCTCGACGTCGAGGTGCTCGGGGAGCCCGTCGTCGTCGAGATCGCCGGAGTCGGCCACGACGACGTCGATGTCGAGCTCGTGCAGGAGCCGTGCACCTTCCGTGGCCGCCTGGAGGGAGTCGTCTCGCCCGGCGTGGACGACGAGCCCGATGCGCACGGTGGTTCGCTCCTCAGTCGGCCAGTGCCCTGCCCTCGTCCACAGCCGCGTCGATCCGGGCCGGCAAGCGGTCGTCCTCGTGGCCGTGGTGGAGGTGCGCCAGGAACTCGATGTTCCCAGCAGGTCCGACGAGCGGCGATGCCGTCACGTCGAACCCGCGCCACCCTACCGCTGCGGCCGTCTCCGCCACCTCGACCAGCACACGGCGCCACACCTCGGGATCCCGGACCACCCCGCCCTTGCCGACGTCCTCGCGGGACGCCTCGAACTGCGGCTTCACGAGCACCACCGCCTCTGCATCCTCCGTCCCGAGCTGCCGGAGGGGCGGCAGGACGGTCTTCAGCGCGATGAACGACACGTCGCAGACCAGCAGCGTCGGAAGTGGTCGCGGCAGGTCGTCCGGGGTCACGTCACGGATGTTGGTGCGCTCGTTGACGGACACCCGAGGGTCGGTCCGCAGCTGCTCGTGCACCTGCCCGTACCCGACGTCGAACCCGTGCACGTGGCTGGCACCGTGCTCGAGGAGGCAGTGGGTGAACCCCCCGGTGGAGATGCCGGCATCGAGACAGGTCCGACCGGCGGGGTCGACACCGAAGGTCGCGAGGGCGTGGGCGAGCTTGTCGCCTCCCCGGCTGACGTACGTGCGGGGTGGGCGATCCAGCCCGATCGACTGCCCGGCGTGCACCAGCGTGGCGGCCTTGAGTGCCGGGCCTCCGTCGACGGTCACGAGTCCCTGGTCGATGGCTTCCTGGGCCTCGGTCCGGCTGTCCGCCAGGCCGCGGCGGACCATCTCGATGTCCAGGCGCCGACGATGCGTCAGGAGACCTCTTCCAGGCGCTCGAGCTCGGCGACGAGGGCCGTGTGGCAGCGCTCGAACAGCTCGGCGCGTTCGTCGAGGGGGATCTCGTCGAGTTGCTCGAGCGACCGGCGCAGGTCGTCGAGATCCACGTTCGGCTGGTCGGTCATCGGCTCACCCGTCGTCGGTGGTCGCTGCGGTCGGCGTGGTCGCACGCTTCGCGGCAGCGGTCTTGGCCTTCGCCGCCTTCTTCGGCTTCTTCTTCGCCGTCTTGCTCTGCTTCGCGGGCGTGGCGGCCTCGCTGGCGTCGGTCGCGGCCCGCACCTCCGCGAGCTGGTCACGGAGCTCGTCGACCTCGGCAGCGAGCTGGCCGACCTCGGTGGACGTGGCGAGCCCCATCTTGCGGACCACCCGCTGGGTCTCGGCCCGCACCATCTCGGTGACGGCCTCACGGTTGCGACGCTGACGGTCGAGGAGGTCCTCGACGAGCTCGCCGACCTGGTCGCTCGCGGCCTCGCCCTGCTTCACGAGCTGCCGGGCGATCTTCTCGGCGCGCTGCTTCGTGAGGTTCCCCAGACCACTGGCGGCCTCGAGGTACCGCTGCAACGCGTCGTTCATGGTCCCTCCTGGCGGGAACGTACCAAGCGGAGCCGGATATCCGTGTCAGACGACGCGGTAGCGCAGCAGCAGCTCGGAGGCGCACGCACGCAGTTCCGTGAGCTCGAGTCCCTGCGGGGCGCCGCGGAACGCCCCGTCCACGATCCGGAGGTCACCCGCCCCGACCAGCACGGGAGCGACCGTGAGGAACAGCTCGTCCACGAGCCCGCGGTCGAGCAGGGCCCGGTTCAGGGAAGGACCGCCCTCGCACAGCAGACGCTGCCACCCGCGTTCCGCGCGGAGCCGCTCGAGCGCCCGGGCGAGGTCGACACGCCCCGTCCCCACCCGCACCACGTCGGCGACGTCCGCCAGGGCCTCGAGACGAGACACCGGAGCGTCCTCCGGCGCCAGGACGACCGGGCGACGCTCGGGATCCGAGAACAACCGGGCGTCGGGGTCGAGCCCACCGCTGGCCGTGACCACCACGATGGTGGCGACCGGTTCGAGACCCCTCGCACGCCGGCGCTCGCGGCCCCCGGGCCGGGTGCGCGGCGGGCCGTAGTCCTCGATCCGAACCGTCCCCGCCCCGACGAGGACGGCGTCACATGTCTCCCGGAGCCGGGAGAAGACCACCCCGTCGGCGGCTCCCCCGAGTCCCTCCGTGCGTCCCCGCAGCGTCGCGGCGCCGTCCACGCTCGCAACCATGTCGAGGTAGACGTGCGGCCGCCGATCACCGGCGGGGATGTCGAGATCGAGGTAGAGCTCGTCGAGCTCCTCCTCGCCCGCGTCGGGAAGGAACCGGTGGACGCTCGCGGACACTGGGGCTCCAGACGGTCGGGGTCCCGCAGCCGGCGCGGAACAGGTGACTGGTACGTTCCGCCGGAAGCGTAGGAGCGTTCCCGCCGGCGCTGCGGCTCACCGCCCGGCGCGCCGGACACGAGGTTGGAGGATCGGTTGGTGGCCACCGAGGACGAGGTCGAGACGACCATCTACGACCTCGCCGAGCAGTTCCAGCAGGTGGCACCTCAGTACCGCTCGATGCTGCCGAGCCGCCGCACCGTCCAGGCCGACATCACCGATCTCGACCGCAGTTGGCACGCGAAGTGGAACTACGGCGAGCTGTCCGACATCAAGGAGGGCGAGCTCGGCAACCGACCGGACATACGGGTCCAGCTCACCTCCGAGGACCTGGTGGCACTGGCGTCGGGCGAGCTCGACTTCCGGCGGGCCTGGTCGCAGAACCGCATCCGGCTCGATGCCAGCATGACCGACCTCTTGAGGCTGCGCGCCTTCCTGTGAAGCGCTGGCAGGCCAGGGGTCGCTGATGGTGATCCCCGTCGGCGACATCAACCCGACGCGGCGGACCCCGTTCGTCACGGTGGCGTTCCTCGCCGCCAACATCGTCGCCTTCGTCGTGCTCCAGCCGAAGGGACAGACCTGCGAGGCAGCGGCCTTCCTCTACGAGTGGGCGGCGGTACCCCGCGAGCTCCTCGGCTTCGAGCAGCTCGACCCGACCCAGCTCCGAGAGGTGATCGGCGGGTGCGCCGGCCAGGTCGGGGAGAAATCGGTGCTGCTCTCGGCAGTCACCGCGATGTTCCTCCACGGCGGGTGGTTCCACCTGCTCGGCAACATGCTCTACCTGTGGGTGTTCGGCAACAACGTCGAGGATCGGCTCGGCCACGGCCGGTTCGTGTTCTTCTACGTCGTCGGTGGCCTCGCCGCCACCTACACGTTCGCGGTCCTGAACCCAGGCAGCAGCGAGGTGCTGGTCGGGGCGTCGGGCGCGATCGCGGCCATCCTCGGGGCCTACCTCGTCCTCTATCCGCGGGCTGGCGTCCACACCTACGTGCCGTTCCCGCTGTACCTCGCCGCCGCGATCATCCCGGGGGCCCGGATCCGGGGCTGGTTCCTGATCTTCGCGATCGTGACGCTGCCCGCGTGGCTCGTGCTGGGGCTGTGGTTCGTGCTCCAGGTGATGTCGTCGGGCGCCACTGTCACCGGGGGCGGGGTCGCCTACGAGGCGCACGTCGCCGGGTTCGCCGCCGGCATCGTCCTGCTGCTGCTCCTCGACCGTCGCCGTGCGCGGCGTGGACGGACCCCGTTCCACGAACCCCTCCGCCGGCGGCGGTGACGCCGATCAGGCTGCCCCGACGGGGTCGCGCGCCTGGTCGCGGAGCCGCCGGACCAACGCCGTGGCACCGGCCGACTCGGCGCCGAACTGGGCGGTCTCGAGGACCTCGTCGGGAACGCGGTCGCGGTGCACCTTCCAGAAGCCGAGCTTGAGGAACATCTCGTCGGCGCCGGGGGTGAGCAGGTAGACCCAGTCCACCTCACGGCGGTAGAGCTCGTCCAGCGCCCGGACCACGAGATGGGATCCGGTCCCGTGGCCACGTTCGGACTCCGCCACCGTGATCGCACGCAGGTGCGCGGCAGCGTCGACCATCTCCCAGGCCGCGGTACCCACCACCTCGCCCCCGGGGGCTTCCGCGACGAGCGTGTCCGACAGTCGCCGGGCGGCCTGGCTCTCGTCGAAGCCGACGTCCCGCAGGAGCTCTCGGATGTCCGACAGGTCGGCCTCTTTGGCGGGGCGCACCACCGGCGGCTCCGGCCCGTCGAGCTCGCCTGCGGCCTGGACCACCCAGGTCGGCGACGCGGCCGCACCGATCAGCGACACCCACGTGTCGACGCCCGACAGCACCAGGGCCGAGTCCCAGCCCATGTTGCTCGCCGCCGTCACATCGGTCGACACCTGGTCCCCGACCACGAGCACCGGCCCGTCGACGCCGAGTCGGGTCGCGGCGATCTCGAGGAGCGGGGTCCGCGGTTTCCCGACCACCTCGGGAGCGACTCCCGTGGCCGAGCGGAGGTAGGCGAGGGTGGCACCGTTGCCCGGCCACGGGCCCTCCGGAGACGGGTAGATCGTGTCCGGGTTGGTGCCGAGGAACCGGCAGCCGCGGTGGATCGCGGTGGCGGCGTCACGGAGCTTGTCGTAGGTCAGGCGCGTGTCCCAGCCGACCACCACGGTGTCGGCCTCCTCCTGGTCGTCGACCACCTCGACCCCCGCCTCGCGCAGCGCCGAGACCAGGCCGAACTCGCCGATGACGAAGGCGCGGTGCCCGCCGTCCGCCAGGAGGTCCGCGGTGGCCACCGCGCTGCTCACGATCTGGCCCGGGTCCACCTCCATCTTCTCGGCCTCGAACACCTCGACCCACTCGCCGGGGGTGCGGGTCGCGTTGTTGGTGACGAACACGACGGGGACATCGTTCTTCCGCAGACGACGCAGCAGACCGGGGACCCCGCGCACAGGGTCGTGCCCCCGGAACACGACTCCGTCGAGGTCCAGGATGAGTCCGGCGTAGCGCTCGATGACCGACATGGGGCCCGGAGGGTAGCGGTGAGCACTCCCCACCCCGACGGGAGGTCGGGTGACTGCCCGGCCCAGCGACCTACGCTCACGGCAGGAAGGAGGCCCGGGGTGGAGCAACGGCTGCCGGTACTCGGCTGGAAGGAGCAGGCGGCGCTGCCGGAGCTCGGCGTCGAACGGCTCCGCGTGAAGCTCGACACCGGGGCGAGGACCAGCGCGCTCCACGTGGAGTCCGTCGAGGTCACCGGCGAGCACCAGGTCGACGGCGAGACCCTGCCGGTGCTGCGGCTCGTGCTCCTGGTGGGCAGCCGGGACCGACCCCGCACGCGCACGGTCGAGGTGCCGGCCGTCGGATCCAAGATGGTGCGCGACACGGGCGCGAACGCCGAGCTCCGCCACGTGGTGCGGACCCGGGTCGTCTGTGGCCCGCTGGACATCCAGACCCCCGTGACCATCACGGACCGGACCGGCATGAACTTCCGGATGCTCCTCGGTCGGGCTGCCCTGGCCGGCCGCTGCCTGGTGGACCCGGACGAGGGCTACCTGCACTCACCACAGCCGCCGCCTCGGCGCAGCGCCGACACCACTGCCGACCCCGCCCCGTGAGCGACCCCGTCGTCGTCGCAGGCGCCACGATCCCGCCCGGCACCCGGCGTGATCTGACCCCGGTCGCCTCCGAGGCCTACACCGGGGACCGGACCACCATCCCGATGGCGGTGCTCCACGGACGCGTCCCCGGACCGCGGGTGTTCGTCACGGCCGCGGTCCACGGCGACGAGCTCAACGGGATCGGGGTGTGCCGCACCCTCCTCGGCCGCGTGCAGCCCGACGACCTGGCGGGCACCGTGATCGTCGTGCCGATCGTGAACGTGCTCGGCGCGCAGCTCCACTCGCGCTACCTGCCGGACCGCCGGGACCTCAACCGCAGCTTCCCGGGATCGCACAGCGGCTCGATGGCCGCCCGCATCGCCCGGCTGGTGATGGACGAGGTGGTGACCGGCAGCACGGTGGGCATCGACCTGCACACCGCCGCCAACCGCCGCACCAACGTGCCCCAGCTCCGGATCGACACCGCCGACGATCGCGCGCTCGAGCTCGCGCTCGCGTTCGGGGCGCCCTACGTCCTCGACGCGACCCGAAGAGCGGGATCGCTGCGCCACGTCGCAGGTGAGCGGGGCGTGACGGTCCTGACCTTCGAAGGCGGCGAAGCACTGCGCTTCGACGAGACCTGCATCGAGGTGGCCACCGACGGCATCCTCCGTGTGCTCCACCGGCTCGACATGCTCCCCTCCGCCCCACCCGCACCTGCGCCTCCGGTCGTGATGCACGAGTCCCGGTGGCTGCGCGCGGAGCGGGGCGGGATCCTCGACCTCCACGTCCAACCCGGCGACACGGTGGCCGAGGGTCAGGAGGTCTGGACGACCACGAGCCCGCTGGGAGCCGAGCGCTCCACGATCACCGCCAGCCTCGAGGGGGTGGTCATCGGGGCGACGACGGTGCCGCTCGTCACGCCCGGCGACGCCATCCTCCACATCGGGGTCCCCGGCGAGCGCGCCCCCAGCGAGGACGACCCCACCGAGGAGGAGGACCTCGAGGAGGATCCAGAGGAGGACACGGAGCGATCCTGAGCGGACGGGGCGCCGGGATCGCAGACCCCTCTGTGGCCCGGTCCGGCGGCCGGGGATCGATCAGGCGCGGCTGAGCTCCTCGGCCACGACCTGGAGCCGGCTGCGGCGCACGCCCCCAGCGTCCCAGAAGCGGCGGTGGATCCTGCCCGCCACGCGCACCCGGTCGTCGGCCTCGAGGCTCGCCGCCAGCTTGACCTCGCGCGCACCGGCCTGCCCCGGTGCCTTGCGCTGACCGCGGCCGGGAGCCGGCCCGACCGCGACGGGGATGCTGTCGACGGTGGTCGTCCCGGGCCGTCGTGGCACGACGCGCAGGAGCACGAGCCGGTCGCCGGACGGGAGGTCCTTCACCTCCGCGTCCCGCGACAGCCGTCCCTGGAGCAGGACGCGGTTGGTGTCGTCGGTGGATGTGTCCGTGGTCATGTCGATCCGTTCCTCCCGCCCCCGGGAGGCGCCCGGCCTGACCGTACGCCGTCGTGCCCGCGCGCCACGGGACTACCCTGCGCGGCCCTGTGGAAGGAGCCGTCGTGGGTGATGCTGACCGGAGCGACGAGGTCGAGATCGGGGCCCCCGCCCCGCCCGTCGAGCGGACCTCGGACGGCTACGTCGCGATCGACACGCTGACCGGCGGGATGAGCCAGGTCACCGCGGGCTACCTCGTGCCGGCCCCCCGCCCCGCCCTCATCGAGTGCGGCCCTGCGCTGTCGATCGACAACGTGATCGCGGGGCTGACGACCCTCGGGCTGGACGCGGGCGACCTCGCCTACCTGATCGTGACCCACATCCACCTCGACCACGCGGGTGGCGCCGGCGACGTGGCCGAGGCGTTCCCCAACGCCACCGTGGTGGTCAGCGAGGTCGGGGCGCCCCACCTCCACGATCCCGAGCGCCTCAACCGTTCCTCCGAGCGCGTCTACGGCCCCCTGTTCGAGACCGTCTACGGGGCGTGCACCCCGATCGAGGAGGACCGCCTCCTCGCCGTCGAGGACGGCCACGACCTGGATCTCGGCGGTGGGCGCACGCTCGAGCTCCTGTACACCCCCGGCCACGCCAAGCATCACATCGGGATCTTCGACCACGACACCGGGGCGATCTTCAGTGGCGATTCGGTCGGTGTCAAGGTCCCCGGGATGCGTCACCTGCGCCCCGCCACTCCCCCACCCGACTTCCACTACGAGGCCGCCCTGCGGTCCCTCACTCGCTACCGCGACCGCGATCCGTCCCGCGTCTACCTGGCGCACTACGGCGCCATCGATCCGCCGGACGAGTCGCTCGCCGACGCCCAGGACCGCTTGACGCAGTGGGTGGAGACCGCCGAGGAGGCCTGGCGTGAGGTCGACGACGCCGAGCACGAACTCGACCACGTCGCCGAGACGCTGGCGCGGCGGTTCGCCGACGAGGTGGACGAGGCGGCGGCCGCGGACGACCCCGAGAGCCGAGAGCGGCTGGAGCTGTTGACCCCGGTCGTGTCGAACGCCGCCGGGCTGGTCCGCTACCTCCGCCGGCGGGACGAGGGCACCCTCACCGAGATCGGGTGACGGAGCGTGATCCACAGCTAGCCTGCGCCCACGCTCCGTGACGTCGGGCTAGCCCGGTCGGGCCACTTTTCCCACCGAGCCCGAAGTTGTCCGCCGATCCGAGCCACCTGCGGGTTAGTCTCCTCAGCGGGACAGGATCGGGGGATGCATCGTGGCCGCCAACGGCTGGAACGACACCGGGAGCTTCCCGTCGCTGTCGCCTGCACAGCTCCGCATGTGGGGCACCGCCCTCGCGGGGCTCTGCGGCGCCGGCGTGGGCGTCACGTTCGGTCTCGCCTGGGTCGCGTTCTCCGACGGGGACACGGCCATCGGCGTCGCCATCGTGGCGCTGTCGGTCCTGATCGCCGGCGTGATGGTCTTCCTCATCCTCCAGGCCCGAGTGATCGCTCAGCTGCTCGAGATCAAGAACCCTCGCCACAGCCTCGCCATGATCGAACGGCGGCTGCTCGCCGTGGAGCTCGACCTCGGCGAGCTGACCCGAGCCGATGCCGCTGGTGTCGAGGCGGACGTCCCGACCGCCTGAGCGCCGCCGGAGCGGTCCTCACCCGGTGAGCCGTGCGAGCCGTTCGTCGGTGTCGAAGAAGCCCTCGACGTGCTCGGCGATCCGTTCGAAGTAGCGCACGGCTGCGTCCCGGTCGTCATCCCGTTCCGCAAGATCACCCGCGACGTACCACAGGCGGAGGTGATGCTCCTCGACCGGATTCTCCTCACGATCAAGCGCCTCCGCCCGGCGACGCACGACCGCGCGCCCCGCGGCGAGATCCCCCCGGTCGGCGAGGTGCGAGCCCCACACGATGACGCCTTCGGTGATCCGCTCGTCCGGAGCCTCGCCCTCCATCTCCTCGACGAGCTCGGGGATGCGGTCGGTACCGCGCTCGAGCGCCCGCAGGCAGTCGGCGATGACGTGGTTCTGGTCGGGGCGCGAGGTCATGCGGCGGTAGGTCTGGAGCTCGCTGAGCGCACCGGCGAAGTCCTCGGTGAGGTACAGCGTGACGCCGAGGCTCTCGCGCACCGCCGCCGACCGCGGGGCCACTGCACGCAGCCACGTCAGGTACGGCAGCGCCGTCGCGCCGTCCTCGTCCTCGAGGGCGTCCGAGGCGAGGGTCATCGCCACGAGCGCCGGCTCGCGGACGTCCTCGGCGCGGATCTGACGCTTGAGCTCCCGGACCACGCCCTTGGGAAGGTCCACGGGGGCGTCGGTCGGCAGGTCGGGGCGGGGCGGCGTGCGCGTCTGTTTGGACGGACGGGGCGGGGCGCCCTTGGTCCGCTTGGCACGGTCGATGCCCACGGGGCGGTGACGACGATCGTTCACGGTGTCCTACCTGGCTTGTCAACGACAACGACGCCGCCCCGGATGGGAGCGGCGTCGAAGAGAGAAAAGGTGGCGCGGCGACCTACTCTCCCACGGGGTCTCCCCCGCAGTACCATCGGCGCTGGAGGACTTAACTTCCGGGTTCGGAATGTGACCGGGTGTGTCCCCTCCGCTCATGCCACGCCAAACTTGGCGTTTCGGGTGGCCTCTGGGGCCACCTAGCGGTCCTGTTCAGTTGTCGAAAAGACACCCGATCGGGCGTCCTTCGAACTCCATAGCGAGCGCGAGCAGATAGTTCTAGTAGGTACGGCAAGCCCTCGGGCTATTAGTACCGGTCGGCTACACACGTTGCCGTGCTTCCACCTCCGGCCTATCAACCCAGTCGTCTACTGGGGCCCTTACCTCCAAATTGGAGTGGGGAACCTCATCTCCAGGTGGGCTTCGCGCTTAGATGCCTTCAGCGCTTATCCCGTCCGTACGTCGCTAACCGGCCGTGCTCTTGGCAGAACAACCGGCACACGAGAGGTACGTCCACCCCGGTCCTCTCGTACTAGGGGCAGCTCCTGTCAAGTTCCCAACGCGCGCAGCGGATAGGGACCGAACTGTCTCACGACGTTCTGAACCCAGCTCGCGTACCGCTTTAATTGGCGAACAGCCAAACCCTTGGGACCCACTTCAGCCCCAGGATGCGATGAGCCGACATCGAGGTGCCAAACCTCCCCGTCGATGTGAACTCTTGGGGGAGATAAGCCTGTTATCCCCGGGGTAG
>JAWVZB010000016.1:0-36648 GCA_033722375.1 Nitriliruptorales bacterium | reverse complement strand
GACCACAACCCTCCATCGTCGCGCCCTCACGGCGCTCCTCGTTCCTCCCTCTGCTAGCGAGGAACCCTTCCCGACCACAACCCTCCATCGTCGCGCCCTCACGGCGCTCCTCGTTCCTCCCTCTGCTAGCGAGGAACCCTTCCCGACCACAACCCTCCATCGTCGCGCCCTTCCGGCAGGCTACGGCGACCCTCCGCACCCGCCCTGTGCACACCCGGCCCCACCGGTTCGGCGGTACCCTCGGAGGTCGAGCTTCCGTCCGCAACATCCCCCGAGGTAGCCCCATGGCCGTCCAGCTGACCCCTGAGCTCGAGTACCGCGAATCGCGCTCGTCGTCCGGCTCGCTCACCCGACTCGAGATGGTCGCCGACGCACTCTTCGAGCTCGTCGACGACACCGACACGGTCGCGCGCGCCTCCACCGGGAAGCGGACCGCCAACGGCATCGGCATCGTCGGTGACGAGCACATCGACGTGTGGACGCGCGAGCCGGGGGGCACCTGGCGGGGCGACCGCTACGACGTCGACTGGCTCGAGACCCCGATCGAGGACGTCGGCCGCCTGTCCGCGTACTCCGAGCCGGCCGAGCTGGCCCAGGTGATGTACGAGCGCTTCCAGTCGGGCTACGTCACCGCCGCCTGACCGGAGGTGGCTAGGCGCGTGAGCCCCGACGACGAGGCGGGCTACGAGAAGCTGACCTCGTCGGTGATGTGGACGCCCTTCTCGAGGGTCTTGTGGACCGGGCAGCGTTCGGCCACCTCTGCCAGACGCTTGCGCTGCTGGTCGTCGAGCTCACCCCGGATCGTGATCTCGCTCGTGACGTGGTCGATGTAGCCCTTGGTCTCGTCGTCGCAGTCCTCGCAGTCGTCGGCGTGGATGCGGTCGTGGCGGTAGGTCGCCTCCACACCGGCGAGCTCCCATCCCTTCCGCTGCGCGTACATCGACAACGTGATCGCCGTGCAGGCAGCCAGTGACCCCATGAGGAGCTCGTAGGGGTTGGGGCCCGTGTCGGTCCCGCCGGCCTCCTCCGGCTCGTCGGCGTGCCACGTGTGGCCCTGGTCGGTCTCGATGGTGACGGCGTATCCCTCGTCGAGGGTGGCGGTGATCTCGTGCACGGCGGCTCCTCACGGCGACAACAGAACCGTAGACCGCGGGAGGCAGCGACTAGCGTCGCCGCCCCCTGCCCGAAGGAGCAGCGATGGCGTGGGATCCGTCCGGGAAGGTGGCGGTGGTCACGGGCGCGTCGAGCGGTATCGGACGCGCCACCGCCATCCGCCTGCACGATGAGGGGATGACGGTCGTCGCGGTCGCCCGACGCGAGGAGCGGCTGAACGAGCTCGCCGTGGGACGGTCCGGCATCGTTCCGCACGCAGCAGACGTCACCGACCTCGAGGCGGTCGACGGATTGGCGGCTCGGGTGGAGCGGGAGCTCGGCGCCTGCCATGTGCTCGTGAACAACGCGGGGGTCGGCGGCGGGCCGTTCGAAGGCCGGACGGACCTCGAGGATGCGATCCGCACGGTCGACGTGAACCTGCTCGGGACGGTGCGGTGCACCGCAGCGTTCTCCGGGCTGCTCGAGCGCTCGGCCCCGAGCCGACTGGTCAACGTCGCCTCTGTGGCCGGCAAGATCGGCATCGGCCCGGCTGCCTACGCCGCAGCGAAGTTCGGGATGGTGGGGTTCTCCGAGGCGCTGTCGCTGTCGTGGGCGGAGCGGGGCGTGACCGTCTGCCAGCTCAACCCGGGGTTCATCCGCACCGAGGGGTTCCCCCAGCGTCGGTGGGTGAGCAGCCCCTTGTCCGGACTCGTCGGTGAGCCCGAGGACGTGGCCGAGGCGATCCTCGAGGCCGTCGTGGCGGGACGAAGGGAGCGCACCGTCCCCCGCTGGTACCGGATCTTCGTCGCGCTCCGGCATCTCGCACCACCAGTGTTCTGGGCACTGGCCTCGAAGAGCGCTCGAGCGAGCGGGCGTCGGGGCTCCAGATCTGGGTGACGCCGCTGTCCCTCCGGAGCCGCAGGTCGGCCCCCCGGACCTCGAACCGCGGCATACCATCTTTCGGACAGTGGCCGTTGGCTGATCCGACGGCCCGAGATCGGGGGACACGTGGCCGTTCAACCGCACACCCGGTCCTCGGCACCGCCGTACCGCACCGGGGACCGCATCGTCATAGACCTCGGCGATGCCGGGGAGGTCGAGGCGACCGTCAGCATGGCGATCCCGACCGACAGTCTGGATGACCACCGACGCTGGCGGCTCCTGTACCGCATCGACGACACGACCACCGCCGACCTGCCGGTCCACTGCGGGGACGACGGTCTCGGTGAGTACGTCCGCCCCGTGGTCGCCCGCGACTGACGAGCCCGCCGCGAGGGCGTGTCACACTCGCTCCGTAGACTTCGGACGCTGGTGACGAACGATCGCCCGGGGGACCGTGCTCCACATCCATCGATCCGAACGTGCGGATCCGCTCGTGGCTGCGCTTGCAGATCTGCTGCGCGAACCACTCGAGGACCCGCTCACCCCCGAGTGCATCGCCGTGCACTCGCGTGGTATCGAACGGTGGATCGCGCAGGAGCTGTCGACGCGTCTGGGCACCGGTCGGCTCGGCGCCGACGGGATCGCCGCCAACATCGACTTCCCGTTCCCCGGACGGCTCGTGCGGCGGGCGGTCGCCACCGCCAGCGGCACGGACGGTGACGATCCGTGGCTCCCCGAACGCTCCACCTGGCCGCTCCTCGCCATCCTCGACGACGACCCCGGGCACGAACGGCTCGGCCCCCTCCGCTCCCATGCCGACGGACCCAGCCAGTCGGACGGCCTCACCCGCCGCCTCGGGGCGGTCCGGCACGTCGCAGACCTCTTCGACCGCTACGGCGTGCACCGCCCCGAGATGGTGCGTGCATGGCGGGACGGCCAGGACGTGAACTCGGACGGCGAGCCGCTGGGACCACACCATCGCTGGCAGGCGGCGCTCTGGCGTGAGCTCGCCGACCGCATCGGCGACCCGAGCTTCGCCGAGCGCCACGGTGCCGCCATCGAGGCCATCCGCGCCGACCGCGACACCCTCGAGCTCCCACGACGGATCTCGCTGTTCGGCCTGACCGCACTCCCCGCGACCTACCTCCAGGTCCTCGATGCCATCGCGGCCCACCGCGACGTACATCTGCTGCTGCTCCACCCTTCCGCCGCACTGTGGGACCAGGTGTCCACGACCGTCGCGAGCCAGCCGCGGGCGACCAACCCCTGGGCACGTGACGAGGACCCGACGGCTGCGCTGGCCGCCAACAACCTGCTCCGCTCCTGGGGCCGCGATGCACGCGAGCTCCAGCTCGTCGCCCCCACGGCCGGGACCGTGAGCCACCATCCCGTGGACGAGCGGGGACGGTCGCTGCTCCATCGCATCCAGGCGGACATCCGTGCCGACCGCGTGCCCGGTGGCGAGGACGGCGACAACCGCCTCGAGCTCCAGCCCGGCGACCGCTCGGTCCAGATCCACGCCTGTCACGGCCGCCTCCGACAGGTCGAGGTGCTCCGCGACGCCATCCTCCACCTGCTGGCCGAAGACGCGACCCTCGAGCTCCGCGACGTCATCGTCATGTGCCCCGACATCGAGGGCTTCGCCTCGCTCATCACGGCGGTCTTCGGTGCCGAGGCCGCGACCGCCGCTGACAGCTCGCGATCCGACAGCGCACCGCCGGCACTCCGCGTCCGGCTCGCCGACCGGTCACTGCGACGGACGAACCCGGTGCTGGACGTGGTGTCCACCGTGCTCGATCTCGCCGACGGGCGTGTCACCGCATCCGCGCTGCTCGAGCTCCTGTCGCGCCCACCGGTACGACGCCGCTTCGCGCTCGACGACGACGACCTCGAACAGCTGGAATCGTGGATCGACGAGCTCCACATCCGCTGGGGCTTCGATGCGGAGCACCGCCGCGACCACGGCCTGCCGGCGCTCGCCGCGAACACCTGGGAGGCCGGATTGCGACGGCTCCAGCTCGGCATGACGATGGCCGACGAGGACGGACGGATCCTGGCCGGCACGGTCCCGTTCGACGGCGTCGAGGGCCGTGCGTCAGGACTGGCGGGGCGCCTGGCCGAGTTCGTCGCCAGGCTCCGCACCGCCACCGATCAGCTCCGGGGGCCCCACTCGATGGGCGGCTGGCGGGACGCGATCACCGCAGCCTCCGATGCGTTGACCCTCACGGACGGCGAGAACGCGTGGCAGCGCATCCATCTCGACCGGGTGCTCGACGAGCTGGTGGACGAAGCGACCGCCGGTGGGGTCGAGGGCGGTGCGGCGATCGAGCTGACGCTGCCCGAGGTCGAGACACTCCTGGCGGACCGCCTCGCAGGGCGCGCCTCCACGACCGGGCACCGGACCGGAAGCCTGACCTTCTCGACGCTCGTCCCGATGCGGTCGGTCCCCCATCGCGTGGTCTGCCTGCTGGGTCTCGACGACGGGGCGTTCCCCCGGCAGACCGTCCCCGACAGCGACGACCTGCTGCTGCGCTCGCCGCGGGTCGGTGATCGCGACCCCCGGTCCGAGGACCGCCAGCTCCTGCTCGACGCCGTGCTGGCCGCCACGGACACGCTCGTCGTCACCTACGCGGGTCGCGACGTCCGCACCAACGAGCCGCGACCACCCGCTGTCCCCGTCGACGAGCTGCTCGACGTGGTGGACCGGACCGCCACGACCGCGGACGGCACGCCTCCGCGCGAACAGATCGTGACCCCGCATCCCCTCACCGAGCACGACCCCCGCAACTTCGAGCCCGGTGCGATCCATCCTGCTGGGCGCCCGTGGGGGTTCCACCCCGGCACGCTCGCTGCAGCCGAAGCGCACCGGCGCGACCCCCAGCCCCCGCGTCCGTTCCTCACGCAACCGCTGACCGCACCAACCGACGACGTCATCGACCTCGACGACCTCATCGCGTTCCTCGAGCACCCCGTGCGGTACTTCTGCCGACAGCAGCTCGACGTGCGGTTCACCGGCGACCAGGACCCGATCTCGGACCGGATCCCGTCCGCGCTCGACGGTCTCGAGAAGTGGAAGATCGGCGAGGCCCTGCTCGACGCGTGGCGACGGGGCCGCGACCTCGAGCAGACCGAGCGGCTGCTGGCCGCCCGCGGCCAGCTTCCTCCCGGAGACGTCGGCACGGACGACCTGGAAGACGTCAAGACGTGGGTGGACCGCATCACCACGCTGTGCACCCACCGCGACGTCGAGCCCCGCGAGCAGTGGGGGACCATCGACGTCCATGTCGAGCTCCCGGACGGCCACGTCCTGGACGGCATCGTCACCGACCTCGCCGACTGGCGCCTCGAGACCATCAGCTACTCGCGGGTCAAGCCCAAGACCCGGATCGCGACATGGGTGCGGTTCCTGGCGCTCAGCCTGGCGAAACCGGACGCGCCCTGGCAGGCGCTGACCGCGGGGCGCCACCCGTGGAAACGGGGACGTGCGGCGACCTACGAGCTACCGACGCTCCCCGGCAGTCCGGCGGCGGTCGCGGACGCCGCCCGCGGCCATCTCCAGAGACTGGTCGAACTGTTCCAGCGGGGGCGGTGCGAACCCGTCCCGATCTACGCCGCCACCTCCAACAAGATCGCCGAGAACCTCCACGCCGACAACCCCGCCGACCACTACGTCCACAAGGAGTGGGAGACCGGCACCCGTCCCGGCGCCTTTCCCCGCGAGGATCTCGACCCCTACCACGTGGCGGTGCTCGGCGGCCAGGTCCCCTGCTCCGAGCTGTTCCGTGATCTGTGTCGTGACGACGAGGAATCGTCGTGGGCGGACGACGAACGCCGCATCGTCGCCTACGCGTGGCGCCTCTGGGAGCCGATCCTGCGCCACGAGCGGAGGTGCGACGGATGACCCTCCACCCCTTCGACCTGACCGGCCCGCTCCCCTCGGGCACCACGATCCTCGAAGCCAGCGCGGGGACGGGCAAGACCTACACCATCGCCGGGCTCGTCACCCGTTGGGTCGCCGAGAGCCGCTGGAGGCTGCCACAGCTCCTCGTGGTCACCTTCACCCGCGCCGCAACGGCCGAGCTCCGCGACCGCGTCCGGGGCCGGCTCGTCGCCGCCGCAGACCATCTCGACGAGGTGCTCCGCGGCGCCGACCCGGACCACGAGGACCGGATCCTCGCACTGCTCGCCGCCGCTCCCGACCCCGAGCGCAGGCGGCGGCTCGAGGCCCTGACCTCGGCGATCACCGAGGTGGACGTCGCCACGATCTCCACCATCCACGGGTTCTGTCAGCACGTCCTCGACGGCTTGGGGATCGCGAGCGAGCTCGATCGCGAGGCCGAGCTCGTGGACGACCTCAGCGAGCTGATCGAGGAGGTCGCCGACGACCTCCTCGTCGATACCTACCTCGACGCCGGCGACCGACCCAGGGTGACCCGGCGCGAGCTGCTCGAGCTCGGCGCCACGGTCGTCGGGAACCCCGCCACGCCACTCGCCCCGAGCGGCGACGTCGGTCCCGAGGCGGGCTTGCGTCGGCACCTCGCGCAACGCTTCCGCGCCGAAGTGGCGAGTCGCGCCCGACGCCGGCGGCAGCTGTCCTACGACGACCTCCTGACCCAGCTCGACGCCACCTTGCGCGACCCCCATCGGGGCGGGGCCGCTCGGGACACCCTCCGGGACCGCTACAAGGTGACGCTGATCGACGAGTTCCAGGACACCGATCCGCTCCAGTGGCGCATCGTGTCCGAGACGTTCTCGGAACCCGGCGACGACCGCGCGCTCGTGCTGATCGGCGATCCGAAACAGGCGATCTACTCCTTCCGCGGTGCCGATGTGTACGCGTACCTCGAGGCCTCGACGCACGCCGCTCAGCGCTGGACCCTCGGCACCAACTGGCGGTCGGATGCGGGACTCCTCGACGCCTTCGACGTGCTCTACGACGGGGCCAGCTTCGGCGACGACCGGATCCCCTACCGACAGGTGCAGCCCGCCCCAGGCCACGCCCGGGTGCGCTTCGAGGCACCCCCCGTGCCCGCCCCGCTGCGGCTGCGGTGGCTCCCCCACCATCCCGAACTGCTCAGTACACGCGGCGGGTTGCTGGCGGATCCGGCGCGGGACCACATCGCTCGCGACCTCGCCGGCGACGTCGTTCGGCTCCTCCACGAACGGCCGCACCTCATCGAGCGCAACACGGCCGGGACCGAGGTGGGCGGGGCGCCGATCGAGCCGCGCGACATCGCGGTCCTCGTGCGGACCAACGCCCAGGCGACGATCGTGCAGGACGCCTTGCGTGCCGTCGGGGTGCCGTCGGTCATCGGCGGTGTCGAGAGCGTGTTCTCGACCCCGGCCGCGACGGAATGGCGTCGCCTCCTCGAGGCGCTCGACCGGCCGGCGGCCTCCACGGGCGCACGGGCGCTGGCGCTGACGAGCTGGGTGGGGTGGACCGGAGACGAGGTCGCGGACGCCTCCGAGACCGACTGGGAGCAGCTCCACGGCGACGTCCACAACTGGGCCGCGACGTTCCGGCAGGACGGCCTGGCTGCCATGCACCGCCGGGTCGTCCTCGAGCGCGGGCTGCGGTCGCGGCTCCTCGAACGTGAAGGCGGTGAACGCACACTCGCCGACATCGAACACATCGGCGAACTCCTGCACGCCGCGGCGACAGCAGAGCATCTGGGGCTGGCCGGGCTCCTGGGCTGGCTGCAGGAACGGATGGACGAGGCCGCCAACGAGCAGCAGGACGACCGCCTCCGCCGGCTCGAGACGGACGACGAGGCCGTCCAGATCCTCACCATCCACCGCAGCAAAGGGCTCGAGTTCCCGGTGGTCTACCTCCCCTACCTCTGGTCGGCGTACGTCGAACCCGGCAGCGCCCCGATCTTCCACGACGACGACGGCCAGCGACGCATCGACGTGGGCGGGCCGCACCACGACACCTATGACGACCACGAACAGCTCGCGCTGGGTGAGCTGCGGGGCGAACAGCTGCGCCTCGTCTACGTCGCCATGACCCGCGCCCGCCATCAGGTCGTTGCGTGGTACGCATCCGCCGGGAAGCCGAAGTGGTCCGGACTGGGACGTCTGCTGCTGTGCCGCGACGATCAGGGCCGCGTGCAGGCAGACGTCGCGGCCCCGGCAGCGGGCCTCGACGACGACGAGCTCGAGGGGGCGCTCACGCCGCTCGCGACACGATCCGGCGGGCGCATCACCGTCGAACGGGTACCCGAACGCCACGATCTCGAGCCCTGGCAGCCGGAGGCACCCGACCATCCCGGCCTGGATCGTGCCCGCTTCGACCGCGGTCTCGACACGGCGTGGCGCCGCACGTCCTACTCGGCGCTCACCAGGCTCGACGACGCCGGGCCGCTGGTGGGGTCCGAGCCGATCACCGTCGGGAAGGACGACGAGGCGATCGGTGACGAGGTGGCCACGGCCGTCGGACCGGCGGCAGACCCCGACCCGCTCGGGCTCGGGCAGATCGAGGTGCCACTGGCAGAGCTCGCCGGGGGCACCCAGATCGGGACGTACGTGCACCGCGTCCTCGAGCACGCGGACTTCGCCGCCGAAGACCTCGAGTCGGAGTTGCTCGCGCAGGTGGCCGCCACCCCGACGAGCACGGCCCTGCGCATCGGGGCGGAGCAGTTCGTCTCTGGGCTGGCCAGCGCCTTGCGCACTCCGCTGGGCCTGCCCCACTCCGAGCTGCGGCTCGCGGACGTCAGCCGGGCCGACCGCCTCGACGAGGTCGAGTTCGAACTTCCCCTGGATCTCGCACCGGCGGGATCCTCGGCCACGGTCGGCGACGTCGCCGACCTCCTCCGTCGCCACCTGCCCGCCGACGACCCTCTGTCGGCCTACCCGGACCGGCTCCCGACCCCGCTGCTGGACCGTGAGCTCCGCGGGTTCCTGGGCGGGTCGATCGACCTGGTCCTGCGGCGTGTCGGCCCGAACGGGGGGCCGGTCTTCCACGTCGCGGACTACAAGACCAACCGGCTGGGCACCTGGGGGGAGCCCCTGACGCTGTGGGACTATCGACCCGCGGCGCTGGCCGAGGCGATGATGCACGGCCACTACCCCGTACAAGCGCTGCTCTACAGCGTCGCGCTCCATCGGATGCTGCGATGGCGGCTGCCGGGCTACGACCCCGGCCAGCACCTCGGCAGCGTGCTCTACCTGTTCGTCCGGGGGATGGCCGGGCCCGACGCACCGCAGCCCGACGGACGCCCCTGCGGTGTCTTCGCCTGGTCCCCACCAACGGACCTGATCGACCTGCTCAGCACCCGGCTGCACGGGGCGGCGGCATGACGACCGTCCCCGCCGACGCTGTCACGACCGATCCTGCCGACGTCAGGCTCGCAACCGACCCCTACCCGCGGCTGGCGCCCTTCAACCGGGCCGGCATCCTCGGCCCCACAGAGGTCCATGCAGCGCAGACGCTGGGCCAGCTACTCGGTGAGTCCCGCCCCGACGTGCTGCTGGCCGCCGCCCTGGCCATCCGCGCGCCCCGCCACAGTCACGTCTGTCTCGAGCTCAGCCGGGCAGCCGAGACCATGGTCGCCGCGGACGACTCGACGCTGCAGACGGACGAGCTCGAGTGGCCCGACCCGGACCCGTGGCGGCGCCAGATCGCCGACAGCGCGCTCGTTCGCGTGCGCGCCCACGACGAGCGGCCGACGCCCGACACCGATCGGCCGCTCAGCCTCGTCGGCGACCGGCTCTACCTGGACCGCTACTGGCGCTACGAGCGCCGGGTGGCTGCCATCCTGCGTCTCCGCGCCGAGCGGGGCGGCAGAGACATCGACCGTGCCTCTGTCCGGCCCGTCATCGACCGGCTGCTTCCGGCCGGCGAAGAGCGCCCCGACCGTCAACGCCTCGCCGTCGCGTCGGCCCTCACCCGATCGTTGACCGTGATCGCCGGGGGCCCCGGGACGGGGAAGACCTACACGATCGCGCGACTCCTCGCGGGCTGGTTCGAGCTGGCCGGCGACCGCTATCCGCGGGTGGCGGTGGCGGCCCCCACCGGCAAGGCCGCGGACCGCCTCACCGCCGCTCTGCGGCAGGCTGCGCGGTCGCTCGAGACCGGCGACGAGGTCCGGGCGCGCCTGCGAACCGTCGAGGCATCCACCATCCACCGGTTGCTCGGCTGGTCGCCGAACCCGACGCGGTTCGCGCACGACCGCGAGCGTCAGCTCCCCCACGAACTCGTCGTGATCGACGAGACCTCGATGGTCGACCTCCCCGTGATGGCCAAGCTGCTGTCGGCGCTGCGATCGACCGCGACGCTGGTGCTCGTCGGGGACCCCGATCAGCTCGCCTCGGTCGAGGCCGGCACCGTCCTCGCCGACGTGGTTGGTCCCAGCGGTGCAGGGCTGCGCTTCAGCGCCCCGGCTGTGGAGGTCCTCCGTGCCTGCACGGGCGAGCCCCTCGAGCCGGCATCCACCGAACAGACGGGCGCCATCGGTGACACCGTGGTCACGCTCGGAGCAGCCCGGCGGTACGCACCAGCGTCGGGGATCGGGCAACTCGCTGCCGCGATCCACGCCGGGGACCCCGCGCGCGCCATCGAGGTCCTCACCGGCGACCACGACGATCTCACCTGGATCCCCCCGTCTGGCGAGGGCCGCCCCGCGGATCTGGCGACGAGCACCGAGCTCGAGCCGGTCCGCAGCGCCCTCGTGGACGTGCACCGGGACGTGTTCTCCGCGGCAGCGGCGGGCGAGGCCGCGGGCGCCCTCGACCACCTCGACCGCATCCGCGTCCTGTGTGCCCATCGACACGGCGCCGCGGGGGTCTCCACGTGGGTGCCGCTCGTCGAGGGCTGGCTGCGCGACGAGCTCGACGCCTACGACCCGACGGTCCGCTGGTACCTCGCCCGTCCACTGCTCGTCACCAAGAACCTCCCGCGCCTCGGGCTGTTCAACGGAGACGTCGGGATCGTCGTTCGGAGCGACGACGGGATCGCTGCGGCGTTCCACGGGTCCGAGGGCGTGCGGCGACTCGGTCCCAGCCGCCTCGAGGACGTCGAGACCGTGCACGCGATGACGATCCACAAGAGCCAGGGCAGCGAGTTCGACGCGGTCGTGATCGTCCTGCCCGCCGAGGAGTCACCCATCCTGACCCGCGAGCTCCTCTACACGGCGATCACCCGGGCGCGGCGCCACGTGACCGTCGTCGGCTCGGAAGACGTGGTCCGGGCAGCCATCAGCCGGCCGATCGCGCGCGCTGCCGGGCTCCGCCAGAGCCTCTGGGGCGACTGAGCACACCGGTACCGTCGGTCGGCCCCCTGACACGTTCGGATGTCCTCCTGTCCACGAAGCAGCGTTCCCTCGGGCGCGTCGAGCTGACGTCGCTTTTGGCCATGTCGATGGCACTGGCCGCGCTCGGCATCGACCTGATGTTGCCCGCGTTCCCCGACCTGAGGCAGGCGTTCGACCTCCCCGCGGACTCGACCGCCGTGGCCGGCGCGGTCACCGCCTACTTCCTCGGGCTCGCTGGCGGACAGCTCGTCTACGGCCCCCTGGCGGACCGCTTCGGACGCCGCCCCGCCCTCTACCTCGGCTACGGCATCTACGCGGTCGGGGCGCTGGCGTCGGCATTGTCGCCGAGCCTCGCCGTGCTCTACGCAGCGCGACTCATCTGGGGGCTCGGGGCTGCCGGCTGCCGGGTCATCACCTTCGCCGTCATCCGCGACCGGTACGAGGGCGAACGGATGTCCCGGGCGATGTCGTTCGTGATGGCGGTCTTCGTCCTGGTCCCGATCGCCGCTCCCGCAGTGGGGGCGGTCATCACCGCCGTGGGCGGCTGGCAGTGGGTGTTCCTCGCCTGTGTCGTGGCGGTCGTGGGGATCGCCACCTGGGCAGTGCGGTTGCCGGAGACCCTGCACGAGGAGTACCGGCTCGAGCTGCGCTTCGGTCGCATCCTCGCGGCCACGCGCCAGGTCGTCTCCCACCGCCAGTCCATGGCCTACACCCTGGCGATGACGGCGCTGTACGGGGTCTTCACCTCGTACCTCGCGTCGTCGGAGATCATCTTCGGTCAGGCGTTCGGCGCGGCCGACACCTTCCCCTACCTCTTCGGAGGCCTCGCCGCGGTGATGGGCGGGGCGATGCTCCTGAACGCCCGGATCGTCGGCACCTTCGGCACACGCCGGCTCAGCCACGTCGTGCTCGTCGGCTACCTCGTCGCTGCCGCCGCACTGCTCGCGCTGGCGCTCGCGACGGGGGGACGACCCCCGCTCTGGGCGTTCCTGCTGGCGATGGCGGTGCTGCTCTCCGGGCACGCCCTCCTCATCCCGAACTTCAACACCATCGCCATGGATCCGATGGCCGCGATCGCCGGGACCGCGTCGTCGGTGATCGGGGCGGTGCAGCTCGCGGGCGGGGCGCTGCTCGGCGCGGTGCTCGACCGTGCCTTCGACGGCACGATCCTCCCGCTCGCATGGGGGTTCGTCCTCTACGGCATCCTCGCGCTCGCCCTGGTGTTGTGGGGTGAAGACGGAGGGCTGTTCGAACCCCTGCGAGGTTCTCCACAGCCCGCGACCGCGTCGTCAGCCCGAACCGGGCGCTCCTGAGGGAGGCTCGTGCTCCACGAGATGGAGCGCGAAGGTGACCGACACTCCCACCTGGCAGCAGCTCGCCGACCTCGCACGCGACCTCGCCGCGACCGATGTCCACCGCGAGGGCGCGGTCAGGCCGACCGTGTACGGCTACTGCGGGGACCACCTGATCGCCGGCATCGAGCTGCGCCCCCATCCCGCCGGAGGGAACGAGGCACCCCTGGTCGAAGCCCTCGCGTTACTGGTACCAGCCGGCGCGGATCGGTTGGCGTTCCTCGGGTCGGGGCGAGCGTGGTCGCTGGAGGACCCCGTGCCGCCCGTGTGCGACGAGGGCGACCTGCGCCAGCGGGTCGCCGTGCTGCTCACCGCCGACCGACACCAGCGCGATCGACCGACGCTCAGCTCGACGCTGATGCCGTTCCGGTGTTCGGGTGGCCAGGTCGACTGGTCCGAGCCCGTCCACCTCGACGAGCATCCCGAGGGCCCCCTGCCGATGATCCTCGCCGCAGCGCTCACCGGGCCGCCAGATACGGCGTCCGACGGGATCACCCTCGGCCGCCAGGCACTGCGGCTGGCACGGCTCGGGCATGGCCTCCAGCTACCAGAGGCAGGAGGCGACGGCAGGATCGCTGGGTACCTGCTCGCCGCGTTGGACAGCGAGGCGGCTGGTGACCCGCAGCCAGGCTGGGTCCTGGGTCCGGAGCACGTCTCGGGTCACCGCGACCCGTCGGCGTGACCTGCGACTACCAGTAGTGTCGCCGACCGCCGATCGCCCGCCCCATGGCGCCGAGGATCCACAGGATGATCCCGATCACGGCCAGGATGGCCCCGATCGTGTACAGGATCCCAACATCCAGGATCGCCCCGAGGATGATGAGGATGACACCGAGGATGATCACGTTTCGTCCCTTTGTCGTCACGCACTGACAACAGCATCACCCGAACTGACGGGCGCGCGTGCCGACTCTCTACCTACTGGCGGGCATGGCTGGTCTACGGTGGCCGGACGAACGGGCATGGCGGTCCACCGCCGATCGGTCACCAGAGCTCGAGATGTGGCCGTCGTGGGGAACGATGGCGCCACCCAGCCGGTCGGTGCGGGCGCAGCCCTATCGCCGTGCGGATGCGGTCACGGGTCGCTGCCGGGTCGATGACGTCGTCGATCTCGGCGAACGTGGCCACGTTCAGGCCCTGTGCGTTGGCGTAGGCGAGCTCGATCATCTGCTGCTCACGCTCGGCCCGCTCCTCGGGGTCCTCGATCGCCTCGAGCTCGCGACGGAACCCGAGCCGGACGGCGCCCTCGAGACCCATCGGTCCCAGCTCCGAGGTGGGCCAGCCCACGGTGGCGACCGGCACCTTGAGGTGGCCGCCCATCATCGCCTGCGCCCCGAGCCCGTAGGCCCGGCGGGTCACCACCGCGACCATCGGGACGGACAGGTTGGCGCCGACCGCGAACAGCCGCCCGAACCGGCGGACCTGGGCCTGCTCCTCGGCGTCGGGTCCGACCATGAACCCCGGTGTGTCCACGAGGGCGACGACAGGCAGATCGAAGGCATCGCAGAGGGCCAGCAGTCGTGCGGCGCTGTCCGCACCATCACCATCGATCGCGCCCGCGAGGTGACCGGGGTCGTTGGCGATCACCCCGACCGGCCGCCCTTCGATCCGCGCGAGGCAGGTGAGCATCCCGGCGGCGTGATCGGGGCGCAGCTCCAGCACGCTGCCGCGGTCGAACACGGTGTCGATGATGGGGCGCACCTCGTACACGCGGCGGCGGTCCCCCGGGATGGCGTCGCGGAGAGCCGCCTGGTCGGCACAGTCCCAGTCGTCGAGATCTCCTTGGAAGTATCCGAGGTAGCGCTTGGCGACAGCCACCGCTTCCGCTTCGTCGCTGACGGGAACGTCGATGACCCCGGTACGCCGGTGCAGCTCGGCAGGGCCGATGTCGTCGGGGGTCACCTTGCCGAGGCCACCTCCTTCGATCATCGCTGGTCCGGCCATGCCGAGGTTCGTGTCGTCGGTGGCGATGATCACGTCGGCACAGCCGGCCAGCGCCGCGTTGCCGGCGAACGACCGTCCGTTGACGACGGCCACCAGTGGCACGGTGCCCGACAGCCGTGCGAACAGGTGGAACGCGGGGACGTCGAGGTGAGAGGCTTTGACCACGTCCGTGTCCCCGGGCCGGCCGCCTCCACCTTCGGCGAACAGCACGACCGGGAGCCGCTCTGACGCCGCCAGCTCGAACAGCCGATCCTTCTTGAGATGGTTGGTGTGCCCCTGCGTGCCCGCGAGGACGGTGTAGTCGTACGCCGCGACCGCGACGCGTGCGTTCTCGACCCCGAACGATTTCGCGTTGACGGTGCCGGTGCCGGTCACGAGCCCGTCGGCAGGGGTGTCGCGGAGCAACTCCTCCCGGGGCTTGCGGTTGCGCTGGGCAGCGATGGCCAGCCCGCCGTACTCCACGAAGCTCGAACCGTCGAGCAGATCATCGATGTTCTCCCGAGCTGTGCGGTGACCACGCTCGTGGCGGGCCGACACCGCCTCCGGCCGAGCCTCGTCGCGGAGCAGTTGCTTGCGTTGCCGCAACTCCTCGAGCAGCTCCGGCTCTGCATCCGGGTCCTCTGTTGGCTCGCTCGAGCCGGCGGGCTCCTCGTCGTGCCGAGCTGACAGCCGGAGCAGCACGTCACCCTGTGCCACCTCGTCGCCCGGAGCGACCCCGAGCGCTACCACGACGCCGGCAGCCGGGGCGGCGACCGGGTGCTCCATCTTCATGACCTCGAGCACGACGAGGTCGTCACCAGCGCCGACCGCATCACCGACGTCGACGGCGACGTGGCTCACCAGGCCGCTGGTCGGGCTCTCGACCTCGACGTCCTGATCGGTCACGCGGTTCCTCCCGGGCGGCCGGACGCAACCTACGTGGCTGACATCCTGAGCGCTGCACGCAACGGCCGGCACCCGGGCGGCGGGGGCGCGCTCGAGCGCGGCGCCTCAGTAACGACCGGACTTCAGTCCCTCGATGTCTGCCGTGTCGGCGTCGTCGAAGCTGTCGGGGGGCGGCCCCTCGAAGACCTGCCCGACGAGGGTGGTCTCGACCGCGTAGTGCATGACCGACCCCTTGTTGGAGGAGTGGTGGGGATGATCGGGATCCTCGTGGTCGATGTCGCTCTGGTAGGTGATGTTGACGAGCCCGAGCGCGTGACCGAACTCGTGGACCAGGACCGCTCGCTCGACGTTGCGGTCAGCGCCAACCAGGGTGCCGAGCCCCGACCAACGATCGGGGAAGAGCGCGATCTCCGAGGCGTTGTAGGTCACTCCGATGGCTCGTGTCTCCTCACCGCCCTGGTAGAAGCCACCCCGGACGTACAGGAAGTACAGCACCACGACCTGCTCGTCCGAGTAGTGCTGCCGGTTCTCTTCCGCGGCGGCACGCAGGTCGTCCCGCGTCCACTCGCGCCGGTCAGAGGCGAACGTGTTCCCCCCAGCGAGCTGGACACCCCCTGGCTTGTCGGCATGCTTGCGGATCGTCGCGATCAGATGGTCGACCGGCCCGTCACCCGGGGAGACGCCTTCCTGCACGTCGATCTCGACGATCAGGCTGGGATGGTCCGGGCGCAGGTACGCCCTGCCGTTGGCGCCGACGCGGCCGAGATCGTCGGTAGTCGCCGGCGGGGGGCCGTCCGTGCCACCACCCTCGGTGCCGCCACCGTCTCCGCCGCCGCCTCCTCCGTTGTCTCCCCCGCCACCGCTGCCGGCATCACCCTGGCTGCCGCCGGTCGTCGCTGGGCCGGTGGGAGTGGCCTCCCCAGCGCCACCGGAACCGTCCGTCGGCGAGCCCGGCGACGATCCGGCCGCGGGTTCCGAGGTCGGCTGCGCCGCCGGGCCGGTCGTGTCATCGGTCGCGGGACCGCACGCCGCCAGCAGGAGGACCCCCACGCACAGCGTCAGGAACGAGTGTCGGAACGATCGTCTCTTCATCGCGGTTCGCGACGGTAACGGACCCGAGCCGAAGGAGTCACGGTGACGGACGGTGTGGCAGGCTGATACGGGGAGGAGGCCGCGTGACCAACACGGCGCGACGGATCGCGCTGGCGGTCGCCGTCCTCGGAGTGGTGCTCATGGGCCTGTGGTCGTTCCAGCGTCAGCTCGTCTACTTCCCCGGTGGGCCGGTACCGAACGTGTCCGAGGTCCTCCCGACGGGTCTCGCC
This sequence comes from Nitriliruptorales bacterium, assembly GCA_033722375.1. GTDB lineage: Bacteria > Actinomycetota > Nitriliruptoria > Nitriliruptorales > Nitriliruptoraceae > JAWVZB01. The sequence goes on along the minus strand of JAWVZB010000016.1, from coordinate 19,920 downwards.
ATCACCCTGCACACGGAAGACGGGCTGGACCTCGGGGCGTGGTGGCTCGAGGGTGGTGACACCGCGGTGATCGTCTTCCCGGGGAACGCCGGCAACCGAGCCGGCCGCGCCCCGCTCGCCCGTGCGCTGCACGATGCCGGGCTGTCCGTGCTGCTCGTTGACTACCGGGGGTACGGGGGGAACCCGGGATCACCCACGGAGGAGGGGCTCCTCCGTGACGCGCGGGCTGCGCGCTCCTGGGTCGACCAGGAGACCGACGTGGGGGCGGTGGTCTACCTCGGCGAATCGCTCGGCACCGGCGTCGCCGTGGGCTTGGCGGTCGAGACGCCGCCGGCGGCGCTGGTTCTCCGATCGCCGTTCCCGTCTCTCGTGGCGGTGGCGCGTCAGCACTACGGCCCGGTTCCCGAGTGGCTCGTCAAAGACCGCTTCCCCGTCGCCGATCAGCTGCCGGACCTCGTGGTCCCGACCCTCGTCGTGGTCGCGACCGAGGATCGCATCATCCCTCCCGAGCTCAGCCGCCGTGCCGCCGCGGCTGCCGGCGGACCGGTCGAGGTCGTCACCGTGGACGGGGCGGGCCACAACGACCCCGCAGTGCTGGATGGCGAACGGTTCATCTCCGCCATCGTCGAGTTCCTGCGCGCACACGGGCTCGGGGCCGACTGATCGCGGCTCGGGACGGGAACCGGGAAGCCACACCGAACCATCCCGGTGCGCCCCACTCGCACTGCCCAAGTCGCCGCCGTGCGCCGACCGTCAGTCCGACTTGCGCTTGCCCTTCGCCTTCTGCTGGCGCTTCCATTCTCGCACCTCTTCGAGTGCATCCGGCGAGCCGATGTCGGCGACCGACCGGGGCTCGTCGTCACCGAACGGTCCGGCGTACTCCTCCCACCCGTCCGGTGCGGCACCGAATCTCTTGCCGAGGATCGCGAGGAAGATCTTGGACTTCTCCTCGCCGTATCCCGGGAGCGCCTCGAGCCGAGCGAGCAACTCGCGGGGATCCTCGGCGGTCTGCCAGACCGCGGCAGCATCGCCGTCGTAGTTGTCGACCAGGTGCTGGCACAACTTGTGGGTCCGCTTCGCCATGGAGCCATGGAAGCGATGGAGAGCGGGCTTCTCGGCGAAGACCGCCCGCAGGTCGTCCTCCCCCATCGCCGCGATCTGCGCGGCGTCGAGCTCGCCCCCGAGTCGTTGTTGGAGCCGCAGCGGGCTCATGAAGGCCCATTCCATCGGGATCTGCTGGTCCAGCAGCATGCCGATCAGCAGCGCGAGGGGATCCTCGCTGACGAGTTGGTCTGCGTCATCGTCACCGGTCACCCGGAGGGCAGGCGCCATGGATCGTGATCCTGTGTTCGGGGCTCGTCACCGTAGCTGCGGGTAGCCGGTCCGCCGAGCCGCACGATCCCGGATCGAGCGATCCCGCATGAATGAAGGGGCGCGTGATCAATGAAGGGTCGCGTGCACGCAGAAGCGAGCAGCGAACGAGCAAGACGGCCGACCAGCCCCGGACACCCTCCATGCTCCTCCTCCTCGACCGCGACGTCAAGCGTTCCGCACAGGTCGGCACGGTCGCGCCGACACTGCCCGCAACCACGAGGTGCAACGACGCAGCGGCGCGCGCTCTGCGGTGCTGGCTCCGCGCGTTCGTGCGCGCAGCGGTCACATCCTGTGGAAAGGTTGGGGACATCCTGTGACTTTCCTGTGACTTTCGTCGGATCGCTGGACGCGACGCCCGACGCCGCGTACTGTGCATCTCGCCGGTCGGAACGAACTGCGGAACACCCGATCGGACGGCGCGGAGCCGGTGCAGGACCCGCGTCGAAGGACCGAAGCGAGCTCTTCGGAGCAGCGACAGGTCCGACACCGCGACCGCCGCTGTACCCGGCGCGAACGGTGCCACAGACGGTCGCCGCAGCGACCCAAGTGGGAACGGCTGAGCACCTCCAAGGACCGCTCAGCCGAAGCGAAGCCCCGGTACTCCCTCAGGGGAGGCGCCGGGGCTTCGTGCTGTTCCGGGATCCGCTCCTCCGCTCCTTCAAGCAAGTGGCGCCCACTCCCCCAACAGCACGGCTGCGGCGCCCAGGCCCGCCACCACGGCGTAACCCGCCGCCGCCCCCACCCGGCGGGCCTCACCTCGTTCCGCCGCGAACAGGGGCGCCGCTGTCGCAGCACCGCCCACGAGCCCGCCGACGTGCCCGCCGATCGAGATCCCCGGCACCAGGAACGTGAACGCGAGGTTGAGAAGCACGAGGGTCCCGATCGAGCTCCGCCAGGGATCGATCCCGCGGCGCCGGAGTCCGACCATCGCCCCACCCATGAGGCCGAACACGGCACCCGACGCTCCGAGTGTCGGGGTGGCCCAGCTCAACAGCAGCGCGCCGGCCGAACCCCCGAACAGCCCCCCGAGGTAGATCGCGGTGAACCGGGTGCTGCCGATCCCCGGCTCGAGCATCCGGCCGAGCAGGTAGAGCAGGTAACCGTTGAACCCGATGTGGAGCAGGCCCGCGTGGAGGAACCCACTCGTGACGATCCGCCCCCACTCGCCGGCAGCCACCGCAGGGCCGAACAACACGCCGCGGTCGGCCAGATCCGGCGCCGCCTGGCTCAGCAGGAAGGCGAGGACGATGGCACCGAGCAACCAATAGGTGACGATCGGCTCGGCCTCGCGCCCCGATCGACCCGTCGGCGGCGCCTGTTCCGGCGGCCCGCCCCTGTCGCCGCTCACGCTGGACGCCGCAGGATCGTCAGTGGCCACACCCGCACGCCCCGGCGCCACAACATCCGCCGGCAACCGGCAGGTCAGACCCACCGGAGCGCGCGATCAGCGACGGGAGACGCACCGTGTCCGGCTGGCCACAGGCACAACCGACGGGATCGTCGGCGTCGTCGACCCCGCGCAACACCTCGCGGGTGTCGCCGCAGGAGCTGCAGCGGTACTCGTAGAGCGGCATGCCAGGAGGGTAGCGAGGGCACCATCCAGCACAGCTCACCTGGCCGGGACCGAACCACCGCCACGTCATACGCTCGGAGCGTGTCCGATCTCACCCGCGCAGAGGCGCTGCGGATCCTCGAGCTCGAGTCCGCAGCCGATCCCGTGGTCGTCAAGCAGGCGTACCGACGACTCGCGTTGCGGTTGCACCCCGACGCTGGTGGCGACCCGCGGGCGTTCCACGACCTCCAGCGGGCCTACGAACGCTTGGTGGGCGCCCCCAGTCCGACGAGGCCGCCGTCCCGGTCCTCCCGGCCGAAGGGGGTCGCCTGGGCCGAGGCACCCACGCGGCAGTACAGCGACGAGTCGGTGGACACCACCACGGTCGACTGGGACCGCGAGGTCCCAGAGACAGGCACCGTCCGCGCCGACCGGGAGACCGTGGCGGTGCTCCTCGCCGGGCCCCATGCAGACGGACCGATCCATCCGCTGATGGCTCGGAGCCGCGGCCCGCGCTCGCCACTCAACCGCTTCATCCGGTTCCTCGACCCCGACCTCACCGCGACCTGGACGGTCGACACGTCGAGGGAGCGGGGTCTGCGCGACCACGACGTCGAGATCCAACTCGTCGCCTGGTCCCGCGCCGCCCGGCGACGCATCGACGGCTCGCGGTTGCCAGCCGGATGGACGGCGGAACGCGGATCGAGTTCGGTCCGGGTGACCCGGGCGTTGCATCCGAGTCCCAACCGACGAGCCACCGCCCTCCGCGTCGCTCGCTCGCTCGAGACGGCCCTGCGCGCCATCGACTGGCCACTGCAGACCTGGGTCATCGACCTGAACCGCTGAGGCACCCCCCAAAGGGGCGCTCCACGGCGAGCCCCCGTCCGGGCCCCTTCGCCTTCACCAGCGGCTTGCGACGCCGCACACGGCGACTCTGCGCTTCCCGACGGAGGCGTTTTCTGGAAGTCTCAACCAGTTCTTCCAAGAGTGCCTCTCAGTCGTTCCAATCACTGTCAGGTCTCTCTGCATCTCCCTGACCCTCAAGTTCAGCATCAGGGCGTAAAGGAGCCATATCCATCCAGTTCTTGCCAGTTTCTAGGCCAAACACGGGACGCTAGGATCTCGAGGACCGGAGGGAGTCCCTTGCTGGCCACGCTGCTGCGTCGCTTGGGCCACACGGCCTTCTTCCGTCGGGTCGCGCCGATCCTCGCCGGCCCCGTGGACCGCTTCCTGCACCGGATCTCCGGCGGGCGACTGACGGTCTCCGAGCGCGTCGCACCGATGTTGTTCCTCCACCATCGCGGGAGGCGATCCGGACGCGAGTACCGCACCCCGCTGTTCTACGTACGACGCCGCGGAGCATGGTTGGTGGTGGGCACCAACTTCGGCCGGGAGTCCCAACCGGCGTGGGCGGAGAACCTCCTCGCGACGCCGGAGGCCCGCATCGAGGTCAGCGGGCGATGGCACGAGGTGCACGCGCGGCTCGTGTCCGAGGAGGAGTGGTGTGCGGTGTGGCCGGTCTTCACCGACCGGTGGCCGGCGTACGACACCTACCTCGAGCGTGCATCCCACCGGGAGATCCGGATGTTCGCGTTGGAACAGCGACGCACCGAGGGCACGTGAGTCACTAGCGTTCGGGTCATGACCGACACTCCGCAAGACACCTCCACACGTCCGTCCCTCCCCGCTTGGGCCCCCGGTCTCCTGCGTCTGCTCGCGCTGGCGGCCCTGACCGTTCTCGGGCTCCAACTCCTCCGCCTGCTGTTCCCCCTCGTCGGCTGGTTCCTGCGGGACACCGAGAAGCTGGCCACGCTCGATCTCGTTCCCTACGGCGTCGCCCCGTTCGCCCTCGCTGTCCTGGCGCCACTCGTGAGCCGCCTGGCTGGTGTTCGGTGGGCCGTCATCGGGACCACCGGGGCGACCGTGCTCTTGCGGCTCGGGGCCCAGTTCGTCAACGACCCGAGCACCCTGCTCTGGATCGCCATCGCTGGCGTCGCGACGTTCCTGTGGGCACTGCCGCCGATCTACACCGTCATGCGCGGACGCTTCGCCCACGGCCTCGCCCTCGGGCTCGTGGCGGACACCGCGATCCGTGGGGTCGCCTGGACCCTCGATCTGGTCTGGATCGACGGCACCACCGCGCTGCTCACCGTGCTCGCCCTGGGGATCGTCGCCGCGGCGGGAACGTGGTTCGGGATGCCGCACGAAGTCGTCGCGGACGGCCCGCGAGCCGGGATCGCCGTCCCACTGCTGGCACTCGGTCCACTGCTCTTCCTCGAGCTGTTGATCCTCCAGAACCAGGGCTGGCTCGCCACCCAGACCGGGTGGGCGTGGGACGTCACGTTCCTCGTCCTCGGTGCCGGCAACCTCGGATTGCTGGTCGGGGTGTCCCTGGGCCGCACCCTGCCGGGCCAGGGAGGCACGGGGCTCATCGGCGGCGTGCTGGTCCTGCTGCTGACCGCGGCGACCGGGGTCACCGGGGTGCTGTACGCGATCCTGTTCCTGGCGGGGATGCTCGGCAGCGGGATGGTGCTCGGGGCGCTGACCGCCCCCGCTGCCCCCGAGGACCGCACCGCCGGCACCCTCGCCCACGGCCTGGCGCTGGCCGTGGGGTGGCTGCTCTTGTTCGTGCTGGCCTTCTCGTACTACGGGAGCTACGACATCGCGCTGCCCCTCGCACAGGACATCCTCCTGATCGTCGCCGGGGTACTCATCACGATCTTCGGTCTCGGAGCGTCCGCGACTGCGAGACCCCAGGGGACGGCGCACTGGTCCGCCGTCGGTATCGGGGCGCTGCTCATGGCCGTTCCGATCCTGTGGTTCGGGACGGATCCGGTCGATGACCTCGCGCCGGCCGAGGCCACCGGGTACCCGGTCACGGTCGCCAGCTACAACCTGCACTCGGGGTTCTCGACGGCGGGCGTGCAGGACCTGGAAGCCCTCGCCGCAGCGATCGAGGAGACCGGTGCCGACGTCCTTGGGCTTCAAGAGGTGTCGCGGGGCTGGCTCCTCGACGGCAACACCGACCTGTTGGGATGGCTCCGTCGACGCCTCGGGTTCCAGCACATGCGCTTCCACGCCACGACCCCGGACCCGGTGTGGGGCAACGCAATCCTCAGCCGCTTCCCGATAGAGGACGCCGAGGCCAGGACCCTCCCGCAGTTGGACAGCCTCCTGCGGCGAGGTGTCCTGGAAGCCGACATCGACCTGGGCGACGGCGGCGTGGTCCACCTGATGGTCACCCACCTCCACCACACCGGCGACAACCTCGAGCAGATCCACGACGAGCAGATCGCCACCATCCTCGAGGCCTGGGAGCAGGAATCGCGCACGGTCCTGGTCGGTGACTTCAACGCCCAGCCCGACGCACCCCAGATGCAGGCGCTGTACGACGCCGGCTTCGTCGACGTGTGGGACGAGGCCGGGTCCGGCCCTGGCCTCACCGCGAACGCCGCCGCCCCGGACGTACGCATCGACTACGTGTTCCACTCCCCCGACCTTCGTGCCACCGCCGCCCAGGTGATCGAGAGTCAGGCCTCCGACCACTTCGCGGTCGTGGCCACCCTCGACACCGTGCGCTGAGAGGACCGCATGTACCGCTACCGGCAGATCGCCCAGGTCAAGTACGGGCACATGAGCGACTACTTCGCGTCCCTCCGGAAGCTGCTCGAGCTCGCCGCCGAGCGCGGCTACCAGCGGCCCTCAGTGCTCATGCCGGTCGTCGGGACCGTGAACGAGCTCGTGATCGAGTTCAAGTACGACACCTACGAGGCGTGGGAGCGCGATCGTGTCCGCACGGCACAGGACGAGCAGTTCCGGGACGCCATGGTCGAACTCGCGACCCACGTCGTGCAGGGCTCCGCGCGAGACGAGCTGTTCACGACCCCGCCTCAGCTCACCGATGGCTGAGGGGTCGACTGCGGCCCCGCCTGCAGTGGGGCTGGTGGACGCCGCGCACACCCGACTGTTCGTGCTGAGCACAGGCCACCCCGGCGCCCTCCTGGAAGCTCATCGTGAGCCCCCGCCCCGCTCTTCGGGCGCTCGTCGACGCGGCGCCTGATCTGGAGGGCCGCCTGCGGGCGGCGTGACGGTCGTGGGGGGTTCGCTCGACTCGGAGACGATCAGCTCGCGGCCGGCTGGGGAGAGGATCGCCCCGGCGACCCCCGCGATCGTCACCGCCCCGCCAACGAGGTGCCACCAGCTCACGGGCTGGCCGAGCAGCCACCAGGCCCAGGTCGAGGCGAGGACGGGGATCGCGAGGCGCATGACCGGTGGCACGTTGGCAGGCAGCCACCGCAGCGGCCAGGTCATGACGAAGTGTCCGATGGCGCCGGGACCAGCGGCGACGATCACCGCGAACAGCAGGTCGCGGCCCCCTGCCGACGAGACGGGTTCCCCGGCCAGGAGCACGTAGCCGGACACGAACAGCGCCGCGATGAACATGACACCGGCGAGGAACGGCAGCACCGCCAGGTGGTCGCGGCTCGACTTGGACGTGAGGAAGAACCCGGCGAAGGCGACCACGTTCCCGAGCGCCAGCATCATCCCGAGCGGATTCCCCCGGGGTCCGGCGGAACCGCTCACGACGACCACGGCCGAACCGATCATCGCGATGGACGCCCATCCCCAGAACCCGCGGCGGGGTCGCTCGGCGAAGACCGGGATCGCGAGGAGGCCCGTGATCACCGGCGAGGTGGTGTTCACGAGGGTGACGTCCACGACGCTCGTCATCTTGAGGGCGGTGAAGAACATGAGCTGGTGCGCCCCGAACAGCACGCCGGCGAGCACCGGGAAGCGCAGGGCCCGCGCGGACGGGTAGCCGGAGACCTGCCCTTGGATCACGGCAGCGATGCCCAGGACCGCGACGCCGAACCACAGGCGCCAGAACGAGAACACCGCTCCAGACACGGCGGAGGCGGCGACGAACACGGGGCCGGTGCTGTACAGGAGCACGCCCAGCACGACCGGCGACAGTGGGTGTCGCCGCCCGAACCCGCGGAGTCGTCCGGCCTGCCTCACCCGTCGGACTCGATCTGCCGGTACAGCGCTTCGGTGTCATCGCGCCGGCACAGTCCGGATCCCGGGGTCATGACCGCCGCGGCGCCCGCCGCGACGCCGAACCTCGCAGCGGCCGGCAGGGACTCACCGCGAGCCAGGCCGAGGACGATCCCCGCCACCATCGAGTCGCCCGCCCCCACCGTGCTGCGGATCGGGACCGTCGGCGCCCGCAGGTGCCGTCCCTCGGTGTCGCGCCCCGCCACGTACGCCCCGCCAGCCCCCATGGACACGACGACAGCGTCGGCCGCGCCCCGCTCGATCAACCCGTCGACGGCCTGTGCGATGTCCGCATCGGACTCGAGGTCGCGGCCAACGAGCCGGGCGAGCTCGCCCAGGTTGGGCTTGATGAGGAACACGCCCTCGTCGCAGGCGGCGGCGAGCGGCGCGCCGGAGGTGTCGAGGACCAGCGGGAGGTCCCGGGAGCGGCACTGACGTGCCAGGGCGGCGTAGGTGTCGTCGGGGAGCCCCGGTGGGAGGCTCCCGGAGGCGACCAGCCACGACGGGGCGGGGTCGAGCTCACCGAGTGCCTCCAGACAGTCGTCCCATTCCGACTCCGTCACCTCGGGTCCGGGCATCACGAGCCGGTACTGCTTGCCCGTGGTGGTCTCGCTCACACTGAGGTTCTCGCGCGTCTCCTCCGAGATGGGGACGGGGATGGTCTCGACGACGCCGGACAGGAGCCGGCCCAGCACCTCACCGGCGGACCCGCCACTCGTGTGGACGGCCTGCACCGCCGCTTCGTCGCCGCTGAGCTCGACGACGGCCCGAGCGACGTTGATCCCGCCACCGCCGGGCTCCCGCTGCACGTTGTCAGCGCGGAGCTTGTCGTCGGGGACCATCCGCTCGACGTTGGTGCTGATGTCCACGCTCGGGTTCACGGTCAGCGTCGCGATCGCGCTCATCGGTCCTCCCCGCTGGTCGGTTGCTCGTCGGCCGGGGTTGCGTCGGCGACCAGTGCCGCGAGCTCGTCGGGCTCGACGTCCGCGGCCACGGTGGGAGCAGCGGCGAGGCCCGGAGGGTCGGGGTACTTCGCCCCGATCCCGGTGTCGAACACCACGACCTCGTCGTCCGCTGCGACCCAGCCGCTGCTCCGCAGCTCACCCGTGGCGGCGATGGCGGTCGCCGTCTCGGGGGAGACGTAGCCGGCGCCCCGCTCCCCCGCCAGCCGCTGGGCCCGGGTGATGTCGGCTTCCTCGACCGCCACCCCGGTGCCGTCCGAGTCCCGCAACGCCCTGAGGATGAGCCCGTCGCCGACGGCGGTGGGGACCCGCAGCCCGCTGGCGCGGGTCTCGGCGTCCTCCCACGGTCTCGCGTGGGCGGCACCTTCTTCGAACGCCCGCACGATCGGGGCGCAGCCGGCGGCCTGGGCCGACACCATCCGAGGACGCTCGGAGCCGATGAACCCGAGCTGCTCCAGCTCGGCGAACGCCTTCCACATGCCGACGAGCCCGGTGCCACCGCCCGTCGGGTAGACGATCACGTCCGGGACGCGCCAGCCGAGCGCCTCGATCAGTTCGAGCCCCATGGTCTTCTTGCCCTCGACGCGGTAGGGCTCCTTCATCGTGCTGACATCGAAGGCGCCCGTCCGCGCCGCCAGTGCGGCCCCGAGCCGCCCGCAGTCGGAGATCAGGCCGTCGACCAGCACGAGCGTCGCGCCACACATCACGACCTCGACCTGGTTGCTGCGGGGCGCGTCGGCGGGCATGAGCACCGTGACGGGCACTCCGGCGGCGGCGCCGTAGGCCGCGAGCGCGCCGGCAGCGTTGCCGGCCGAGGGGGCCAGGAAGCGCTGGGCGCCGAGCTCCCGGTTCCGGGAGACGGCCGTCGCCATGCCACGTGCCTTGAAGGAACCGGTCGGGTTCGCGCCCTCCGCCTTCAGGCGGAGGCGGCGGAGATCCAGGGCTCCGGAGAGCCGGCGCGGCGAGAGCAGCGGCGTGTCTCCCTCGCCGAGCGAGACGACGTGGTCGTGATCCCGGACCGGGAGCAGCTCCCGCCACCGCCAGAGCCCCCGGGGCCGCTGGGCCAGGGAGTCCTTCGTGAGCGTGGCGGCGGCCTGATCGAGGTCGTAGCGCGCCAGCAGCGGCCGACCCTCGCTGTCCAGGCGTTGCAGCGTGTCGGCGTCGTAGCGTCCACCCGACGCGGAGCCCTCGAGGTGGGTCAGCGCCGAGTCGCCTGCGGTCACCGTCGCCATCACCGCACCCCCGCCGCAACGACGGTGCCCACCCAGACCGCGATCATGGCGAGACCGGCCGCGCTCTCGATCAGCACCCCCAGTCCGAACCCCCTCAGCATCGCCATCGTGTTCTCGGCCGCCGCGTCCCGGTCGCCTGTCCGTCGGACCTCGGCGCCGAAGACCCCGAGGAGCCCACCGAGAACGAACCCGACCACGGGCACCACGAAGAACCCGACCACGCTGCCGGCCAGCCCCACCGCCAGCGAACCCCGAGGGACCTGTCGTGCTCGGCCCGCCCGGGTGGGCAGGACGATCTTCGCAGCGGATCCAGCGACGAGCAGCAGCGTCAGCAGCGCCACGGCGACCCAGCCCGCCGTACCGGGCCCGGCGAGCCACCAGCTCCCTACCCCGGCGGCCCAGACCAGCGCCAGGCCGGGCAGCAGGGGCACGACGGTGCCGACCACCCCGATCAGCATCACGGCGATCGCGACCGCCACCACGAGCGCCGACATCAGGACGCCGGCGGGTCAGCGACGTCGTCGCGGTCCCGCAGCGGGGCGAGCAGCGCTCGCGCCTGCGCCTCGTCCTCGGGGCGCACCCAGACCCGGAAGCCGGTCACCCAGTCCACACTCGGGAAGGCGCGGGAGTAGGCCACCGTGGCCGCCTGGATCCCGTGTGCTGCCAGCATCGTCTGCACGACCTGTGCCGTGGCCTCGGTGGAGGTCAGGGCCACATCGCGTCGCTCGTCCTGCTGGATCTGCTCGAACACATCGACCTCGCCTGGGAAGGTCCACGGTACGTGGAGCGGGGAGGTCCCTCGCCGTCTGTCGAGATGTCCGCTCGGGCACGCTGCCACCCGAACGGACCCGGGCCCAACGGACAGCGTGTCCAGGAACACGCTCCGTCACTGTCCGTTCCACCGTGGGGCCGGCCGACCGCGGGGAGCCGACGGGTCACGCTGCCCGTACACGCACACGAGGAGTGACGGGATGGACACGCGGGGGAACCACCACTGCGGGCGGTGCGGAGCGGCCGACGCGCGCGCCCCGAGGATCTGCCGGCTCTGCGCGGAGCTGGCACGCTGCGACGTCTGCCACGGGCCGAGCTACCGCGTCTCGCTGATCGACCGGACGATCGAGCCGCTGGACCACGGCGAGTGCAGCCTGCTCGCGACGGCTGCCTGAACGCCACCAGCGGGGCGAAGCGTCGTTGACGGGTGCCTGCGGCGAACCTAGGCTTGTTGAGCATCACTCAATAGTCACCCCGCCAGGAGGACCCCGCCGTGGCCCGTCGCCGTCTCGACGGCACGACCGCCGTCATCACCGGCGCCGGCTCCGGGATCGGGCGTGCCCTCGCCCTGGCACTCGATGCGAAGGGGTGCACGCTCGCGCTGAGCGACGTCGACCTGCCGTCGGTCCAGGCCACCGCCGACCGTTGCCGCCAGGCGACAACCACGCGCCTCGACGTCCGGAACGCCTCCGCTCTCGAAGCGCACGCACGCCACGTGATCGCCGACCACGGCACCGTGGACCTCGTGGTGAACAACGCCGGGGTCGCCCTGACCGCTGATGCCGTCGACCAGTCCCTGACCGACATCGAGCGCGTCCTCGCGGTGAACCTGATGGGGGTCATCCACGGCAGCCAGGCCTTCCTCCCCCACCTGATCGCCTCCGGCGGCCACCTCGTCAACATCTCGAGCCTCTTCGGGCTCCTCGGGGTCCCGTCGCAATCCGCCTACGCCGCCGCCAAGTTCGGCGTGCGCGGCTACACCGAGTCCCTGGCCGTCGAGATGCGGTTGCACGGTCACCCCGTCAGCGTGCACTGTGTCCATCCCGGGGGGATCCGCACCGACATCGTGCGACGATCACGGACCGCGGGGCGGCACCGTCGCGACGAGATCGCCGCCTTCTTCGACCAGCACCTCGCCCGACTCGATCCGGAGGAGGCCGCGACCGCGATCATTTCCGGCGTCGAGCGCGGACGGTCACGGATCCACGTCGGGACCGATGCGCGTGTGCTCCACCTCCTCGAGCGCCTGCTCGGGCGCCACTACCAACGGATCGTCTCCCGGCTTGCCAGCCTCGGGCCACTGGCTCCCGGAAGCGCCGCCGGCGCACCCGGGAACCTCGCACACCGCGCCGAGCACAGGGATCCTGATGCCGCCGCCGGCTGAGCCCCGAGTAACCGCCACCACGACCGTCGCGATCGTCGGGGCCGGCTTCGGAGGCATCGCCGCCGCCTTGCGGATGCGCGAGATCGGTGTCGACGACTTCGTGATGCTCGAGCGGGCCGACGACATCGGCGGGACGTGGCGGGACAACACCTACCCCGGCTGCGCCTGCGACATCCCCTCCCACCTCTACTCCCTGGCCTCGGAGCCGAAGAGCGACTGGACCTGCAAGTACGCCCCGCAACCCGAGATCTGGGACTACCTGCTGAACATCGTGGACCGGCACGACCTGCGCGAGCACCTGTGGACCGGCGCCGAGGTCGTCTCCTGCCGCTTCGACGAGACGACCGCACGGTGGACGCTCGCCACCCGCGACGGACGCCGGCTCACCGCACGCGTCGTCATCAGTGCGATCGGGGCGCTGCGCGACCCCAACTACCCCGACATCGCAGGACGCGACCGGTTCGGGGGGCCGCAGACCCACACCGCCCGGTGGGACCCCGACCTCGACCTGCACGGGAAGCGTGTGGGCGTCGTCGGGACCGGCGCGAGCGCGATCCAGGTCATCCCGGAAGCCGCCGACGTGGCCAGTCACGTCACGGTGTTCCAGCGCAGCCCCGCGTGGGTCGTCCCCCGGATGGACCGCGCCTACACCGAGATCGAGAAGTGGGCGTTCGGGGCGATCCCGGGCGCACGACGGCTGCACCGCGCGCTGATCTACGCCACCAAGGAGCTCCGCTACGTCGCCTTCGACCACGCTTGGGTGATGCGCGGCCTCGAGGCGCTCGTCCGTGCCCATCTCCACCACGAGGTCGACGACCCGGAACTGGCCAAGAAGCTCTCGCCGAACTACCACATGGGCTGCAAGCGGATCCTCGTCTCCGACGACTACTACCCGGCGGTGGCCCAGGACCACGTGGAGATCGAGACGTCCCCGATCGCCCGGGTCACCGAACGGGGCGTCGAGACGCAGGACGGACATCACGACCTCGACGTCATCGTCTGGGCGACCGGCTTCGACGTGCAGGACGTGCTCGGGACGCTCGACGTCCGTGGGCTGGACGGCCGTGACCTGGCGAGCTACTGGGGGGACCGACCGGCCGCCTACCAGGGGACGACCGTCCCGGGGTTCCCCAACTTCTTCCTGCTGCTGGGTCCCAACACGGGCCTCGGACACAACTCCGTGGTGCTCCAGATCGAGTCCCAGCTCAACTACGTCGCCGCTGCCATGGAGCGCCTGGAACGACACGAGCACGTGGCCTACGTCGACGTCAAGCGCGACGCGCTCGAGCGGTGGAAGACCGAGGTCGCGGAGCGCACCGACCGCTCGGTGTGGGCCACCGGCTGCGACAGCTGGTACCTCGGGCCGGACGGCTACAACTTCACGCTGTGGCCGGGCTCGACGTGGGAGTACCGGCTGCGGATGCGGAGGTTCGACACCCGCAGCTACCGGCTGGCGAGGTGGAGCCAGCTACCCGCCTCCGTGCCCGAATCCGAGCCAGCCGTCGGGGAGCGTCACTCTTCGGGGCGCTGACGGATGCCGTCCCGGTGCCACCCCTTCTCGCCGTAGTCGAAGAAGAGCCGGACCCCAGGCCGCGAGACCGAACTCGACCCGCCGGGGTCGTAGTCGCCCTCGTGCTCCGCACGTCGCAGACGACGGCCCAGGAGGTACATCAGGACCGCGAAGACCGCGATGCCGATGATGATGCCCATGCGCGACCACCTCCCGGTCACATGATGCCCCTTCCACGGTATGCCCACAACACCGACCGCCTGTGCGACGTCCGGCCCTTGACGTGACCCTCGCTCCCGACAACGCTCGTGCCGTCCCCTATGAGATGGAGCCATCATGGCAGAGAGCGTCTACAAGGTCATCGAACTGGTCGGTACGAGCACCGAGTCGTGGGAGAAGGCCGCCCAAGCCGCCGTGGACCGCGCCGGGGCGTCGCTGCGGGACCTCCGCGTCGCGGAGATCACCGAGCTCGACATGACCCTCGAGGACGGCAACGTCAAGGCCTACCGCGCCAAGGTCAACGTCTCGTTCAAGTACGAGGGCGAGTAGACCCTCCCACTGCCCGGGCGGCGACGAGGATGACTCGTCGCCGCTTGGTGCCGCCCCGGCCCCCGCAGCGAGATCCGCGAGTTCGTGCGCAGAACGCCGATGCGGCTAGTCGTGCGACCTTCGCAATAGGGACTTTCTCCCTTAGTCGCCACACAGAGAGCCGCCCACACTTCTTGTGACGACAACCCATACCGGCCAGCGCACGCCACCTGCGGGCCAACCGGATCGGGAGCCGCGGGAGCACAAGTGAGCATGTTGCGGGGCACCTCCACGTTCGAGCACAGCGATGCTCGAACCAACCGTCGTGACGACCGGTACCAGGAGGTACAACGCCGAGCGGGGCACGACCACAGCACCGACCGGGACCTTCGCGTTCTCTTGGTCGAGGACGACGCTGAGGATGCGTTGCTCATCCGTTCCGGCCTCGAGGGCAGCCGCTGGGCGTTCGACCTCGCCCATGCCACGCGTCTCAGCGAGGCGATGCGCCAGATCGACAGTGGGCTCGCACCAGACGTCGTCCTGTTGGATCTGGAACTCCCAGATTCGTCCGGTCTGCAGACCTTCACCGCACTCCGTGCGGCGCTCCCAGGCGTGCCGGTGGTCGTGCTGACCGGCTTCGACGATGACGACACCGCCGGTGCGGCGCTGCAGGCCGGGGCCCAGGACTACCTGATCAAAGGCGGCTCGAACGAGGACGCCACCGCCCGGGCCATCCGCCACGCGGTCGAGCGCGAGCGTCTGAGCAACGAGATCGCTCGACACCTCCAACAGCGCGGCGCGCTCGTTGAGCTGGGACGAGTCGCGCTCACTGGGATCTCCGAGGACGAACTCGCGCGACGCGCCTGCGCGGTGGTAGCCGACGCGCTGCAGGTCCGGGAAGCGGTCATCGCCGTCCGCGACCGGAAGCGAGGCACGCTCGTCTTGATGGCCCACTGCGGGTTCGAACTCCCCCACGATCCCCTCGCCCTACCGGAGGACGACTCGACAGTCGCCGGCCGAGTGGCACTGGCCAACGCCCCGATCCTGATCCAGGATCTCGATGCTGAGGGCGGGCAGCAAGACCCTGTCCTCCGTGAGCTGGGGGTCCGAAGCGTCGCCTGCGTTCCCGTCCCCGACAGCGACGGACCCCAGGGTGTGCTGGCCGCCGTATCCGACGAGGCGGGACATTTCGGCCCCGGCGATGTCGAGTTCCTGACCGCAGTGGCGAGCCTCCTGTCGGAAGCGTTCCACCGCCGGGCCTCCGAGGAAGCCCTCGTCGAGCGAGTCAAGGAGCGGGCAGCGCTCTACCGGATCAGTCGTGCACTCGCCGAGGAGCGATCCCGGCCCATCACGGTCGGACAGGTGGCGGATGCCCTGGCCAACGGGCTGCGGTTCCCCGACCTCGCGATCGCCACGGTCGTCATCGACGGGGCCGAGGTGCGGACACGCAACGACCCACCAGCCGTGAACCTCCGTGCCGACATCCTGGTAGGCGGCGAGAAGCGCGGGGAACTGTGGGTCGGCTACACCGAACCCCGTTCCTTCCTGCCCGAAGAGGAACAGCTACTGGACGAGGCTGCCAGCACCATCAGCGTGTGGCTGGCACGCGAGGACGCAGTCCGGGACGCTCGCGGCCGCGAGGCGTTCCTCGACAACCTTCTCGCCCAGGTGCCCGGAACGGTGTGGACCACCGACGCCGATCTTCGGCTCGTCTCCTCGCGGGGAACCGGGATGGCGCGGCTCGGGATCACCGAACAGGACGTCAAGGGACGACACATCGACGAGATCATCCGGGGGGCCTCGGACGACACGCCGGGCATCGCCGCCCACCGTCAGGCCTTGTGTGGCGTGCCGACCTCCTACCGGTACACGGCGGGCGGCAGGGTGCGGCAGGCGTACGTCGAGCCGGTGCGGGGCGCCGAGGGTGCGATCCAGGGGGTCATCGGCAGCTCCGTCGACATCACCGATGCCGAGCGCACGCAGGAGGAGCTGCGCACGAGTCAGCTGCGCCTCCAGGCCGTCCTCGATCGACTGCCAGTATGTATCTGGACGGTCGACGGGTCACTGACGTTCACGAGTGTTCGCGGGAGTGGGCTGGCCGCTATCGGGCAGACCGAGTCTGACATCGTCGGACGGACACTCGAGGACTACTTCCAGACCGACGACCCCGAGTTCCCCCCGATCGCAGCCCACCGAGCCGCCCTCGAAGGCGAGAGTTCGACCTTCCAGATCGAGTGGTTGGGCGTCTGCTTCCACGTGCGTGTCGAGCCGCTTCGAGATGAGCATGGTGTGGTGGCAGGGGTCGCTGGTGTAGCGCTCGATGTGACCGATCTCCACCACACCAGGCAGGAACTCGAGGAGAGCCAGCGAGTGCTGCGTGGGCTGTTCGAGCACTCGCTGGACGGGTTCCTCCTGTGGGACGATGACGGCAACTACCTCGACGCGAACCCAGCCATGGAGGCCCTCACCGGCTACTCACGCGACGAGATCCGCCAGATGTCGATCGGCGACCTGTCACCCCAAGACTTCAAGGCCGATGCACGAGCCCTCGCCAACGAGGTCCGGCAGGGAGAGCGGTGGACCCGGGAACACTCACTCCGCCGCAAGGACGGCTCGCTCGTGGACGTGTTCGGGAGCGCCGTCCCCGACATCGCGCCTGGCATCCACCTCGCCACGGCGCAGGACATCACAGAGCGGAAGGAGGCCGAGCAGGCCCTGACCGCCAGCGAGGAACGGTTCCGAGCCCTCGTCAAGTTCGCACCCGACGTCATCGCGGTGCTCGACGAAGACGCACAGGTGACCTACTTGAGCCCGGCGATCCACCGGGTCAGTGGATGGACCGTCGAGGAGCTTGCAGACAAGGATGCCTGGGAACTGCTCCACCCCGACGATCGCGACGAGGCCCGGGCGTTCTGGGACGCCCTGCTCTACCAGACGGATCCTGTCGGGCCCGTCCAGTACCGGCTTCGTGATCGCAACGGGAGCTACCGCCATGTCGAAGCCCTCTACACGAACCGCCTCGAGGATCCCGCGGTCAACGGGGTGATCGCGAACCTGCGCGACGTGACCGCACAGCACATCGCAGAACGTGCCCTGCGGGAGAGTGAGGAGCGCTTCCGCAGGCTCGCGGACAACGCGCCGGACATCATCTTCCGCATGTCGGTCAACCCCGACCCGGCGTTCGAGTACATCAGCCCCGCTGTGGAAGCGATCACGGGATACACCGTCGGGCAGTGCTACGACGATCCCGACCTGGCCCTGCAGATACTCGACCCTTCCGATCACGACATCGTGCGGCAGGCTCGCGAGGGCCGCCCGCCCAGGACCCCGAGACAGGTCACGGTCCGCCGACCGGACGGCACGACGGTCTGGTTGGACGTCCGGTTCGTTCCGGTCACGGACAGGGGGGACCGGGTCGTCGGAGTCGAGGGGGTCGCCCGCGACATCACGAGCATCAAGCAGGCCGAGGACACCCTGCGTGAGGCTCTGCGGCGTGAGCAGGCGGCGACCGAGCATCTGCGCGAGCTCGACCGGATGAAGAACGGGTTCCTGCAGGCCGTGTCGCACGAGCTGCGCACCCCGCTCACCTCGCTGATCGGATTCAGCTCGATCCTCCAGCGGCGCGACGAGCTCTCCGTGGAGAAGCAGGAACTGATCGTGGCGAGGCTCATCGCCAACGCCACGCGACTCGAATCCCTGCTCACAGACCTGCTGGATGTGGACCGGATGACGCGCGGGGCGCTCGAACCCACCCGCAGCCCGCACGATGTCGTCGAACTCGGGACCCGCGTCGCCGCCGAGTTCCTGGCGGACGGCACGACCGTGCGGGTCGACGGCGACCCGATCATGGCGGAGATCGACGGGCCGAAGACCGAGCGGATCATCGAGAACCTGATCCGCAACGCCGCGAAGCACGCTCCGGACGAGGCTCCCATCCTGCTCCGCATCGAGGCCGACGGCGAAGGGGTGCTCGTATCCGTGTGCGACCGCGGCCCGGGGGTCCCCGACGGGCTCAAGACCTCGATATTCGAGCCCTTCCGTCAGGGTGAGACCGCGGCGGCCAAGGTCGGTGGACTCGGGATCGGACTGGCAGTGGTCTCGACCTTCGCACGTCTGCACGGCGGTCGAGCCTGGGTGGAGGACCGCGAAGGTAGGGGTTCATGCTTCAAGGTGCTCCTACCCGCCCGGATCCTCCAGCCGGCCAGCCACGCGGATCCGAGCGCTGCCGAGGCCGATGGTGCGCTCGAGAACGGGGGCGAGTGACCCCCACAACATCGGTCGGCGATCAGCCGCCGTCGTTGGCTCGACCGAGCCCTCGGCCGGGGTGCTCGTCACCGGAGATGGCCGCCCGAGCGGCGTTGAGTGCACGTGCCTCCGCCGAGCGGGCCTGACCGGGCGGGGCGTCGCCGCCCGCAGCCGACGGTGAGTCGCCCCCGGCCAGCGCTTCGTGCACCGCCTTCGCGTTGCCGGGGTGCTCGGCATGCTTCGCGGCCAGCGCCGCGTGGCGGTCCTCGAAGGCACGGGAGGCGAGCCCCTGCGGGGCGCCGGTGTCCTCGATCTGTTGGTTGAGGTCCTGCACGACCGCTGCGGCCTGTTCGGCAGCGCCACCGGACAGTTCGAGGGCGTGCTCGGGCGGTGCGGCTGCGGCTACACCGGCGAGGGCCACGAGAGCTCCCGTGACCACGATGACGATGCGCGCCCCGCGCCTCATGATCGGCTCCGAACGCCCTACGTGGTCAGAATGCTGCGGACAGTATAGCTCGACCCCCGCCCCGAGGATCGCTCCTGCGAGGATCGCATCCGCGTCGTCAGCTGGCTCTCCCGACGCTTCCTCGAGTGCATCCAGGTACCGCGACAGCAGCTCGTCCGGGTCGTCGCCCGCGTCGAGGCGAGCGCAGATGGCGTCCGCGGTCGCCAGCAGCTCCCCGGGCGCCTCATCGGCCAGCCCTTCGTGAGGGGTTCCGCGAAGCACCTCCTCGACGGCGGTGAGGAAGACCGCGTCGACCACCGCCGGGTCGGACGGGTCGTAGGAGGCCCCGGCGGGTGAGTCCTGCTCTGGTCCTCGCGGACCTGTCTGCCCACCGGGTTCGTCCGGCGAACCACACGCCGCAGCGAGCACGAGCACCGACGTGAGCACGGCCGCCGCCAGGCGTCGCGCACCGATCCGGCCCACCACGTCGTCCCTCCCAGACGCCCCTCGAGACGAGCCTACGCGAGGCGTCCGCGAGTCACGGCAGGCTGCCGCCGACGGAGCTGTCGGAAGGTCGCCCCATCCACAGAAGGAGATGTTGCGGCTCTGACGGTGGTGGGCCCGCCAGGGATCGAACCTGGAACCAACGGATTATGAGCCGATCCTCGGCCGTGCCGTCGGGTGTCGTCCTGTGTCGTCTGGTCCGCGTTCTCCTAGGTCAGAGCGGGGTTCGCCGATCGGCCCGTGTCATCGAGTGCCGTCGCGTGTCGTCCCGCTCCGCCCTGTTCAGCGACCTCTCGTTAGCATCTCTTTAGCGCATCACCGGCCATTCCTGCTACCTCACAACCGTACGTGAGAGGTG
>JAWVZB010000015.1:0-38115 GCA_033722375.1 Nitriliruptorales bacterium | reverse complement strand
GGTCACCCCCGTCGCGATGGCCGGGGCGTACGGGGCGCTGGCCGACCTGGGCCGCTACCACGAGCCCTACCTGATCGAACGGATCGAGACCGCCGCCGGCGAGGTGCTCTACGAGCACGACCGCCGCTCCTACCAGGCGCTGGACGCGTCGGTCGCGTTCGTCATCACCCAGGCCCTCCAGGAGGTCGTGCGCCGTGGCACTGGGGTGCGGGCGCAGGTCGCCGACCTGCCGCAGGCCGGCAAGACCGGTACCTCCCAGGACTCCGCGGACGCCTGGTTCGTCGGCTACACCCCGACCTTCCTCGCCGCGGTCTGGGTCGGCTTCCCCGAAGGCCGCGTCCCGATGGTCCCACCCGTCACCTCCGAGGTGGTCGAAGGGGGCCGCTGGCCGGCGCAGATCTGGAAGGCACTCGCCGAACCGGCGCTCGAGGGCTTGGAGCACGACGGCTTCCCCGTCCCGGAGGTGGATCTCGTCACCGTCGAGGTCGACGTGGAGCGCAACTGCCTGCCGAACCCCTACACCCCCGCCGAGCTGATCGCAGAGCGTTCCTACCTCGTGGGCACCGAGCCCACCGAGCGCTGCAAGGAGCCGACCGGACCGCCGATCGACGACGTCCCCGACGTCGTCGGGCTCCCGCTCGAAGTCGCCGAACGGCTGCTCAGCGACAAGGGCTTCCTCACCGACGTCCGCGCCATCGCGTCGGACCTCTACCCGCCTGGGATCATCACGCGCCAGCGCCCCGCAGCAGGGGGGACCACCAGTGCCGACGACGGGCACGCGGTCGTGATCTGGGTCTCCACGAACTCCCGCGGCAGATCGGCGGTCCCCGACGTGCTCGAACTCGACCAGGAGCAGGCCACGACGCTGCTGGAATCCGCCGGGTGGGTGGTGGAGCCGGTCCTGGGCTGCCCCTCCGAGGGCTGTGACGGCTACGCGCCGGGCCAGGTCTGGGGCCAGACCCCCGACCCGCACGAGGTGCTCCAGGACCACAGCGTGGTGCGGATCTTCGTGGCGCCGCCCCGCTGACCAGCCTTCAGCCCACGTCGGGCGCCTTCGGGTGGCGCGTGTAGCGGCTCACCTCCGGCACGTCGTCGACCCAGAAGCGCCACGGCACGTCTGCTGCCGCGCGCACCCCCACCCGCGGGCCGCTGCGGAAGTCAGTGGGAGCCCACCCGTCGGTCTCGAGCCGCAACGGGGAGGAGCCGTCGAGCAGATCGGTGCCGTACAGCTCTCGGTCGATCGCCAACCCCTCCGCCAGACGCGCGGGTCCGGCCAGGAGATCGCGCTCCCGGTGCTGCTCGCCCCGCCGGCCACGGATCCGCTCGCGCCCCTGGAGCGGCACGGCCGCACGCAGCAGCACCGCGGCACCGATCCCCTGCTCCTCGCAGGACACGTTCACACAGAAGTGCATCCCGTAGGTGAAGTAGACGTACGCGAGGCCAGCCCGCTCGAACATGGCCCGGGTGCGGTCGGTACGCCCACGGAAGGAGTGGCTCGCCGGGTCCGACTCGCGGTAGGCCTCGGTCTCGACGATCCGCACGATCGTCTCGGTGCCGTCATCCTCGCGACGCACGAGCAGCGCCCCGAGCAGGCGGGGCGCCACCTCCGCGGCGTGGTCCGCGAGCTGGTCGACCGGGAACGGCTGGCGGGTTGCGCCTACGACTCGCAGTGACGGCTCACCGCTCACTTGGCTGCGCGGACGTCATCGACCCACTGGAGGAACGACTCGATGTCCCGGGTGTTGGCGATCTGGTCCTTCGGGAGCCACCCGCGCCGCGCCTGCCGGATCCCGTTCACCGCGTAGTCGAGCTCGCGGACGCTGTGCGCGTCGGTGGAGATCACGAAGGTGACGCCCCGACGGGCGCCCTCGCGGACGATCTCGGCGGGGGCGTCCAACCGGTCGAGGTTGCAGTTGATCTCGATCGCCACGCCGGTCTCCGCCGCCGCGTCGAGGACCGCGCCGACATCGAGCTCGATGCCGGGGCGCTTGCCGACCCGCCGCCCGGTCAGGTGCCCGATCGCCGTGACGGACGGATGGCGGATGGCCGCGATGACCCGTGCGGTCTGCTCGTCGGCGGGGCGGCGGAAGTGGCTGTGGACCGAGGCGACGAGCCAGTCGAACCCGGCGAGGAACTCGGCGTCGTAGTCGAGGCTGCCGTCGATGCCGATGTTCAGCTCGGCACCGTGCAGCAGGTGCAGGTCGGGGGTCTGCTCCTGCAGTTCCCGGAGCCGTCGTCGCTGATCCAGCATGGCGGGGCGGGACAGCCCGTTGATGGTGAGGTTCTCGGCGTGGTCGGTGAACGCGAGGTAGTCGAGGCCGCGTTCCCGGGATCCGGCGATCATCGCTTCCATGGACGCCTTGCCGTCCCCGGACCAGTTCGAGTGGTCGTGGAGGTCGCCCCGCAGGTCGGCGACCTCCGCGAATTCGGGCAGGTCGCGGCCCTCGGCGAGCTCGATCTCGCCGTCGTCCTCGCGCATCTCCGGGGGGATCCAGGCGAGGTCGAGCGCGGCGTAGATGCCCTCCTCCGTCTCTGCGGCGACCTCCTCCCCCGCCGACGCGGTGCCTTCGTCGTCCTCGACCAGCTCGGCCAGGGCGTACTCGTTCAACGTCCAGCCACGCTGGAGCGCACGCTCCCGCAACCGGATGTTGTGCTCCTTCGAGCCGGTGAAGTAGAGCAGCGCCGCCCCGAACCGCTCCGGAGGGACCACCCGCAGATCGATCTGCATGCCGTCGAAGGTGAGCACCGACGCCTTGGTGTCGCCCCGCCCCTGGACGTCGCGAACCAGGGGGAGGCCCACGAACGCCTCCATCACCGCGGACGGCGACGCCGACGCGACCAGCACGTCGATGTCACGGATCGTGTCCCGGAACCGTCGCAGGCTCCCGGCGTAGGCGACCCGCTCGACACCGTCGACCTCGGAGAGATCGGCCACGACCTCGCGTGCCAGGGGCAGCACCTGGGCGATCGGTGTGCGCCGTTCCCCGGACGTGAGCTCCAGCCGGTCGAGCGCCTCCTTGAGGTTCTCCTCGGTCTTCTCGCCGAGGCCGGGTAGCTCGCGCAGCTTCCCGGCCTCGATCGCCTCCTGCAGCGAGGCGACGTCGCTCACCCCGAGCACGTCGTACAGGAGCGAGATGGTCTTGGGACCGAGGCCCGGGACCTGCATGAGCTCCTGCTGGCCGCGGGGGTAGGTGGCTCGCAGCTCCTCGAGCTTCTTCATCGTGCCGGTCTCGGCGAACTCGAGGATCTTGTTGGCGATGGCCTTGCCGATCCCCTTGATCGAGGTGAGCTCCTCGAAGCTCATCGTGGTGACGTCTCGGTTGGTGGCCTTCACCGCTCGCACGGCGTTGTGGTAGGCGCGGGCCCGGAACGACTGCCGCGACCCCTCCTCGATCTCGGTCATCACCGCCAGCTCGTGCAGCAGCCCGGCCACCTCGTCGTTGGCACGCGGCACGTCAGTGTCCTGCGTTGGCGGCGGCGGCTTCCTGCGCCCGTCGGAGCTGCTCGCGCACCCGGTCGGAGGCGGTGGCGAACGAGGCCCTGCGCCGCTCGACGGCATCGCGCACGTCGAGCAGGTCGGCCGCGGACCGGTCGAGCGCCCGATGGGCGGCCGCGATCTCGGACGGGTCGAGCACGTCCAGGTCCCCGCCCCGCTCCTCCGCCTGCCGCACCAGGCGGCCGACGACCTCGTGGGCCTCCCGGAAGGGCACGCCCCGCCGGACCAGCTCCTCGGCCAGATCGGTCGCCAGGGAGAAGCCTCCGCCGGCGGCCGCCTCCAGGCGTTCGCGATCGAAGGTCAGCGACCCCACGGCACCACTGATCGCCGGGAGGACCAGCTCGAGCGTGCGGACTGTGTCGAACACCGGCTCCTTGTCCTCCTGGAGGTCGCGGTCGTAGGTCAGTGGCAGGCCCTTGAGGACGGTCAGGAGCGCGACCAGGTCACCGACGACCCGCCCCGCCTTCCCCCGCACCAGCTCGGCGACGTCGGGGTTGCGCTTCTGCGGCATGATCGAGGACCCGGTCGAGTAGGCGTCCGCGAGGCTGGCGAAGCCGAACTCCGCCGACGACCACAGCACGATCTCCTCTGCCAACCGGGACAGGTGCACCGCCAGGATGGCCCCGGCAGCGAGGAACTCGACCGCGAAGTCGCGCGACGAGACCGCGTCCATGGAGTTCTCCGCGACACGCCCGAACCCGAGGTCGCGGGCGTAGTTGGCCGGATCGAGGTCGAGGGTCGTCCCCGCCAGCGCGCCGGCTCCCAGGACCGACGCGTCCATGCGGTTCCGCGCATCGACCACGCGCCCCGCATCCCGATCGAACATCCACACGTAGGCCAGCAGGTGGTGGGACAGCAGCACCGGTTGGCCGCGCTGGAGGTGGGTGTAGCCCGGCGCGATCCAGTCGAGATGGGTCGCTGCCTGGGCACACAACGCCTGCTGGAGCTCGCCGATCTGCTGGCGGAGCCGGTCGCAGGCCTCACGCAGGTACAGCCGCAGGTCGCTCGCGATCTGGTCGTTGCGGGAACGCCCGGCCCGCAGCTTGCCACCCAGCTCGTCGCCGAGCTCGTCGACGAGCCACCGCTCGATCGCCCCGTGGAGGTCCTCGTCGGTCGGTTCGAAGGGGAACCGCCCCTCCGCGAACAGCGCGGCACAGCGGTCGATCGCCTCGAGCATCGACTCGGCCTCGTCGTGGTCGAGCACGCCGATCCGCAGCAACTCCTGGGTGTGCGCTCGCGAACCGGCGAGGTCGGCCCGCCACAGGTCACGGTCGAACTCGGTGGACACGCCGAGCTGCCAGGCGGCTTCGGCCGGCCCCTGCTCGAAACGGCCACCCCACAGCCGCCCCGCTCCGCTGTCAGCGTCGTCGGACATGCGCTACAGGTCCTCCCCCAGGTCGCGAGCCCGCTCCGCCCAGGTCTTCAGCGGCAGGCCCCACAGCTTCACGAACCCCTCGGCCAGTGACTGGTCGAACTGGTCCTCCGCGTCGTAGGTCGCCATCTCGTAGTTGTACAGGCCGCTCTGCTCGCTCCGGCGGCCGACCACCGTGGCGTTGCCCTTGAAGAGCTCGAGGCGGACCTCGCCGTTGACGTAGCGGCTGGCTTCGTCCATGAAGGCGTCGAGCGCGCGCTTGAGGGGCCCCCACCACAGCCCGTTGTAGATGAGCTGGGCGTAGCGGCCCTCCTCGGCGCGCTTGTGCGCGGCGAGCTCCTGCTCGAGGCAGAGGTCCTCGAGGTCGCGGTGTGCGGTGAGGAGCGCCACCGCCCCGGGACACTCGTAGATCTCGCGGCTCTTGATGCCCACCAGGCGGTCCTCGATCATGTCGATCCGTCCGACGCCGTGGGCCCCGGCACGCCGGTCCATCTCCGCGAGGAGATCCGCGAGCGGGAGCTCCTTGCCGTCGAGTGACACGGGCACGCCGGACTCGAAGACCAGGTGGACCTCCTCGGGCTCGTCGGGTGCATCCGCGACGGCGACGGTGCGTTCGAAGACCTCCTCGGGTGGCTTCGCCCACGGGTCCTCGAGGATCCCGCACTCGGCGGTGCGTCCCCAGGCGTTCTCGTCGATCGAGTAGGGCGACTCCTTGGACGTGACCGGGATCGGGATCCCACGCTCCTGCGCCCACTCGATCGCGGCGTCGCGGGTGAGTCCCCACTCGCGGATCGGTGCTTCGGTGACGAGGTCGGGGGCGAGACACATCGTGCCGACCTCGAAGCGGACCTGGTCGTTGCCCTTGCCGGTGCAGCCGTGCGCGACCGCGCCGGCGTCGAGCTCCCGGGCGACCCGGACCAGGTGCTTGACGATCAGGGGTCGGGACAGGGCCGAGACCAGCGGGTACTTGCCCATGTAGAGCGCGTTCGCGGCGATGGCGGGGCGGACGAAGTCCTCGGCGAACTCGTCCTTGGCGTCCACCACGACCGATTCGACCGCACCGCAGTCGAGTCCGCGTTGACGGATCTCGTCGAGATCGTCGACTCCTTGCCCGACGTCGACCGCGCACGCGATGACGTCGTACCCCTTGTTCTCGGCGAGCCACTGGATGGCGACGGACGTGTCGAGGCCGCCGGAGTACGCGAGAACGATGCGATCGGTCTCCGGCGCGGGGTCGTGTGTGGTCATGAGGAGAGCTCCTCGAGTTCGACGTGGGAGGTCAACGTGTCGGCGACGTCGGCGCCGGACAGGCCGTCGGCGGCCACGACGAGGACGGTGTCGTCGCCGGCGACCGTGGCCAGCACGTCGTCGAGCTCGGCGAGGTCGATGGCGCTGGCGACGGGCTGCGCACATGCCGGCGGCGTGCGGAGGACGGCGAGGTTGCCGCTGTGGTCGATGCCGCGGACGAACTGCCGCAGCGTCGCGGCGAGCCGGTCGCGGGCTGATGCTGGTGACGGGGCCGGGGTCAGCCGATAGGCGAGCACCCCGTCGGTGCCGCGCACCTTCACCGCCCCGAGTTCGTCCAGATCGCGGCTCACCGTGGCCTGGGTGGTCTCGTGCCCGGCATCGGCCAACGCCTCGCGGACGTCTTCCTGCGACCGCAGTGCACGCTCGTCGAGCAGGCGCCGCAGCGCCGCTTGCCGGGCCGGTTTGTCGTTCATGCGGTCAACAGGGTCAAGAGGAGGGCCTTCTGGACGTGCAGCCGGTTCTCCGCCTGGTCCCAGACACGGGAACGTGGGCCGTCGATCACCTCGGCGGTGACCTCTTCACCGCGGTGGGCGGGGAGGCAGTGCAGGAAGATCGCGTCGTCGGCCGCCGCGTCGAACAGCGTGTCGGTGACCTGGTAGTCGGCGAAGGCCTCATGTCGCTGGTCGTCCTCTGCCTCCTGGCCCATGGAGGTCCACACGTCGGTGTAGATCGCGTCCGCGCCGTCGACGGCCTTGGTCACGTCCGTCGTGACGAGCACCTCTGCACCCGACCGCTGGGCGAGGTCGCGGGCGGTCGCGACGATGTCGGAGTCGGGCGCGTAGCCGTCGGGGTGGGCGACCCGCACGTCGAGGCCCGACAGGGCACCCGCGACGAGCAACGAGTTCGCGACGTTGTTCCCGTCGCCGACGTAGGTCAGCGTGCGCCCCGACAGCTCTCCGAACTCCTCGCGGACGGTCAAGAGGTCCGCGAGCGCCTGACACGGATGCTCGAGATCCGTGAGCGCGTTCACCACCGGAACGGTCGCGGCAGCCGCCAGTTCGTCGAGCCGCTCCTGGCCGAAGGTGCGCACCACGATCGCGTGGCAGTAGCGCGACAGCACCGCGCCGGTGTCGCCGATGGTCTCCCCGCGGCCGAGCTGGAGCTCTTGCGATGACAACGGGAGCGGGTGGGCACCGAGCTCGTGGACCGCAACCTGGAACGAGACGCGCGTCCGAGTGGACGGTTTCTCGAACACCAGCGCGATGGTGCGGCCGTGGAGGTCATGCCGGACCCGGGTGGACTCGGTGCTGTCCCGGAAGCGGCGGTCGTCCTTGAGCTCGTCGGCCAGGTCGAGCAGGTCACCGAGCTCCGTGTGGCCGAGGTCGGCCATCCGCAGGAAGTCCTTGTCCATGGTCAGCCCTCTTCGTGGTGGTCGCGGGCGGGTTCGGCGAGGCGAGCACGCATCCGCGAGATCAGTGCCGACGGCTCGAAGGGCTTCTCGAAGACGTCCTCCTCCCCCAACAGCTCGCGTGATCTCGCGGCGGCGTCGGGTGCCCCGGTGATCACGATGATCGGCACCGGCAGTTCGCCGTCGCCCTCCTCGAACAGTTGCTCGAGAACCCGGACGCCGTTGACGTCGGGCATCATGATGTCGAGGATGGCGATGTCGGGGTGGCCGGTCTTGATCTTGACCAGCCCTTCGAGCCCGTCCTCGGCGACGACGGGATCGAAGCCCTCCTGCCGGAACAGCTCGACCAGCAGCGCGATGACGTCGTCGTCGTCCTCGACGATCAGCACCTTGGCGTCGTCACCCTGGTTTTCGATCATCGTGTGTCCTCGTCTCCTGTCACCGCGTCGAGCGCATCGCCGACCACCGCCAGCGCCAGTTCCACCTCGTCCTCCGAGACCGTGAGGGGTGGCGCGAACCGCACCACGTCGGCGGCAACGGCGTTGACGAGCAGGTAGCGGTCACGGCAGGCGGCCTCCACGTTCTCTGCGCGCGGATCGGCGAGCTCGAGCCCGAGCAGGAGCCCCCGCCCACGAACTCCTCGCGCCAGTGGGAACCTAGCGGTCAGCCCGGTGAGCCCCTCCCGCAGCCGTTGCCCCTGCGACCGGGCTGCGTCCAGGACGCCCTCGGCCGTGATGGTGTCGATGACCGCCACCGCTGCGGCGCACGTCACGGGGTTGCCCCCGAAGGTCGTGGCGTGGTCGCCCGGCACGAACACCGCGGCCGCCTCCCCGTGCGCGATGCACGCCCCGATCGGCAGCCCGTTCGCGAGCGCCTTTGCCACCGTGATGACGTCCGGCACCACGGGGCAGTCCTGGAAGGCGAACCACGGTCCGGTCCGGCCGATCCCGGTCTGGACCTCGTCGGCGATCAGGAGCGCCCCGTGCTCGTCACAGGCACGGCGCGCCGCGGTCAGCACGTCGTCGGGGACGGGCCGGACCCCGCCCTCGCCCTGGACGACCTCGAGCAGAACCGCGCAGTGGTCGTCGGTCACGGCCTCGACCAGCGCATCGGGGTCGTCGTACGGGACGGTGTCGACCACTCCCATGAACGGTTCGAACGGCTCGTGCTTGGCGGGCTGGCCGGTGGCCTCGAGCGTGGCCATGGTGCGGCCGTGGAAGGAGCCTTCGAGGGTCACGACGCGGACCTTGGCCCCGTGCTGCTGCTTGCCGTGCCGACGGGCCAGCTTCAGGGCTGCTTCGTTGGCGGTGGCGCCGTCCTGGCAGAAGAACGTCTTGGCGTCCGGCCATCCCGTGATGGTGGCGAGGCGCTCGGCGAGGTCCAGCATCGGCTCGGTCAGGTAGAGGTTCGACGTGTGGACGAGCTCGGTGACCTGCGCGATGACCGCGGCGGCGACGTGAGGGTGGCTGTGCCCGAGGTTGGTGACGGCCAGCCCGCTGAGGAAGTCGAGGTACGCGCGCCCATCCGGGTCGAACAAGGCGCTGCCGGTCCCCCGCTCGAAGCTCAGGTCCCGAGGCCCGTAGGTCGGGAGCAGTACCCGCTCGGCTCGTTCGGCCGCCGAGGTGTGGGGCGTCAAGCCGACACCTCCCGGGTCGCGGCCGAGGGGTCGGGGGTGATCATGGTCCCGATGCCCTCGTCGGTGAAGATCTCGATCAGGATCGCGTGGAGCACCCGCCCGTCCAGGATGTGGGCCTGCGGCACGCCCGCTGACAGGGCCGTGACGATCGAGGCGATCTTCGGTCGCATGCCGTCGTGCAGCCGACCCTCACGGAGCATGGCCGCGAGCTCGTCGGCGCCGACCTCCGACAGGAGCGACCCCTCGTCGCCCAGGTCGAGGTAGAGCCCGGGGACGTCGGTGAGGTAGACGAGCTTGCTGGCACCGAGCGCGGCCGCGATGGCTCCCGCGGCACTGTCGGCGTTGACGTTCCGGTCACCGCCGTCGTCGTCACGCCCCATCGTGGCCACGACAGGCACGAAGCCGTCGTCGAGCAGGTCCACGAGGATCGACGGATCGACGGCGTCCACCTCGCCGACACGGCCGAGGTCCTCGCCGTCGGGCCCGGTGGCGGGGACCACGTGGAGCAACCCGGCGTCGGTGCCGGCGACCCCGACCGCCGGAGCACCGGCGGCCTGCACGAGGCCGACCATCTCCGGGTTGACCCGGCCGAGGAGCGCCATCCGCACGACGTCGAGCATCTCGTCGTCGGTGACCCGCAGCCCGGCGACGAACCGGGATTCGACCCCGAGGCTGTCGGCGATGTCGGTGATCTGGGGCCCGCCACCGTGGACGACGACCGGTCGCAGCCCGACGAACGACAGCAGCGCGACGTCGGCGGCGAACGAACGCTTCAGGTCGTCGTCGATCATCGCGTTGCCGCCGTACTTGATGACGACCGTGTGCCCGTGGAAGCGGGTGATCCAGGGCAGCGCCTCGCGGAGGACCGCCGCCTTGGACTGGGCGGCCTCCTGTCGGGCGTCTCGCAGTGGCACTGGCATCCGGGGCTTCCTCGTGGTGGGTTCCGCGCTGGCGGGATCGGGGCGGTGGGGTCAGGTCGTGTAGTCGGCGTTGATGGTGACGTAGTCGCGGGAGAGATCCGAGACCAGCATCGTCGCGCTGGCCCGGCCGAGCCCCAGATCGACGTCGATCGGGACCTCGGGCTTGGACAGGGCCGCGGCAGCCTGGCCACGGTCGAAGCTCGTGGCGGTCCCGAACCGGCACACGGTGATGCCCCCGCAGGCGACCGACACGCGACTGGGCTCGAAGGCCACGTCGGTGGCGCCCATCGCGGCCAGGATCCGTCCCCAGTTGGGGTCGCCGCCGTGGAGCGCAGCCCGGAACAGCGTCGAGGAGCAGATGGCTCGGGCCAGTCGCTCCGCGTCACCGGGCTCAGCCGCCCCGCGCACGGTGACGCGGGCGATCCGGGTCGTCCCCTCGCCGTCGGCCACGATCGCGTGGGCGAGGTCCGCGCAGACGGCCTCGAGACCGCGCTGGAAGGCACTGACCCCAGGAGGTTCGGATACGACGCCCGACGCGAGCAGCACGACAGCGTCGTTGGTCGAGCCGCAGCCGTCGACGCTGATGCGGTTGAAGGTCCGGGCGACCGCCTGCCGGAGCATCGGGCGCATCACGGCACCGGTGAGCGGGGCGTCGGTCGTCAGCACCGCGAGCATCGTCGCCATCGCCGGCTCGATCATGCCCGAGCCCTTGGCGATGCCACCGATGGTGCACGTGCCGTTGTCGTCGCTGACCTCGTAGGCGGACGACTTCGGCCGGGTGTCGGTGGTGAGGATCGCCTCGGCAGCGCGCGGGGCGCCGTCCTCGGTCAGGTCGTCGACGGCAGCCGGCAACGCACCCAGGAGCGTGTCGGTCGGCATGGGGACCCCGATCACGCCGGTCGACAGCACCAGGACGTCGGTGGGCTGGCATCCCAGCAGGCGCGCCACCTCGGCAGCGGTGGCCCGGGCGTCCTCGAGGCCCCGGTCCCCGGTGCAGGCGTTGGCGTTGCCGGCGTTGATCACGACCGCCCGGGCACGACCATCGCGCACGTGCTGGCCCGAGACGACGTTCGGGGCGGCCAGCACCTGGTTGGTGGTCGAGACCATGGCGGCGCCCGCCTCCTGGCCGGCTGCGACGAGCGCGAGATCGGGGCGCCCTGAGGGCTTCAGGCCGGCGGCGGTGGCTCCGGCGCGGAACCCGGCCGCTGCGGTGACCCCACCGTCGCGGGGGGTCAGCCCGCTGCGGTCGCTCGGGCCCCACACACGCTCGGCGCTCACGGGTACACCCCCGTCGCGGTCAGACCGGTCGTCTCGTCGAACCCGAGCATGAGGTTCGCGTTCTGGAGCGCCTGGCCGGCGGCCCCTTTCCCGAGGTTGTCGATGGCGCAGGTGGCGACCACGCGGTGGGTCCGCTCGTCGACACTCACCCCGATCTGCGCCCCGTTCGATCCCGCCAGGGCCTTGGTGTGGGGGAAGCCTCCCGGCGCGAGCACCCGCACGAACGGCTCGTCGCGGTAGCGCTCGAGGAACGCCCCGTGCGCGTCGTCGAGACCCACCCCGTCCTGCAGGTCGGCGTAGCACGTGGCCAGGAGCCCCCGGGACATCGGCACGAGGTGCGGGGTGAACGAGACCGGCGCGTGAGCGATCCCGCCGATGGTCGCGAGCCAGTGCTCGATCTCGCCGGTGTGGCGGTGGGCCGGGGCGCCGTAGGCCACGAGGTCGCCGTGCACGTGGCTGAAGTGGAGGTGGTCCGCGACTCCCCTTCCGGCACCCGAGGTGCCGGACTTGGCGTCGATCACGATCGTCTGCGGGTTGACGAGCGGAGTCAGCGGCAGCAGCGCGAGGAGTGCGGCGGTCGGGTAGCACCCGGGGTTGGCGACCAGCGTCGCGTCCGCCACCTCCTCCCGGGTGAACTCGGTCAGGCCGTAGACCGCCGGGGTGAGCGTCGCAGCGGGGTGCTCGTCGCCGTACCACGCCCCGAAGTCGCTGGCCGTGAGCCGGAAGGCAGCCGACAGGTCGACGACCTTGACGCCCCGCTCGTGGAGGTCCGCCCCGAGGACGGCCGCCGGGCGGTGTGGTGTGGCGAGGAAGACGAGGTCGAGGTCCGCGAGCTGTTCGACATCGGTCGCGGCGAAAACGCCGTCACCGAGGTTCGGGAACAGCTCGGAGACCTCGCGTCCCGCTTGGGTCTTGGCCGCGACGACGGCCAGGTCCGCCCCCGGGTGCAGCTCGAGGAGACGTGCGAGCTCCGCGCCGCCGTACCCGGAGGCGCCCACGATGCCGACGCGGGCTGCCATCAGTCTTGATCCGTATAGAGATGCATAATCATACGTCTATCATACGCGATTGGTCAGCCCGCCGCTCACGGGACCTCTGGGGGTTTCCGCAGCCGCTTCTTCTCTGACCGTCGGCGCTTGTCCTCGAGGCGCTTTCGCTTCTGCGAACGCGGAACACGCGTCTTCTTGCGCCGCTTCGCCGGCTGGATCGCCTCCCCCACCACGGCCTGGAACCGCGCCACCGCTGCCTCGCGGTTCTGGTGCTGGGAGCGGTGCTCGGACGACTGGATGATGAGTACGCCATCGGTGGTGATGCGGTTGTCGAGCCGACTGTGCAGACGCTCTTTCTGCTTGTGTGACAGCGCCTCGCTGGCGTCGATGTCGAAGCGCAGCTCGACCTTGGACGCGGTCGTGTTGACGCCCTGCCCCCCGGGTCCGCCGGATCGTGACGTGCGGAACTCCAGCTCGTGCTCGGGGATCGAGACGCGCCTGCTCAACCGGATGTCAGCCATGGGGTCACGGTACGACAGGTGGCGGTGCTCGGGTACGGCGTGGTGGGTCCTCGTGGTGGGCCCCCGCTGATGCGATCAACCACCAGAGCGGGCACCGAGCAGGCAATAGGGCGTGTAGTCGGTCAGGTCCACCGGGTTCGCCCGCGCGAAGGTGAGCGCCTCGGCCGGCGTCATCCAGGTACCGGTGGGGACAGCAGCGGCAGCGACGTCGGCCGCCGCGGACAGGTCCACCTCGTAGATGTCCATGCCGCGCCGCTGGTCGTTGCCGTACAGGTGGAACGTGCCGTCGCGGTCGACGTAGGGCGCCTTCACGGCCCAGGTGTCGGCATCGGCGAAGCGCGCGAACGCGACCTGCTTCATCCCGATCCCCTGCTCACCCAGAGCAACACCGACGAGCCCGGAGATGTCGACCACCCGCACCCCGCCGTTGTAGTAGGCGATCGTCATGAGCTGCTCGTCGGGGTGCAGTTCGAACACGTGCGCGGTGCAGCGGCCGATCCCGCCCGCTGTCTCGACACCGAAGAGGTCCCCGTCCGCCTTCCGGATCTCGGCGATGTTCCAGTAGCCGACCTTGACCGGGTTCTCCTCGAGATCCCCGGTGATGTCGTAGACGTGCACGCCACCGTTGGGGCACTGGCCGGTCTGCACGGCCCCGGCCACCTCGTCCTCGATGACGAGGAAGTCCCGCTCCCCGAGGAGCGGGTCCTCGAGGGTGACGGGGTCGGCCTGGTGCTCCACGTTGATGGCGGGGTCCACGAAGCTCGAGACGATCGACGGGTCGGCCGGATCCTCGGTGTCGATGATCACGGTCTGCGACAGCGCGGCCGAGTAGGCGCGGGTGCCGTCCGCGTTGAACGTGAGATCGTGCGACTCCGTCCCGAGCCCGGGACGAACCGGGAGCGCGAGCGTCGTCACGTGCTCGGGCGACCCGAAGTCACTGATGTCGAAGACCTCGATGCCCTGGTCCGGGACCGAGACGATCAGGTCCGAGTTGGAGTTGTAGAGGTAGCGACCGCTCGGGTGCACGGTCTGGTTGTGCGAGCCCTTCGGGACCTCGACCCACGAGACCGTCGTGGGGGCGTAGGGGTCGGTCACGTCTGCGATGAACGTCCCGGCGGGTGCCTGTCCCTCCTCGAGGAGCCCGAGCTCGCGTGCCTCGTCGATGCACTGGGACTCGTGGGTGCCGTACCCGTCGTCCTGCGTGTAGGTGACGAAGGTGCGGCCGGGATCGCTGTCGCGGCTGAACACCTGGACGTCGCCCTGCGAGATCCCGCAGCCGTAGACGGCGACGATCTCGGCCCGGGCGGGATCGGTCACGTCGATGATCTGGAGGCCGTTGTCGTAGGAGCCCGCGAACGCGTAGGTCCGCTGGATCCCTGGGGTGTCGGGATCGGCGTCACCGAGGCCACCTTGTCGGGGCCGCTCGCCCGATCTGCGGGCCAGTTCGGCAACGGAGCGCCCGGACAGCGTCAGCGTGGCGAACTCGAGGTCGGTCCCCTGGTTCGCCCCGTCACCCGTTACGTCCTCGTAGACGAGCTGCTTGACGTGCGCGATGTTGTCGCTCGCCGCCGCGAAGGACTGGCTCTCGTCGAGACCGACGAAACCGTACGTGGCGAGGACGAGGCACAGGAAGACACAGGTGACGAGTCGCATGGGATGCTCCCGATCGGGTCCCCCAGTGCTTCGCCACCTGAAGCCAGTTCTCCTCCCGGCCGTTCGGAGGGTCAGCGCCGCAAGGTGGCCCCGATGACCTCGGCCTCGCGCCCCACCGCGGCGATGACCGCGTCGGCGTCGTCGTCGGTGAGCTGCCGGTCCGGCGCCTGGAGACGCAGACGCATGGCGACCGAGCGCTGGCCAGGGCCCACCTGCTCCCCCCGGTACTCGTCGAAGAACCACAGCTCGTCGAGCAGATCCCCGGCCCCCGCGCGGGCCGCAGCCGCGAGGTCCTCGTAGGTGACGTCCTCGGGTGCCGCCAGTGCGACGTCGATCGTCAGCGCGGGATGGGTGACCAGGGGCCGCGCCTGCACCGGCGCCACGTCGTCCACGAGGTGCTCGAGGAGCGGCTCGACCAGCAACTCGCCCACGATCACGGGTTCCGGGAGGTCGCGACGGTCGGCCTCGACGGGATGCAGTGCGCCGACGAACCCGACGTCGGTTCCCCGCAGCCGCAGGACCGCGGACCGACCGGGGTGGTAGCCCTCACGCTCGACCGCAGCACGCTCCAGCTGCCAGGTGGGGTCGTCGGGCGGGGCGAGGCGCTCGGCGACCTCGTCGAAGACCGCGAGCAGGTCGTAGGGGCTCCAGACCTCGTCGGCGTCCAACCATCCCTGCCCTGCCTTGGCGCCCTGCGCCGCGAGGCCGAGGGTGCGAGGCTGGGTCGGCAGCTGCCGCTCGTCGTGGTCGTGCCACCTCCAGCCCTCCCCGAACGCCTTCAGCGACTCCTCGATGGGATCCCCCGCCGGGCGGAAGATGCGCGCGTACTCGAACACCGCGACCCCGGGGCGTCCTTGCCCGACGTTGCGTCGGACGACCCCCAGCAGGCCCTCGACGAGGGTCGGCGACATGTACGGGGTGTCCTTGGCGACCGGGTTCACGAGCGAGACGCGTCCGTCGGACGGTGTGACTCCCTCGAGTACCCGGTCACCGCTGAACGGCCGCGTGGTGACCTCGTGGAAGCCCGACGACAGGGCCGCTGCGCGGATCTCTCGCTCGGCGCGCTGCTGGCGGGTCAGCCCGCCCACGACCCGCGTGTCCGGCAGCGTCGCGGGGATGCGCTCGTAGCCGTGCAGCCGCGCCACCTCCTCCGCGACGTCGGCCGGACGGACGAGATCTCCCCGCCAGCTCGGTGGGGTCACGACCAGCGACCCGTCGTCGTCCGCCACCGCGCACCCCAGGCGTTCGAGGTAGCCGCGCTGGGTGTCGGCCGGCACCTCGACCCCGAGCAGGCGGCTGACGCGGCCGGGGTCGACGGTCACCGACCCGCGGTCGGCCCCCTCACCACCGGCCTCGTCGAACTTCCCGCGCGTCGCACCGGCGACGTCCTCCAGCAGTTCGACCGCCCGCGCCACCGCGCGTCGCGCCCCGGCAGGATCCACGCCCCGCTCGAACCGCAGGCTGGCCTCACTGACCAGGTTGAGCCGGCGCGAGGTCCGCCGGATCGTGGACGGGTCCCAGATCGCACCCTCGATCAGCACCCGGTCGGTGGCAGCGGAGACCTCGGTCTCGGCCCCACCCATGACGCCGGCCAGCGAGACGATCCGGGAGGCGTCGGCGATCACCAGGTCGGTCGGGGCGAGCTCCCGGGTCTGGTCGTCCAGCGTCACGAGCGTCTCGCCATCCTCCGCCCAGCGGATGTGGAGCTCGGGACCCTCGAGCTGGTCGAGGTCGAAGGCGTGCAGCGGCTGGCCGAGCTCGAGCATCACGTAGTTGGTCACGTCCACGACCGTGTTGATCGCCCGGATCCCGCACTGTGCGAGCCGCTGCCGCACCCACCACGGCGACGGTCCGATGCGTGCCCCCTCGACCGCCCAGGTGGCGAAGTGGGAGCAGCCATCGGACGCGTGGATGGTGAGGTCGACTGCCCCGTCGGTGTCCGGCACCGGGACCTCCGGGACGGAGAGCGAGGTGTCGAGGATGGCGGCGAGCTCGCGGGCGATGCCGAGGATCGAGTGGTGATCGCCCCGGTCGGAGAGGACGGCGACGTCGATGACGGGCTCGCCGACCGGGAGCACGTCGGTCAGGTCCGCCCCGAGCGGGGCGTCGTCAGGCAGCACGATGATGCCCTCGTGATCCTCTCCGAGCTGCAGCTCGCGGGCGGAGCACAGCATCCCGTTGGAGGTCACCCCGCGGATCTTCCTCGCCGCGAGCTCGAAGGGCTCGCCGCCGGCCTGCTGCGGGGGGATCGTCGCCCCGACCTCGGCGTGCGCCACCAAGTCGCCCACCTCGAAGTTCCAGGCCCCGCACACGAGCTCCGTCTCGGTGTCCCCGTCGGTGACCTGCACGACCTGGAGCTTGTCCGCGTCTGGATGTGGCTCCCGCTCGATGACCCGCTTGACGCGCACGCCCGCGGTCCCGTGACCGGGACGGAGGATCTCCTCGACCTCCAATCCGTTCAAGCTCATGACGTCGATGATCTCGTCGACGGGCATGCCGTCGAGGTCGACGAACGACCGCAACCAGGAGACAGGGACCTTCATCAGTCAGAACCTCTGGAGGAAACGGACGTCGCCGTCGTAGAGGTGGCGGATGTCCTCCACGCCGTGCCGGAGCATGGCCACGCGCTCCGCGCCGACACCGAACGCGAAGCCCGAATGGGTGTCGGGATCGATCCCGCAGGCGTCGAGCACGAACGGATCCACCATGCCCGCGCCGAGGACCTCGATCCAGCCGGTGCCCGAGCAGACGCGGCACGCATCCGGGTCTGCCGCTCCCACGCCGGCCCGGCACAACCCGCAGGAGACGTCGACCTCGGCGGACGGCTCGGTGAACGGGAACATCGACGGCCGCAGCCGCACGTCGCGCCCAGGACCGAACACCGCCCGCGCGAACGCCTGGAGCGTGCCGCGGAGATCGGCCATCGTGACCCCCTCGTCGACGAGGAGCCCCTCGACCTGGTGGAAGACCGGCGAGTGCGTCGCGTCGATCGTGTCGGCCCGGAACACACGCCCGGGGACGACCACCGCGATCGGTGGTTGCTGTTCCAGCATGACCCGCACCTGCACCGGGGAGGTGTGGGGGCGGAGCACGACGTCCGCGTCGTCGTCGACGTAGACCGTGTCCATCTCCTGCCGCGCCGGATGGTCGGGAGGGATGTTCAGGAGGTCGAACGCGAACGGGCCCGCCTCGGCCTCCGGCCCGTCCGCCACCCGGTAGCCGA
Organism: Nitriliruptorales bacterium; assembly: GCA_033722375.1. Taxonomy (GTDB): domain Bacteria; phylum Actinomycetota; class Nitriliruptoria; order Nitriliruptorales; family Nitriliruptoraceae; genus JAWVZB01. Next base: position 20,371 of record JAWVZB010000015.1, on the reverse strand, counting down.
GCCCCACGAACGCGTCGACGATCTCGTCGAGTACCTGCGTGATCAGGTGCGGCCGGCCCGGACGGACCCGACGGGGCGGTAGCGACAGGTCGAGTCGCTCCTCCTCGAGCCGCTCCTCGAGCTCGGCTGCCTCGAGCTCGGCGTGACGGGTGTCGTAGGCGTCCTGGAAACGCTCCTTGTACTCGTTGATGGCCTGGCCGAGCTCACGCCGCTGATCCGGCTCGAGGTCACGCATGCTCGACTGGGCCTCGGCCAGCGGGGACCGCTTCCCGGTGTAGCGGACGCGCACCTCATCGAGCTCGTCGAGGGAGTCCGCCGTCCGGACAGCGGCCAGCGCCTCCTCAGCGACGGCAGCGAGGTCGGTCACGGTTCGGTTCCTCGGACGGATCGGAAGGCGGATCGGACGCCGAGCGTAACGGGACGCCTCGACGCAGCCGAAGCCCGGTCACGGTCGCGGCTCAGGCCTGCAGCTCGTCGGGGACCCCGGCGGGCAGCACGACGTGGAACGTCGCACCCTCACCTTCGATCGACTCGGCCCACATGCGGCCGCCGTGCGCGGTCACGAGCCCGCGGCTGATGTAGAGCCCGAGCCCGGTGCCCGACCGCCGGTTCTCGCGGCCCCGGCCGAACTTCTCGAAGATCCGGCGGAGCTGGTCGGTCGAGATCCCCGGTCCCTCGTCGGCGACCGACGCGTGGACCTCGTCGCCCGCACGGACGACCTGGAGCCGAACCGGGCTGTCCGGGGCGTACTTCAGCGCGTTCTCCACGAGGTTCGTCAGGACCTGCTCGAGCTTGTCGGGATCGGCGTAGACACCCGGGAGGTCGTCATCGATCTCGACGCTGATCGCGCGCCCGTTGCCTTCGGGGCGATGACGAGCCTTCTCGGCCACCGAGTCGGCGATGACCCCCAGGTCGACCATCTCGCGGTGAAGCTCCACCCGCCCCGCGTCGATGCGGGAGACGTCCAACAGCTCCTTGAGCAACCGGGTGACCCGGTCCGCATCGAGGTTGATGGTCTCGAGCATCGTGCGTTTCTGCTCGTCGGAGAACCGCTCCCACTTGGACAGCATCGTGCGGGTGAAACCCTTCACGCTCGTCAGCGGCGAGCGGATCTCGTGGGAGACCGTGGCCACGAGATCCGACCGGGCCCGGTCCAGCCGCTCCCGCCGGCCGGCGTTGCGGAAGGTCAGCACCGTGCGGCTCGCTTCGAAGCGTGCGGACACGGCGACGGGACGCAGCCGCCCGTCCACCATCACCAGCCGCAACAGACGCTCGGCCATGCGGTCTGCGACGGCGCTGTCGGGGATGAACGTCGCGGTGCACTCGTTGCCGGCATCGTCTTGGAGGGTGACCACATCGGACAGCAGCTTGCCGGCACTGTCAGCCGGCAGGTCGAGCAGCGCCACCGCACGATCGTTGTGGTGCACGATACGGAGCTCGTCGTCGAGGATCACCACGGCCTCGGGCAGGAGGTCGAGAGCGGCACGTCCCCCGGCATCGACAGGCGGGTCCGGGGTGGTCATGGCGCCATTCCGTCAGGACGACGATCGCGTTCCGTGGGTGATCCGCGCGGCCACGTGCGCCGCGACACCGACGGCCACCGACAAGTTTAGGGACTCGGCTCCGCCGTACCGGCGTATCGCCACCACGGCGGCGGCGCGGTCCCGGGTCTCGGCATCGAGACCGTGGGCTTCGCTCCCGAAGAGGAGCGTCACCGGTGGCTCGAGGAGGCCGGGCTCGTCGATGGCACGCTCCGCGCTCGCGTCGAGCGCGATCACACGCTGTCCCCGGTCGTCGCACGCGTCGAACAGGTCCGTGAGCTCCGCGCCCACGACGAGCGGCAGCCTCGTGATCGACCCTGTGCTCGCGCGCACGACCTTGGGGTTGAACGGATCGACCGAGCCTTCTGTCAGCACCACACCGGCCGCCCCGAACGCGTCGGCCGTGCGGATGACCGTGCCGGCGTTGCCCGGATCAGCGATCCGGTCCAGCGCCAGCACGAAGCCCCGACCCACCACCTCGTTGAGGGGGGTGACCTGCTGACGGGCCACCGCCACGACCCCCTGCGGGGTCCGGGTGGTGGCGATCTTGTCGAGCACGTGGTCGACGACGACCACGACCTCCACAGCGACGCCCTCGTAGTCCTGGGCGAGCTCCTCGGCCACGAAGATCGTCTCGACCACGCCCTCGGCCAGCCCCTCGGCGACCCCGTTGGGGCCCTCGAGCAGGTACTGGCCGGTCGCGTCCCGCTCCTTCTTGCGCTGGAGCGCGGCCGCAGCCTTGACGCGCTGGTTCGCGACCGAGGTGATCAGCGACGAGCTCTCGACGTCAGCCGTCCTCGGCGAGCGCGGACTTGGCCACCGAGACGAGCTCCCCGAACGCCTTCGGGTCCCGGACGGCGAGGTCGGCGAGGTTCTTACGGTCCACCTCGACGTTGGCGAGCTTCAGCCCGTGAACGAGACGGCTGTAGGACAGCCCCTCCATGCGGGAGGCTGCGTTGATCCGGGTGATCCACAGGCGACGGAAGTCCCGCTTGCGTCGACGGCGGTCCCGGTAGGCGTAGCGGTCCGCGTGCCAGACCGCCTCCTTGGCCACCTTGAACCGGCGGCTGCGCGCGCCGCGGTAGCCCTTGGCGCGCTCGAGGATGGACTTGTGGTGCTTCTTGCTGTGAACGCCGCGTTTGACGCGTGCCATGAGGAGCCTCCTCCGTGGGAGTGGGTGACGGCCGGGTGGTGGGAGCTACCGCTCGTTGAGGAGCCGCTTGATCCGCTTGGCGTCGCCGCCGGGGATCTCGGTGTCGCCCTTCAGGCGGCGCTTGCGACTCGAGCTCTTCTTCTCGAGGAGGTGGGCACGGTTCTTCCGGCGGGCCAGCACCTTGCCGTTCTTCGTGACGCGGAAGCGCTTCTTGGCTCCGCTGTGGGTCTTCTGCTTCGGCATGGGATGTCTCCTGTGGTCGTCGTCGTGAACGCCTAGGCGCTCGCGGGCTGTTCTTCCTCGGACGCGTCGGCGTCCGCATCGCCCGTGTCCTGAGCGCTGCTCGCCTTCTTGTCCGCATCCTTCTTCGGGGCGAGCACCATCACCATGTTGCGGCCGTCGACCTTCGGGTAGGACTCGATGGTGGCGAGCTCCTCCATGTCGTCGGCGAGCCGGTCGAGCAGCCCGCGACCGATCTCGGTGTGGGCCATCTCGCGGCCCCGGAACATGATCGTCACGCGGACCTTGGCGCCGTCCTTCAGGAAGCGCCGCACGTGGCCCGACTTCGTGCCGTAGTCGTTGTCGGAGATCTTGGGACGCATCTTGATCTCCTTCACGACGATCTGGGACTGCTTCTTGCGGGCCTCTTTCTCCTTCTGGGCCTGCTCGTACTTGTGCTTGCCGTAGTCCATGATCCGGCAGACGGGCGGGTCGGCCTGGGGCGCGACCTCGACGAGGTCGAGGCCCTGGTCACGTGCAGAGCGGAGCGCGTCCGCGAGCTGCACGATGCCGACCTGTTCGCCGTCCTGGTCGATCAGTCGGACGCGGGGAACCTTGATGTCCGCGTTGAGTCGGTGCTCGTTGATGCTGCTGTCTCCTCGTGGTCGGGATCCGGTGGTCCGGTACGGAGCGAGCGGGCCGCGAACGAGAACAGCGACCCATCTGGGTCGCTGTCAGAACAGATCGACCAGAGGCCGATCCCGATGCGACCCGACGAGGTCCGTCCCTGCCGGGTGGAGCTCACGCTCACTTCGTATGCGGTTGTGCTGTCGCAAGGCTACCAGCCCCGGTCGATTCACGACTGGCCGGGGGTCCACAGCTTCGAAGCGCCCCCCGAGCCGGACTGGTCGCCGGTGGCTGGGGGCGTGTCGTCCGGGACGGGCTCGGCAGGCTCGGCCCCGGCTGGAGCCGATTGGTTCTCGGCCTCGACCTGCGCCATGCGGAGCTGGTTCAGCACGTTGTCGAGCTCGCTGACCAACCCCTCCTCCAGGGCATCACCCGCCGTGTCCCGGATCGCGGCCACGATGTCGATGAGCGTGCGGCCGTCAGGGCGCCCCAGCTTGACCTGGGCGGCGTTGAGGAGGACCGAGACCGTCTGTGCGACGACATCCGTCAACGGTGCTTCGCGGAGCTGGCCGAGGTAGGCCTTGAGCTCCTCCTCGCTCAGCTCCTGGCGTGGATCGGGTCCTTGCTGGCTCATCAGTGCTCCCGTGGCAGCTCGGGCATGTCCTCGGGCCCCTCGCCGGTGAACACGTCGACGAACACGATGAGGCCGACGAGCCCCCCGACGATCAACGCCACGAGGAGACCCTCGGCGCTGCCGACCACCGGGCCGTCCTCGCTGCCTTGGGCGGCGTAGGCAGGAACGGCGGTCAGCAGGGCCCCGATCGTGAGCACCATCACGGTGATGACTCGGGTCACGGCAACGTCTCCTCGGGTGGGCACGACACCGAGACTATCGACGCCCCTCCGCCGGGTCGGCATCGGGGGGCGTCTGCCCGTCCGGGGGCCGTGCCGGAATACGCTCCCGACAACCGAGCGGACAGGATCCCGTGAAGACGTTCGACGCGTTGTTCGACGAGCTCGCCACCAAGGCTCGTACCCGACCTGCGGGTTCCGCGACGGCGGCTGCGCTCGAGGCCGGCGTGCACGAGATCGGCAAGAAGCTGGTCGAGGAGGCAGCGGAGGCCTGGATGGCAGCCGAGCACGAGTCCCCCGATCGAGCCGCCGAGGAGATCAGCCAGCTCCTCTACCACGCCCAGGTGCTGATGCTCGCGACGGGTCTCACGCTCGAGGACGTCTACGCGCACCTCTGACGCTTACGCTCGCGCTCGACCGAGAGAGGACGCCACATGCTGCGGGTCGCGCTGCCGAACAAGGGGACACTGTCGTCACCGGCGGGTGACATCTTCCGCGAGGCCGGCTACCGCCAACGGACCGACAGCCGCGAGCTCGTCCTGCAGGACCCGAAGAACGACACCGAGTTCTTCTTCCTCCGCCCTCGAGACATCGCCACCTACGTCGGCGAAGGGCAGCTCGACGTCGGCATCACGGGGCGCGACATGCTCGAGGACTCCCGCGCCCACGCGGAGGAGGTGCTCTCGCTCGGGTTCGGCGCGTCGACGTTCCGCCTCGCTGCACCACCGGACGCCTTCTCGTCGATCGCGGACCTCGCGGGTCACCGTGTCGCCACCGCCTACCCGAACCTCTTGACCGACCGGCTCGCACAGGCGGGGGTCGACGCGACCGTGATCCCGCTCGACGGAGCGGTCGAGACCGCCATCAGCCTCGGCGTCGCGGACGCGATCGCCGACGTGGTCGGAACGGGCACCACGCTGCGCAACGCCGGCTTGGAACCCTTCGGCGACGTGCTCGTCGACTCCGAAGCCGTCGCCGTGCACCGCGAGGGGCGGGAGCACTCCCCCGCGGTCGAACAGCTCCTCCGGCGGCTCGAAGGTGTGATCATCGCGCGGCGCTACGTGATGGTCGACTACGACGTCGAGGCCCAGCACGTCGATGCCGCCTGTGAGATCACCCCCGGGATCGAATCCCCCACGGTCTCCCCGCTCCACGAGGAAGGCTGGGTGGCGGTCCGGGCGATGGTGCTCCGCGAGGACACCAACCGCATCATGGACGAGCTGTGGGAACTCGGCGCCCGCGGCATCCTCGTGACCGAGATCGCCGCCTGCCGGCTCTGAACGGCTCACCGACCCTGGCAGTGCCTCACAGGCCCTCGAGCACCCGCACGGTCTCGACCGCCGCGGCAGCGGCTTCGGCGCCCTTGTTGCCGTGCTCGCCGCCAGCGCGGGCTTCCGCCTGCTCGCGCGTGTCCGTGGTGAGCACCCCGAAGGCGACCGGCACCCCGGTGTCGAGTGCGGCCTGCCCACACCCGCGTGCCGCCTCCCCCGCCACGTAGTCGAAGTGCGGCGTCTCGCCCCGCACGACCGCCCCCAGCGCGACGACCGCGTCGAACCGGCCGCTCGTGGCGAGCTTCTTCACGACCACCGGGAGCTCGAACGCCCCGGGGACCCGGATCACCTGCACGTCGCCGGCGCCACGCTCCCCCAGGAACCGGGTGGCGCCGTCCACGAGCCGGCTGACGACGTCGTCGTTGAAGCGTGCCGCCACGACCACCACCCGTAGCCCGGTGGCGTCGAGGTCGATCTCGTCGGGCCGCTCGCGGCTCATCAGGCGCTCTCCCTGTCGTCTCGGCCCGGACCAGCCTGTCCCGGCGGAGCTCCCTCGCCCCCCTCGTCCGGTGGTGGCGCCATGCCCACCCCGCGGGACCCGGGTCGCTCGACCTGCGCCGGGGCGGTCGCACGCTGCTTGGCGATGTCACCGACCCCGGTCGAGGTCGCCGTCCCCCGGCCGGCGAGGTCGTGGCCCATGCGGCTCGCCTTGGTGGCCAGGTAGTCCTCGTTGTCGTCGGTGGCGACCACCTCGATCTGAACGCGCTCGACGATCGACAGCCCGAACCCGGCCAGGGCGGCCCGCTTGGCGGGGTTGTTCGTCAGGAGGCGCAGGGTCGACAGGCCGAGGTCCGCGAGGATCATGGCACCGGTGCCGTAGTCACGGGCATCGGCCGGCAAGCCGAGGGCGATGTTCGCGTCGACGGTGTCGTGGCCGAGGTCCTGCAGCTCGTAGGCCTGGAGCTTGTGGAGGAGACCGATGCCCCGACCTTCGTGGCCGCGCAGGTAGACGATCACCCCTTCGCCCTCGTCGGCGATCCGTGCCATCGCCAGATCGAGCTGGGGGCCACAGTCGCACCGCAGGGACCGGAAGACGTCGCCGGTCAGGCACTCGGAGTGCATCCGCACCAGGACGTCGCTGCCGCCTTCCGGGTCCCCGAACAGCAGGGCGATCGACTCGGACTCGTCGGCGGTGGAGCGGTACCCGATCATGCGCCAGACCCCGTACGGGGTCGGCAACCGCGCATCGGCGACACGCTCAACCAGCGTGTCGCGTTCCCGCCGGTAGGCGACCAGATCAGCGATGGTGACGAGCGGGAGGTCGTGCTCGTCGGCGAAGCGCTGCAGTTCGGGGAGGCGAGCCATGGTGCCGTCGTCGTTGACGACCTCGGCGATCACCCCGGCGGGGCGCAACCCCGCCAAGCGTGCGAGGTCCACCGACGCCTCGGTGTGGCCGGGGCGCCGCAAGACGCCGCCGGGCTGGTAGCGCAGCGGGAACACGTGGCCGGGGCGGTGGATGTCATCGCGGGTGGACTCCGGGTCCGCGAGGACCTTGATCGTGGCGGCACGATCCGCTGCCGAGATCCCGGTCGTCACGCCCTCGGCCGCGTCCACGCTGACGGTGTAGGCGGTGCCCTTGGGATCCTCGTTGCGACGGACCATCATGGGTACGTCGAGCCGGTCGAGGTCCTCGCCGAGCATCGGAACGCAGACGACCCCGCTGGTGTGGTTGATCATGAAGGCCAGCGCCTCGTCGCTCGCCTTCTCGGCGGCCAGCACGAGATCACCCTCGTTCTCGCGATCCTCGTCGTCGACCACGACCACCATCCGCCCCGAGCGGATGGCTTCCACGGCGTCGTCGATGGCTGCGAACATCAGTCGGTCTGCCTCGGATCTGGGGCGCGGTAGGGCGTCTCGGCCCCGGCTGCCAGCAGTCGTGCCACGTACTTGGCGATCACGTCCGCCTCGAGGTTCACCGGGTCGCCCGCCTCGCGGTGACCGAGCGTCGTGACCTCGACGGTGTGGGGAACGAGCGCCACACGGAACGACGTCTCCCCCGTGTCGGGGTCGTCGACGTCGACCACGGTGAGGCTCGTGCCCGCGACCGTCACCGATCCCTTCGGGACCAGGTAGGGCGCGACCTCGGGCGGTGCGGAGATGCGGAGGAACACGGTACCCGGCTGCTCCTGCCGCTCGAGCACGGTTCCCACCGCGTCGACGTGGCCCTGCACGAGGTGTCCCCCGAGCCGGTCGCCCGCGGCCAGAGCCGGTTCGAGGTTGACAGGATCGCCCACCTCGAGCGCGCCGAGGCTCGTCGCCCGCAGCGTCTCCGCCATCAGGTCGGCGGTGAAGCCGCCCTCCAGCGCCGTGACGGTGAGACAGCACCCCTCGACGGAGATGGAGTCCCCGATGGCGGCGTCCGACACGACCGCCTCACAGTCGACCGCGAGACGGACGTGCCCGTCACCGAGCGTCTCGACCCCCGCGACGCGGCCGACCTCCTGCACGATGCCGGTGAACATTCAGGCGGTCTCCTCGGGGACGAACACGAACTCGCGGTCGGCGCCGACGGGGCGGGCCATGACGGGACGCCACGAGCGCCCGCCGGAGCGCTGGGTACACGGTGCAGGGTCCAGTGTCCGGCCGTCACCTGCAACATGGAGCACCAGCCGGTCGACGAGATCGTGCCGGACGAGCGCGCCCGCCAGTATCGCCCCGGGTTCGGCCAGGACGGCCGTGACGCCAGTGTCGTACAGCAACCGCAGTGCGGCGGCGAGGTCGACACGGCCCTCGACATCCGCCGGAGCGAGCACGACCTCGACCCCGGCATCCGCGAGCCGGGACCGCCAGGACTCGGCGGACCGGCCCGTGGTGACCACGATCGCGTCGGGGCGGACGACGGTCGCGTCCAGCGGGAGACGGCCGCTGCTGTCTGCCACGACGGGGCGCGGTTGCCTCGGTCCGGGTGTGACATGGCGGACGTCCAGTCGGGGGTCATCGGCCATCGCCGTCCCCACACCGACCAGCACCGCGTCCGCCCGGGAACGCAGCCGATGGACGTGCCGGCGCGCCGGCGCGCCGGTGATCCACCGCCCGTCGTCGCTCTGGAGGCTCCCGGCCCCGGTCTGGGCCAGCTTCAAGGTCACCAGGGGACGCTCGTCGGTCACGTTGACGAGGAACCGCCGGTTCTGGGACGCGACGAAGGGCGCCAGCACGCCGGCGTCGACGTCGATCCCGGCGGCTCGAAGCGTCGCGGCACCCCCGCGCGCCACGGGGTGGGGATCGTCGAGGCCGTAGACGACCCGACGGACACCCGCCGCGAGAAGCGCCCCGGAGCACGGTGGCGTCCGCCCGTGGTGGTCGCACGGCTCGAGCGTGACGTAGGCGGTGGCATCCTCGGCTCGGTCACCGGCTGCTCGGAGCGCCCCGACCTCGGCGTGCGGCCCGCCCGGGGCCTCGTGCCATCCAGCGCCCACGACCTCGGTCCCGTGCGCGATGACACATCCGACCATGGGGTTGGGAGCGACCGTGCCCCGGCCGCGCTCGGCCAGCGCCAGCGCACGGGCCATCAGCGTGACGTCGCGGTCAGGCTCCGTCGTCATCGGACAGCAGGGGCCGGTTGCCGGTACCGCGGCGGTCGACAGCCCAGTTCGACATGCCGCCGCTCGCCTGCTTCGCGTAGGTCTTCATCTCGGTGGCGACCGCGACCGGCTGGCTCTGGTGGGTGAACTCGCGCCGCAGGTTGTGGGCGATCCCGATGGACACCGACACGAGCCCGAAGCGCTTGACGTTGCCCTGGCGGTCCTCGACCTCGATGTGGCCCGCGCGGAGATCCTCCGGGTCGTAGAACTCCGGGGCCAGGGCGTCGAAGCGCTCGCAGATCTGCTGGGCGATGGGCTCGTACTCGTCCGCGGCGGTGACGACGATGAAGTCGTCGCCGCCGATGTGGCCGACGAAGGTGTCGCCGCCGCCGTGCTTGGAGACCACTTCGACGATGACCTCGGCGAGCCCCCGGATCACGTCGTCGCCGCGCATGAAGCCGTAGTGATCGTTGTAGGCCTTGAACTGGTTGAGGTCGGCGTAGAGCATCGCGAACTTCTCGCTGGCGTCGATCCGGCGGGCGAGCTCCTGCTCGATCCGGGCGTTGCCGGGCAGCCCGGTCAGCGGCGAGACCGTCCGCATCTGTTGCGAGCGCCGCAAGGTGGCCTCGACGCGCGCCACCAGCTCCTGGGGGTCGAACGGCTTGGTCACGTAGTCGTCCGCGCCGGCGGCCAGCCCCTCGACCTTGTCGACTCCCTGGGCCTTGGCGGTGACGAGGATGACGGGGATGTGGCTGACGCGCCCGTCGAGCCGCAACCGTCGGAGCGCTTCGAGCCCGTCGACGTGGGGCATCATCACGTCCATCAGCACGAGGTCCGGCTGCCCCTCGATCGCGACCTGAACCGCTTCCTCGCCGTTCGTGGCGAAGCTGAGCTCGTACCCGGCGACGTCCAGCGTCACCTCGAGGAAGACCCGGACGTCCGGGTCATCATCGACGACGAGCACGTGTTCACCCGCCACGGGAGGGCGCTCCGTTGGCAGCGAGCGTGGCGCGTTCGAGGATGGCCTGGACCGCCCCAACGCGGTCCTGCTTCCCGAACACCGCCGACCCCGCGACGAACGTGTCCGCCCCTTGTTCTGCACATTGCCCCACGGTGTCCGGTGCGATACCGCCGTCGACCTCGATCCGGAAGTCGGCGCCGTGCTGCTCGCGCCAGCGGGCGGCCTCACCGATCTTCGGCACGACGTCCGCCATGAACGACTGACCACCGAAGCCGGGCTCGACGGTCATGACGAGCAGCAGATCGACGTGTGGCAGCAGGTCAGCCACCATGTCCAGCGGCTGGGCAGGCTTGACCGACACCCCGACGTCCCCGCCCTGCTCGTGCAGTTGCTCGATCAGCGCGCGCGGCTCTTCGACGGTCTCGGGGTGGAAGGTCACCGAATCCGCCCCGGCAGCGACGAACTGCGGCGCGTAGGTCACCGGGTCGCTGATCATGAGATGCGTGTCGAGGTACCGGTCGGTCGCCGCGCGCAGCCGTTCGACGACCGGGAGCCCGATCGTGATGTTGGGGACGTAGTGACCGTCCATCACGTCGACGTGGATCCACGGCACGGCAGCCGCAACCTCGTCGATCTCGTCAGCGAGCCGAGCGAAGTCGGCGGACAGGATCGACGGGGACACGAGGAACTCGTGTGGCATCGGCGCCTTGCTGTGGGTGCGCCACGAGGTTAGCCCGCTGTGGTGGAGGAACGGCAGAGGGTTGTCGTCAGGGCGATCGCTCCCACCGTGCGATGAACATGCCGTCGGTGCCGTCGACGTCCGGGAGGAGCTGGCGTTCCTCGCCGAGCGTGAGCTCCGGATGCCGCGATGCCAGCGGTCTGGCGACGCCCGTGGTCTCGGCCGCGGTCCAGGTACAGACCGAGTAGACGAGCCGACCGCCGGGCGCGACCAGCGCGCTGGCCGCGTCGAGGAGGCGGGTCTGGAGCGGGACCAGCGTGTCGAGATCGGCGGGGCTGCGGCGCCACCGCACCTCGGGGCGGCGCCGACCGGTGCCGAGGCCGGTGCAGGGGGCGTCGACGAGCACCACGTCGAACGAACCGTCGACGGGTGGGTCGGTCCCGTCGCCGACGAGGACGTCGACGGCGAGTCCCAGGCGCGCCGCAGCCTCCTCGATCAGCGCGGCTCGCCGGGGGTTGATCTCCACGGCCGTGACCGTGCCGCCGAGCTGGGCGAGGTGGGTGGCCTTGCCACCAGGGCCGGCACAGAGGTCCAGGATCCGCTCCCTCGGGGCGACGCCGGCGGATCGCGACACGAGCATCGACGCTTCGTCCTGCGGGGTCGCCCGCCCTTCCTGCACCGCCGACAGGCGGCGGGGATCCGCTCCCGGGGCGAGCACGGCCTCGGGCGCGTGGGTCCCGGGCTCGGCATCGATGCCATCGCGACGGAGCTCGTCGATGAGCTCGCCCCGATCACCCGAGGCCCGCAGGGTGAGTCCAGGTGGGTCGTTGTCGGCCGTCAGGATCGCCTCGGCTCGATCGACCCCGAACCGGTCCACGAGCTCGGACACGATCCACGCCGGGTGGGCGGTGGTCAGCACCAGGTGGGTCGTCGGATCGTCGGACGAGTCGGGCCATGGCAGCTCCGTGCGCGCCAGCCCCCGGAGGACACCGTTGACGAATCCTGCAGCGCCTTTGGCGCGCCGCCCGGGGACAGCTTCCCGAGCGAGCTGGGCCGCGGTCGACACCACGGCGTGGTCGGGTACGTCGGTGCGGTGGAGCTGGAGCGCCCCGAGCCGCAGGATCCGCCGGAGAGCGGGTTCCACCTGCCCGAGCGGGCGATCTACGACGACGCCCAGCATCCAGTCGAGGGTCCCCTCCCAGCGCAGCGTGTCGTAGGCGAGGTGGCTCGCGAACGCTCGATCCTGGGCGGTGTCGAGGTCGGCGACCGCGTCGGGGACGACGAGTGTGCTGTAGGCACCTTCCTCCTCGACCCGCCGCAGGGCCTCGAGCGCCGCCCGCCGGCTGGCCAGGCCCGTCGTCACGGCGACCTCATGCCCCGAGCCGCTCACCGACGTCGGGCTGATAGCCGTTGACGAAGTCACCGCCGCGCATCCGTGACTTCCCGGCCGGCTGCACCTCGTCGAGCCGCACGGCCCCCTCCCCGGTCGCGATCACCGGACCGTCCGACTCGGTACGGACGACCGTGCCCGGAGCGTCGGCGGTCGCGTCGGGCATCGGAGTGGCACCCCACACCTTCAGCGGGTCCCCGCGGAAGCTGGTATGGGCCCCGGGCGCAGGGTTGGCACTCCGGACCAGGTTCGCGACCTCATCGGCGCTCGCCTCCCAGTCGATCGCCACGTCGTCACGATCGATCTTGGACGCGATCGTGGCTCCCTCTGTGGGCTGGGGCACGGGCTCCATGCCGTCGAGCCATCGCCGCAGCGAGTCCACGAGGATCGGTGCCCCGATCTCGGCCAGCCGGTGGAGCAGGTCGCCCGCGGTCTCGTCCGGGCGGATGCGGACCTCCTCCTGCTCGAGGATCGGGCCCGTGTCCATGCCCTCGTCGAGCACGAACGTGGTCACACCCGTCGTGCTGTCACCGGCACGGATCGCATGCTGCACCGGGGCCGCGCCCCGCCAGCGCGGCAGCAGCGAGAAGTGCAGGTTCACGAACCCGGCACCACTGGCGGCGAGGACGTCGGCGGGGAGGATCGCCCCGTAGGCCACGACCGCGCTCGCGTCGAGGTCGAGGGCGCGCAGACGGTCGAGGATCTCGCGGGGACGCTCGGGCTGCCAGACCTCGAGGTCGTGTCGGAGCGCGGCTTCCTTGACGGGCGGGGCGACCGGCGTGCGGCTGCGCCCCTTGGGCCGGTCGGGGTTGGTGACGACGGCGGCGACCTCGAAGTCGGGGGCGCGCACGAACCCTTCGAGGGCAGGGACCGCAACCTCGGGGGTGCCCCAGAACGCGATGCGACGCGAGGCCGGAGATGCCGGCTCGCTCACAGCGACCGCCGGCCGAGAAGCAGGTTGCCCGGACGCTGCGGCTCGGCGTCGTCCATGCCGAGCTCCAACCGGTGCTCGCGCATGCGCCGCATGGCGTCCTTCTTGTCGTGTTTGGCGAGGTGGTCGATGAAGAGGATGCCGTTGAGGTGGTCGATCTCGTGGAGCCACACACGGGCATGGAAGCCCTCGAGCTCGGCAGTGTGCTGCTCGCCGCCGAGGTCGTGGTAGGAGATCTGGGCGCGGAGCGGCCGGTCGAGGGGGTAGAACAGTCCGGGGAAGGACAGGCAGCCCTCCTCGCCCTCCTGGATCTCCTCGGAGGTATCGACGACCTCGGGGTTGACGACCGCACCGGAGTCCTCGTCGACCTCCCAGACGAACAGCTGCTTCAGGATGCCAACCTGGGGGGCGGCGAGTCCCACGCCCGGGGCGTCGCGCATCGTGTCGAACATGTCTCCGGCCAGCTTGGCCAGACGGTCGTCGAACTCGTCGACCTCGTTGGCCTGCTGGCGCAGGACGGGGTCACCGAAGAGACGGATCTTCAGAACCGACATGGCACCTCACGGATGACGTCATCGAGAGCGGTGGTCGAGAGGGTACGTGGCCGAGACGGGGCGATGGCTCGTCGTCGCGGGGTCGTGCGGGCGGCGCTAGAGCGCGTCGACGGGGTCCACGTCCACGCGGACGTCCACCCCGTCTTTGCTCCAACGCCGGCGCGGCTCGTCCAGGCTCGCGAGGCTGGCCTGGCGGTCGACGGACTTGATGAGGAAGCGCCAGGACCCTTCGGCCGGCACGGGCCCCAGCACCTCGTCATGGGGAGGCACCACGGCCGCCAGATCGAGCGCCTGCTCGGAGGTGGTGACCCGGATCGCGTGCCGCGCCGGCGGGAACCCGAGCTCACGACGCTGCTCGTGCTCCGCACGCCAGAACCCGCCGGGGTCCCACCGGACCAGCGCCTGGACGGCATGGTGGGTGGGCTCACGCGTCTGGACGACCACGGGGTGGGGCCGCCGGACACCGTCGGGCTCGTCCCCGGACGTGGCCGGCCGGGCGACCCAGCTCGCGACTTGCATCGACAGGCGGAGGGCGTCCTCGGCCGCATCGAGCGTGGGGCGGCGTAGTTGGCCGTCCAGGTCGGGGAGCACCACCGCCCCCACCGGGCCGGGCGGGGCGTCGAGCACGGATCCGCGGGTCATGACGAGCACGGCCGGGGCCGGTGGTGCCTCGGCGGCGTAGCCCTCGAGGACCGCGACCTCGACGTCGAACGAGCGCCGGAGCTCCTCGGCGATCCGGCGCGTGCCCGCAGCCAGCGGCACGAACTCCCGCTCGCCACATTCCGGACAGTCGGTGCGGGGACCGGACCAGCCGCAGGCCACACACGCGAGCCCGTCCCTGCCCGGGGACAGGCTCCCGGCGCAGACCGGACAGCGCAGCCGCCAACCGCACGCCCGACAGACGAGCGCCCGCCCCTCCCCGCGCCGTGCCGCGAGGACCACACCGTACTCGCCGGCGTCCACCGCTCGGCGCAGCGACGACATGCCGGGACGGCCGATCCTGGTCCGGACCACGCCCTCCTGGGTGTCCGCGAGCACACGGGGTGCGCGGTCGCGTTCGGCCGCGCGGTCGGGGATCGCCGGGGTGACCCGCTGCTCGGTCATCAGACGCCATGCCCGAGCGGACGGCACGTACCCCACGAGCACGCACGCCCCGCCCGCCCGACGCGCACGCTCGAGCAGCACCTCCCGGGCATGGTGACGCGGGCTGCGACGCTCCTTGAGTGCCGGGTTGGCCTCGTCGAGCAGCACCGCGAGCCCGAGGCGACGCAGCGGCCACAGCGCCACCCCCCGCTCCCCCACCACCACCCGCGCCTCGCCGCAGCGGGCGCGCAGCCAGCGGTCGTAGGTCGCGCGCTTGCCGTGGTCGGGGCGGAGGTCGACCACCAGGTCGCCGGCGGCCTCCACGATCGCATCCGCCGTCGGGGACGCCGGGTCGGGCACGACCACCAGCACGTCCCGCCCACCGGCGAGACACAGCCGCACCAGCTCCGACAACCTCGCCCCGACGTCCTCGCCCGGCACGGGGCGCCAGAACCAGCTCCCGGCGCCGTCGGCCGCGACCGCCCGGAGCGAGGCTCCCCCGACCCCGTACGGGCGCCATGCCTCGTCGAGCTGGTCCGAAGCTGGCGGTGGCGGGGCGCTCGGCGGGCCGGCGCGACCCGGCGGGAACCAGCCGGCCGCCTCGGCGCGGCGCTCCACGTCGACCACCCGGTCCGGCAACGCGTGGCGGACCACGTCAGCGACGGTCCCGCCGAAGCGGGTCGCAGCCCAGCGCAGGATCTCGATGTCCGCCGGGTCCACCCACGCGTGCGGCCCGAAGACCCGTCGCAGGGGCCGAACCTTGCCCGGGTCGACGTCCGGGCTGTCCACCAGCCCGACGACGAGCCCCCGACGCCGACGCCCCGCGAAGACCACCTCGACGCGGCTCCCGACCTGAACCGGGTGCTCGGCGTCGTCGGGCACCCGGTAGTCGAAGGACCGGTCGAGGTGGTAGGGCTCGACCTCGACGACCACCTGTGCGTAGCGGGGCGCCCCGTCGTCCGCGGACGCGTCCCGGCTCACGCCCCGACGGCGTCCTTGAGGGCCCCGGCGTGCTCGGTCCGCTCCCAGGTGAACCGTTCGCCGGAGCGCCCGAAGTGTCCGTACGCCGCCGTCTCGCGGTAGCCGGGACGGCGGAGCTCGAGCGCGTCGATGATCGCGGCCGGTCGCAGGTCGAAGACCTCACGGACCGCGTCCAGGATCTTGTCGGGGTCGGCCTGCTCGGTGCCGAACGTCTCGAGCATCATCGAGACCGGGTTGGCCACACCGATCGCGTACGCGACCTGGAGCTCTGCGCGGCTGGCCAGACCGGCCGCGACGATGTTCTTCGCCACCCACCGCGTCGCGTAGGCGCCGGAGCGATCCACCTTCGACGGGTCCTTGCCGCTGAACGCCCCGCCACCGTGGCGAGCCATGCCCCCGTAGGTGTCGACGATGACCTTGCGCCCCGTCAGACCGGCGTCGGCGACGGGACCGCCGACCACGAACTTCCCGGTCGGGTTCACGAAGATGCGGAGCTCGGACGTGTCGACACCATCCGGCAACAGCGGCCGGATGACGTGCTCCTCGATGTCGGGGCGCAGGAGGGTCTCGAGGTCGATGCCGTCCTTGTGCTGGGTCGAGACCACGACCGTGTCGACGCCGACGGGCACGCCGTCCTCGTAGACGACGGTGACCTGGGTCTTGCCGTCGGGACGGAGGTAGGGCACGAGTCCCGAGCGCCGTACCGCCGTCAGCCGTTCGGCCATCCGGTGCGCCAGATGGATCGGCAGCGGCATCAGCTCGTCGGTCTCGTCGCAGGCGTAGCCGAACATCATGCCCTGGTCCCCGGCGCCGAGCTCCTCGTAGGGGTCGGCGGCGTCGCCGCTGCGGACCTCGAAGGCCTTGTCGACACCCTGGGCGATGTCGGACGACTGCTCGTCGATGGCGACGGACACGCCGCAGGTCTTGCCGTCGAAGCCGACGTCGGCCGAGTTGTAGCCGATGTCCAGCACGGTTTCGCGGACGGTCTGGGGGATGTCGACGTAGGTCTCGGTCGAGATCTCGCCGGCGACGAACACCTGTCCCGTGGTGACGAGCGTCTCGCAGGCGACGCGCCCGTTGGGGTCGTCGGCGAAGATCGCGTCGAGGATCGAGTCCGAGATCTGATCAGCCATCTTGTCGGGATGGCCCTCGGTCACGGACTCCGAGGTGAAGAGGGTGCGGCGGCTCACGGACGGGCTCCGGGATGGACGGGGACGGTGGGAGGATCGGGCACCCAGCCTAACCAACGGGTGCGACGACGTCGGCAGGTGGTCAGCCGAAGCGGGCGGCGACCTCGTCGAGGACCCGGGCTGCCACCTCGGCCTTGGTGGTCAGCGGCACCTCGACGCGCCCACCGTCGCGCCCGAGGATCACGACCCGGTTGGTGTCGACCTCGAACCCGGCATCGCGCCGCGAGACGTCGTTGACCACCAGAAGGTCGGCGTTCTTGCGTTCCAGCTTGTCGCGCCCGTTGGCCTCGGCGTCGTTGGTCTCGGCGGCGAACCCGACCAGCAGGGGGCGCGCGCGACCGGAGGCGGCACGCTCCTCCCCGAGCTCCGCCAGGATGTCAGGGTTGCGCTCGAGTTCGACCTGCGGCGTCCCGTCGGCCTTCTTGAGCTTCCGCTCGGAGGCGGAGGCGGGTCGGAAGTCGGCCACCGCGGCGGCCTTGACCACCACGTCGGCGTCGCTGACGAGGTCCACGACCTCCTTGCGCATCTCGCGCGCGCTGACGACGTCGTGCCGGATGACACCTGCGGGGGTGTCGAGGTGGGTCGGGGCAGCAACGAGGTGCACCACGGCGCCCCGCCGCGCGGCCTGGCGCGCGACGGCGAAGCCCATCTTCCCGCTGGACCGGTTGCCGAGGTACCGGACGGGGTCGAGGTGCTCGCGGGTACCGCCTGCGGTGACGACCACGACACGACCGTCGAGGTCGTGGGCACGCGTGAGCTCCTCGGCGACCGCAGCGACGAACTCGTCGGGCTCCACGGCCCGCCCCGCCCCGACATCACCACCCATGAGCTCGCCCTCGGCAGGGCCGACCAGTCGGACGCCGCGCTCCTCGAGCCGCGCCACGTTGGCCACGGTGGCGGCGTGCTGCCACATCTCGGTGTGCATCGCCGGCGCGACGAGGACGGGACACGTCGCCGCGAGGAGCGTCGTCGTCAGGAGGTCGTCCGCGAGGCCGGACGCCGCCTTGGCGAGGGTGTGTGCGGTCGCGGGGTAGACCGCCACCACGTCCGCAGCCCGCGCGAGTGCGACGTGGGTGTCGTCGGGGACGTCGTCCCACACCTCGGTGCGGGCGGGGCGGCCGGTGATCCCCTCGAAGGTGGCGCTCCCGACGAACTCCTGAGCACCCCTCGTGAGCACCGTGTCGACGTGGGCGCCCGCCTTGACGAGCAGTCGGGCCACCACGGCTGCCTTGTAGGCGGCGATCCCTCCGCTGACGCCGAGCACGACCCGGGCCCCGGCCAGGCCAGCCGTCACGTCGTCACCGGGGTCGGGCACGGGGACTCAGTCCTCCTCGGCGTCCTCGTCGATGAACGCGAGCGGGTCCTCGAGGGGCTCCTCGGAGGGTTCGCGGCCCTCGATCTTGCCCTGCGCGATCTCCTCGAGGGCGACCGACAGCGGCTTGTTCGACTCGGTCGAGACGAGGGGCGGGACGTGCTGGCCGAGCCCCTCCCCCAGTTGCGCGTAGTACTCGTTGATCTCGCGGCCGCGCTTGGCGGCGAGATGCACGAGATGGAACCGGGACTCGACCTTGTCCATGAGGTCGTCGATGCGGGCGATGGCCACCACCTCCAGGTGGGATGAAGCGAGGGAGTTGGCGGAGCGGCTGCTCCAGTGCGGCCATCCACTGTACCGCGAAGGGCGGCAGGACCCGCGCAGAAGGGTGGCACGGGCGGTTGTCAGGCCGTGTCGATGGCAGCGGCGACCAGATCAGCGAGCTGCTCGGGGTTCCACCGGCCGGAGTCGAGGACCAGGTCGTAGGGCGCGAAGCTGTGCAGGTCGAGCGCGTAGTACTGGCTGTAGCGGGCGGCTTCGCTGGCCTCGCGTTCGAGTGTGCGTCGCCGCTGCTCCTCGAGGTCGCCCCCCTCGCGTGCGACGATGCGGCGGATCCGCTCGTCCTCGTCGCACTTGAGACAGACCTTCAGCGCCGTGATGCCCTCCCGGTGGGCGAGCCACCCACCCAGCCGGCTCTCGAGCACCAGACCGCCCTGCCGCAGCAGCTCGATCTGCCGCTCGTCGAGGCCGCGGTCGACCTCGGGGTTCTCCTCGCACAGGGTGCCGAACGCGGCGAGCGTGAGGCCACGGTCCCGTGCCGCCTCGCGGAAGATCTGACCGCCCGAGACCACGTCCAGACCGAACCGTTCACCGAGGAGCGACGCGAGCGTGCTGGTGCCGGTCCCGGCGAGCCCCCCGATCGTGATCGTCGCGCGAGCAGGTCGCGTCACCGGCTCACCCTTCGAAGTGGTCGATGAGCGCTTCTCGCTGGCGCGGGCCCAGGCCCTGGAGACGCCGGCCGTCGGCGATGCCGAGTTCGTTCATCAGCCGCCGGGCACCGACCTTCCCGACGTTGGGCATGGCACCGATCAGATCGGAGGCCCGCATCTTGGCGAGCGCGTCCGCGTGCTCCGCGCGAGCGAGCACCTGGCTGATCTGCACCTCCCCCGCCTTGAGCATCTGCTTCAGCTCCGCCCGGATGCGGCGAGACTCCTTGGCCTTCTCGAGTGCCGCCTGGCGTTGTTCGGGATCGAGCTCGGGTACGGGCATGACTCACATCCGGCTGGTGACGGGAACGACCGTCCACCCTACTCGCTCGGCTCCGAGAGGTGAACGTCGCGTGCGGGCATCTACGCTCTCCCCCGCCCGAGCGAGGACGAAACGTGGTCTCCGAGCTGTTCGATGACGAGCTGTGGGAGCCGGTGGCCGGCTTCGAGGACCTGACCGACATCACCTACCACCGCGCGACGGACGGCGGGGTCGTCCGGGTGGCGTTCGACCGCCCGGAGGTCAGGAACGCCTTCCGGCCCCACACGGTCGACGAGCTGTACCGGGTGCTGGACCACGCCCGCCAGACCACCGACGTCGGTTGCGTGCTCCTGACCGGCAACGGCCCGTCGCCGAAGGACGGCGGCTGGGCGTTCTGCTCGGGCGGCGACCAGCGGATCCGCGGGAGGACCGGCTACCAGTACGCCGAGGGCGACACCGCGGACACCGTCGACACCGGGAAGGCGGCCCGCCTGCACATCCTCGAGGTCCAGCGCCTCATCCGCTTCATGCCCAAGGTCGTGATCTGCCTCGTCCCCGGCTGGGCTGCCGGGGGTGGCCACAGCCTCCACGTCGTGTGCGACCTCACGCTCGCATCCCGGGAGCACGGCCGGTTCAAGCAGACGGACCTCGACGTCGCGAGCTTCGACGGTGGCTTCGGGTCTGCCTACCTCGCCAAGCAGGTCGGGCAGAAGTTCGCGCGCGAGATCTTCTTCCTCGGCGACGAGTACTCCGCCGATGACGCCCATCGGATGGGCATGGTCAACCGTGTCGTCCCCC
>JAWVZB010000014.1:0-39221 GCA_033722375.1 Nitriliruptorales bacterium | reverse complement strand
GGACTACCTCCAGCTCGACCGGCTGCTCGACAGCCAGGAGCTCGAGAGCGACAAGCGGGGCGCCCACGCCCACGACGAGATGCTGTTCATCATCGTCCACCAGGCCTACGAGCTGTGGTTCAAGCAGATCCTGTGGGAGCTGGACGCTGTGATCGACGTCATGGGCCGGGAGGTGGTCGCCGACCACGCGATGGCGCGGGTCGTGTCCGCCCTGGACCGCGTCATCGAGATCCAGCCGCTGCTCATCCAGCAGCTCGACGTCCTCGAGACGATGACCCCGCTCGACTTCCTCGACTTCCGTGACTACCTGGTGCCGGCGTCCGGGTTCCAGTCGGTGCAGTTCCGGCTGATCGAGAACCGGATGGGCATCGACCCCGACTTCCGCCTGAAGATCAAGGGGTCACGCTACACCACCCGGCTCTCGGAAGAGCACTCCGAGCTGCTCGCCAAGAGCGAGGACGAGCCGACTCTGCTCGGGGCGGTCAACGCCTGGCTCGAGCGCACGCCGTTCCTGCAATTCGGTGACTTCGACTTCTGGGAGGCCTACCGGGATGCGGTCGAGGACATGATCGAGCGCGACCGCCGCGTCATCGAGGAGAACCCCAACCTCGACGAGGTCAGCAGGCAGCAGCAGCTCGACGCCTTCGAGCAGACCGTCTCGACCTTCGAGACGCTGTTCGACGAGGACCAGTACCGCGATCTTCGTGAGCAGAACAAGCGGCGACTGTCCCGGGAGGCGTTCCTCGCGGCGCTCCTGATCAGCCTCTACCGGGACCAGCCGGTGTTCCACATGCCGTTCCAACTGTTGACCGCGCTGATCGACCTCGACGAGGGGTTCACGAACTGGCGCTACCGGCACGCGCTGATGGTCCACCGGATGATCGGCGGGCGGATCGGAACCGGCGGGACATCCGGACACGAGTACCTGCGTGCCGCGGCTGACAAGCACAAGGTGTTCGTCGACCTGTTCGAGCTGCCGACCTACTTCCTGCCGCGGTCGGAGCTGCCGGAGCTGCCGGCCGAGGTCACCCGCCAGATGGGCTTCCGGTACGCGAGCGACCAGTAGACGTGAGCTACGCACAGTACTTCTCACGGTTCCTGGGCTCGGACCCGGACCGCCTCCACGCCGCAGCCCACAGCCATCACCCGTGGCCCGACGTGAGCTTCGAGGCCCACCAGCAGGCGTGGCTCGACGCCGCCGACCGTCACGACGACAAGTGGGACCACGTCTTCGGAACGGTGTTCCCCGAAGCGAAGACCCACATCGCGACACGGCTCGGGCTGTCGGACCCCGACACGATCGCGCTCGGGACCAACACGCACTCGTTCGTGATGCGGATCCTGTCGTGCCTACCCACCCCGACCCGGATCGTCACGACCGACGGCGAGTTCCACTCCTTCGACCGACAGGCCCGCCGCCTCGTCGAGGACGGGAGCGCCCGAGTGACCCACGTCCCCGTCGAACCCTTCGACACCTTCCCCGACCGCTTCGTCGAGGCGGTGGCGTCCACCCCCGCCGACCTCGTCTACCTGAGCCAGGTGTTCTTCGACTCCGGCTTCGTCGTCCCGGCACTCGACGACATCGTCGCCGCCGTCCCGTCGGACGACACCTTCGTCGTGATCGACGGCTACCACGGGTTCATGGCCCTGCCGACCGACCTGTCAGCGATCGAGGATCGGGCCTTCTACGTCGCCGGTGGCTACAAGTACGCGATGGCCGGCGAGGGGGCCTGCTTCCTCCACTGCCCGCCGGGCTACGGCCAGCGCCCCGTCGACACCGGCTGGTACGCGGGGTTCGCGACGCTCGAGGACAGTCAGGCCGACGTCGGCTACGCCGAGGGCGGCGACCGCTTCCTCGGGGCCACGTTCGACCCCACCGGGTTCTACCGCTTCACCGCGGTCCAGCGGTGGCTCCACGACATCGACCTCGACGTCGCGGCCATCCACGACCACGTCGGGGCGCTGCAAACCCGCCTGCTCGAGACACTGGGCGGGGCACGACCCGGCGAGCTGCTCCCGCCGTCGACCGTCGACGACCGCGGTCACTTCCTGACCTTCCGCACACCAGATGCGGAGCGGCTCTACCGACGGTTCCACGAGCACCGGATCGTCACCGACCGGCGGGGCGACCGCTGGCGGATCGGTCTCGGGATCTACCACGACGAGGACGACGTCGACCGTCTCGCCGACACCATCCGAACAACAGAGGCGAGCTAGTCGTCCCATGGGACGGGATGGTGTCGCCCAGGTGGGCGACCGGCGCCGTGTCGCGGGACTCCCCCTAGCGGGAGGCCCAGATGCCGACTGGGTCGAAGTCGGCAGGCACGTCGACGAGGATCAGCTCGGATCGCTCGTCGTGCCCAACCAACCGGACCCGTTCGCGACCGCTGACCACCTTGATGGCGTCGCCGCTCCCGAGCTCGTCGTCACCGAACCGGACCGCGCCGTCGATCACGTAGAGGTACCCGGCGCGGTCCGATCCGAAGTCGTGGTCGAGCTCGCTGCCGTCGCTCAGGGACGACACCAGGACCGTCGCGTCCTGCGCGAGGTCGAGACCGTTTTCCCCCGCCGGGCCCATGATCTGCAGCCACTGATCCATGCGGTCGTCCTCGTGGTACTGCTGTTGCTGCACCGAGTTCTCGAGCCCCTCCTCGCTCGGCAGGATCCAGAACTGGATGAACCGCATCCCGTGCTCGTCCGAGCCGTTGCGCTCGCTGTGCATCGCCCCGCGCGACGAAAAGCGCATCACCTGCGCCCCGCCCGGCCGTAGCGTCCCACCGTTGCCGAGAGAGTCAGCATGTTCGAAGAGACCCTCGACGACGTAGGTCAACGATTCGATGTCGCGATGAGGATGCATCGGCCACTCGGCGCCGGCGACGATGCGGTCGTCGTTGAACACCCGCAGCGCCCCGACCCCCATCTGATCAGGGTCGTGGTAGCCACCGAACGAGAAGTGCCAGCGGGCGGTGAACCACCCGCCGTCCTCCTCGTGGATCTCGTCGTCGCGTCGGACCGTCAGCATCGTCCGCTCAGCCGCTGACGACGGGCACCCGCTCCATGGCCTCGCGGATCTTCTCCTCGGGGTACTCGTAGTCCTCGAGCTCCCCCTTGAAGTACTCGTCGTAGGCGGCCATGTCGAAGTGTCCGTGGCCGGAGAGGTTGAAGACGATCACCTCTTCCTCTCCGGTCTCCTTGCAGCGCAACGCCTCGCGGACCGCTTGCGCGACCGCGTGCGTCGGCTCGGGTCCGGGGACGATGCCCTCGTGGCGGGCGAACATGACCGCCCGCTCGAAGCACTCGAGCTGGTTGATCGCGGTCGCCTCCATCAGATCGAGCTCGAAGATGTGGCTCAGCAGCGGTGCCATGCCGTGGTAGCGCAACCCGCCGGCGTGGATCGGGTCGGGGACGAAGTCGTGCCCGAGTGTGTGCATCTTCATGAGGGGGGTCATCCCCACCGTGTCGCCGAAGTCGTAGCGGTACTCGCCCTTCGTGAACGAGGGCGAGGCGGCCGGCTCGACCGCGACGATGCGCGGATCCATCTTGCCGGCGAGCTTCTCGCGGAGGAACGGCAGGGCGAAGCCGCCGAAGTTCGAACCCCCGCCGCTGCACCCGATCAGGACGTCGGGTGCCTTCTCACCAGCGAGGTCGAGCTGCTTCAGCACCTCTTCGCCGATGATCGTCTGGTGGAGCAGCACGTGGTTGAGCACGCTGCCCAGCGAGTAGTTCGTGTCCTCGTTCTTGGCCGCGACCTCGACCGCCTCGCTGATCGCGATCCCGAGGCTCCCCGTCGAGTCGGGATGTTCCCCGAGGATCTTCTGGCCAGCCTCGGTGAGGTCGGACGGGCTCGGGTGGATCGTCGCACCCCAGGTCTGGATCAGTGAGCGCCGGTAGGGCTTCTGCTCGTAGCTGATCCGGACCATGAAGACCTCGCACTCGAGGTCGAAGTGCGAGCACGCGAACGCGAGCGCGCTCCCCCACTGGCCAGCTCCGGTCTCGGTCGAGAGCTTCCTGATCCCGGCTTCGGCGTTGTAGTACGCCTGCGCCACCGAGGTGTTGGGCTTGTGCGACCCGGGCGGGCTGACGCCCTCGTACTTGTAGTAGATGCGGGCCGGGGTCCCGAGCGCCTCCTCGAGGCGGTGGGCCCGGAACAGCGGCGACGGGCGCCACAACCGGTAGATGTCGAGGACCGGGTCGGGGATGTCGACGTACTTGTCGGTCGTGACCTCTTGCTGGATCAGCGCCATCGGGAAGAGCGGCGCGAGATCGTCCGGGCCGGCCGGCTCCTTGGTCCCCGGGTGTAGCGGCGGAGGCGGTGGCTCGGGCAGATCGGGGATCACGTTGTACCAACGCGTGGGCATGTCCGACTCGTCGAGCAGGATCTTGGTGGTCTCGGTCATCAGGCGCAGCTCCCTGTCGCGTCGCCCCCCGACGCTAGCGGCGTCGCAGCCCGCATGGGCGACGAACGTCACTCGCCGACGAACGTCAGTGCCCCTCGACAGCCGCCCGTAGATGACCTGCACCTCGGCCGACCGGGAGCGCCGCGGTCCGCATGCTCACGGCAGGCTGGGAACACCTCTGGTGTGGAACGATCCGGCGTGATCGGATCAGGTGCGGGGTGGCGTCCGCACCCTCCCGGGAGACGAGGCCGGTCTCGAAGCTTGGATGCGGAGGGCAAGCGCTACCGCACCTGACGGATCCGATCCGCCATCTGATCCAGGTCCGCTTGGAACGCCTTCTCCATCCCACGCCGAACCAGGGGGAACAGGAGCTTCATCACCCCATGCGGCTCGACGTTCCAGCGGTGGGTCACCTTCGTGCCCCCGTCGACCGGCTCGTGCAGACTCACCCACCTGCCACCGAGAGCGCTGTCCAAGGTGTCGTCTTCCGCGCGGCGGGGCGGGTCGTACACGACGTAGTCAGAGCGGTGGCTCACCTTCATCGGGCCCGCACGGTTCACCATCACGTACTCGGGGGTGCCGTCGGGACGCAGCTCGTACTCACGTACCTCGACGACCAGATCGCTGAGGCGGACCCAGTTCTGCATCTCGTCGCCGAAGAACGCCTCCCAGGCGTCCTCCGGTGGGAGCGGCACGACCGCACTGCGTTCGATCACTGGCATCCGAGCCTCCTGTCCACTGACCGGTTCGACCGTAAGCAGCCACCGCGGACGCGGCCATCCCCAGAACCGGGGAGGGAACGCTCACTCGAGGAAGCCCCCGTAGGGGCTCGGCGGCACACCGCGGTGTGAGCGCGGCTCGTAGTGCTCTGATTGGAGAAGGGCGGCGAGTTCCGACCGGCTCGAGACACCGATCCGGCGGTAGATCGCCTTCCGGTGATCGTTCGCAGTGTGCTCGGAGATGTCGAGGGACCGGGCGATCTCGATCATCGAGCGTCCGAGGAGCAGCAGACCCAACACCTCCCGCTGCCGTGGCGTCAAGCCGTAGGCGTCGACGAGCATCGAGCCGATCTGGGCTCGGCGTGCCCGGTCGACGATCACCGCGACCGTTCCGTCGTCGGCGGTCGTCGACGAGGCGTTGAGCACCAGCACCGACCCGTCGTCGAGCGCGAGCCGGGCTGTCGCGCCATCCCAATCACGCCGGTTGCGGACGGCGGCGGCGGTCGCGTTGGCGGTGGTGACCAGCCGATCCCCAGCCAGCTCGAGCCAGCGGTCGGCGGGGTCTGTCAGTGGGTCCACCGAACCGTCTGGCCGGACCTGGACGATCCCAGGTGGTTCGTCCACCGCCTCGGGCGTCGTGGCGGCCTGCCGCAGCAGCGTGAGCCGCAGGCCGTCGCCGAACACCGGCGCGAGCCGTGTGACCAGCTCCGCCTCCTGCTGGCCGAAGGTGGTGCCATCCTGCCGGTAGACCGACAGGCTCCCCCACGCCTGCCCCTCCGACCACAACACGGCCCGGAGTTCGTCGGACACACCGAACGGGGCGAACACTTCCCGGTACCTGGAGGCGGACATGAGGTCACCCCCGGTGACATCGCTGAGGACGGTCACGGTCCCACCGCTCGAGATCAACGACGGCACGGTGGCGGGCTCGCCGTCGGTGAACTCGTGACGGAAGACCTGGGCTTCCCGCTGCACGTCCTTCGGGATGCCGGACAGCGTGCAGGAGGTGAAGAGCCCGGTCGCCGGATCGTGCGTCGCCCAGGCAGCGACCGCGTAGTCGAGCTCACACCGCAGGAGTTCATCGAACGCGAAGCACTTGTCCTCGAGCTCCCGGTCGCTCCTCGCGATCTCGGTCGCTCTGTCGTCGAGCACAGCGAACTCCATGGTCGGCCAACCTAGTGCCGGTGCGCGACACGCGTGTCGTCGCAGCCAACTGACATCACAACGCCTGCGGTTCCTCATCGGGAATCCCCAGAACCGGGGATGGTGGCGTGGCGGAGGATGGTCGTAGCGTGCCCGCGACCTCACGAGGAGCGCCGGCATGGAGAACACGAAAACGATGCGCCGTTGGCTGGTTGCGGTCGGGATCTTCTATCTGGTCATGGGGATCCGGCTGCTGCCCTGGATCAACGGACCGATGATCGAGTCCTTCGGGATGCTGGACTCGGTGTACACGGGTGGGGACATCGAGATCGGCACGCCCGCCTACGCGTTCCTGCTCGACTGGATGGCGACGTTCGGCGCCACCCTCATCCCGTTGGGGGCGGTGCTCCTCGTCGCGTCACGCGACCCGATCCGCAACCGGCTGTTCGCTCACCTCGTCATCGGGCACGAGATCGTGGCGGGGATCCTCGACGATCTGTGGTTCATCTCGCGCGACTATGCGTCGGACGCCTTCTATCTGGGCTTCATCGTCGTGCACGTGACCGTGATCGCGACCGGGATCCGTGCCCTGCGGCGGACCCCACGACCCACGGAGCAACGTTCGCGTGGCTCCGATCAGCGGCCGGAGCGCTCCTCTGCCCCCACCCCGGCCTGACCGGTCCGCGGCGCCGGTCCCTCCGGGCCTGCTCGGTTAGCGTGGTCGAGGGTGTCGACTACCGGAGACCCGATGGCGAACGACGAGGTCGATCTGACGGATCGATCCACCTACCGGTTCTGGGTGCGCGAGCGCGTCCGCTTCAGCGACACGGATCTGGTCGGGCACGTCAACAACGTCGCGGTGGCGGCGTACGTAGAAAGCGGCCGCGTCGACTACGGCCACGAGCTCGCGCGCCGCACGGACAGCGGGATGCGACCGATGGTGCTCGGACACCTCGCGATCCACTACCGCGCCGAGCTGCACTACCCCGCCGAACTCGAGGTCGGCGCGGCGCTCCTCGCCATCGGGACCAGCTCGATCACGATCGGCAACGGCGTCTTCGACGGGGACCGCTGTGTCGCCACCGCCGAGAGCGTGCTCGTCCTCGTCGGCGAGAACGGCTCCGCGCCGATCGATGAGCACTTCCGCACACTGCTCGAAGCAGAGCTCGCCGGTTCGAGCGCGGACGGCTGACCCCGCCGGGATGACCTCAGCCAGGGGCGCCGTCACGGTCCTGTGGGCCCGCGATCTCGTCCCGGGTGCGGAGTCGCGCGACGCCGGCGATCAGTAGCGCCAGCGCGAGGACACCGAGGAAGGGGATGTCGGTCTCCGGGGTACCGCCGAGGTCGGCGTCCACGACGTGCGCGGTGACGTGTGCGACCCCACCCAGTCCCACCCCCACGAGCGCCGCCGCGAGGCCGTCGATCCTCTGAGGGAACGCGGCGAGGAGCAGCACGGCACCGAGACCGAGCTGGAACGCCCCGATGTCGTGCAGGAAGTGCGGGTTGTAGGGCTCGAACGTGGCCAGGGCGTCGAAGAACGAGCGGGGCGCGAGCAGTGCCCACAGCCCCCACAGCGCGAACAACCCCCCGCCGATGAGCGTGATCACGCGGATCCAACGTGCTGGAGCCGGCACACGACCGGCCATCTCTGCGCTCATGAGTCCCCTCCTGTGGCGCTTGCGCTCTGCCGGCACGAATGCTACCTCGGGCCGATCGGAGGGGACGCGACCGTCTACTCGCCGAGCATCATCGGCAGCACGACCGGTCCAGCGGGTTCGGGGGAACGCCCCGCTACTCCGGCACGACCGCCGTGGCGACGATCTCGACCTCTGCCTCCGGAGCGACGAGCGCGTCGATCCCGAACAGCGAGATCGCCGGGTAGTGGCGGCCGAGGGACTCGTTCCACGCCTCGCCGATCTCGGTGAGTGACCGGCGGTAGGCGTGGATGTCGGTCACGTAGATCTGCATCGACACGATCTGCCCGGGCTCGGCCCCGGCGGCGTCGAGTGCCGTGACGAGGTTCTTCAACGCCTGGGCCCACTGCTCGGCGTGTGTCTCACCGACGATGACACCCTCGGCGTCATGGGCGGTCTGACCGGCGACGTAGACGGTCCGCCCGGCCGCGGGAACGGCGACGTGCGAGAACCCGCGCGCCGGCATGAGCCCGTCGGGCTGCAGGAACTCGTGCGGTGACTCGGCCATCAACGGCCCTTCCAGTCGGGGGCGCGCTCCTCGCGGCGTGCGGCGAAGAACTCGGCGTGGTCTTCGCTGCGCATGAGGAACGCCTGGGTGAACGCCTCCATCTCGATCGAGGAGGCCAGGTCCATGTCGAGCTCGCGGCTGATGAGCTTCTTGGTGGCCGCGATCGCGAAGGTGGGGCCGTTGGCGAGCCGCCGCGCCCACCCGGTGGCGACCTCCGCCACCTCACCGTCGAGCGTGACGACGTTCGCGAGTCCGTAGCGCTCCGCGGTCTCGGCGTCGATCCGGTCGCCGAACAGCAGCATCTCGGTGGCTCGACCCAGTCCGACGACCCGCGGCAGCAGGTAGGCACAGCCCATGTCCGCTCCGGCCAGGCCGACCTTGGTGAACAGGAAGTGGAACGAGGCGGACTCGGCCACCACACGCAGGTCAGCAGCCAGCGCGATCACCGCACCTGCCCCCGCCGCCGTGCCGTTGACCGCCGCGATGATCGGGATCGGTAGCTCCCGCATGCGGCGCACCACCGTCCCGGTCATGCGTGTGAAGTCGGTGACCCGTCGGTTGTCGCCATGCTCGAGCAGCTCACCGATGATGTCCTCGACGTCGCCGCCGGAGCAGAACCCCTTCCCCTCCCCCGTGATCACGAGCGCATGGACGTCGTCGCGGTGCTCGAGCTCGCCGAGCAGGTCCCGCAGGTCGGCGTAGACGTCGAGGGTCAAGGCGTTGAGGCGATCGGGGCGGGTGAAGGTGACCGTGCCGACACCGTCGTCGACAGCGAGGTCGAAGTGTGGCCAGTCGTCGGTGAACGGGGCGGAAGCGCGGAAACGCACCAAGGTGAACCTCTCCGTCAGCGGATGCGGGGCTGCTGGTAGCGGCTGGGATCGAGCAGACAGAGGTCGGCACGGCCCGCCGACACGACCGTGTCGATCTGGTCGAGGGTGGTGATGGCACCGGAAGCGATCGAACGAACGCCGGCCTCGTTCCTGGCGCGGTCGGCCAGCGGCACGCGGTACAGCCGCCGGTACTCCCCGCCACCGCGGGGAACGGTGTGGCCGGCGACCGCGTCGATCACCCCGACCCCGCGCTCCCCCAGGCGGCGCGCGATCTCGACGCCGTCGTCGGGGCTCAGCCCGCCCCGCACCCGGTCGTCCATCACGAGCCGCACCCCGAGCGCCCCGCCCCACTCCCCCTTCACCGTGTCGAGGACCTGGAGGGGCCAGCGCATGCGGCCGTCGAGGTCGCCGCCGAACTCGTCGTCCCGCTGGTTCGTGAGGGGCGAGAGGAAGCTCGCGAGCAGGTAGCCATCGGACCAGTCGAGGAGCAGAAGGTCGAAGCCGGCGTCGCGTGCCGCCCGGGCCGCAGCGGCGAAGTCGTCGCGGACGTCACCGAACCGTTGAGCGTCGACGGCCGCCGGAGCGGGCGTCGTGGAGGTGTAGGGGATCGGGGACGGGGCGAGGGTGGTCCAGCGGTCGGCGCCCCGCAAGGGCCGGTCCAGCCCACCCTCCCGGGGCCGCATGGATCCGCGTCGTCCCGAATGGCTCAATCGCAGCGCCACCCGCGTGCCGGCATCGTGGAGCTCATCGACGACCTTGCGCCAGGTCGCGACGTGCTCCTCCTCGTAGAGACCCGGACTGCCCAGGGTGATGCGCCCGTGCGCGGACACCGCCACGGGCTCGGTCACCACGAGTCCGGCTCCGAGCCCCGCCGCCCCGACCAGCGCGGCGCGGGTGCCCTCTCCGACGACACCGTCGGAGGAGTCGTCGCGGGGCGCCTGGGTGGCGACGACCCGGTTGGGGAGCTCCAGGCCCTCTGCCAGCTGGAGAGGCACTGCGGACGGCCGCGGCACGACGACACGATCCGACGGGTCGGCACCGACCGCGTCCTCGTGGAACCAGCGGTCGACCCGGTTGGCGATGGTGGGGTCGCGGGCTTCGACGTCGGCGTGGGTGATGCGCCCCGAGCGCGTCAGGAGGTTCATGGTGAACGGCTCGGGAGCGAAGCCGACGTAGCGCGAGACGTTGGCGAAGTAGTCGGCCGAGTCGATGGCGGCCTGCTGGAAGCGTTCCGTCGGGATCTGACGCTCGGACTCGTACTCGCTGAACACCGCCGAGAGGTCGTCGCCGTGAGCGACGAACGCCTTCGACAGCGCCACCGCGTCCTCCATCGCGAGCTTGGTGCCCGAGCCGATCGTGAAGTGAGCGGTCGCCACCGCATCGCCGACCAGCACGACGTTGCCGTGGTGCCAGTGCCGGTTCCGAACCGTCGTGAATTGTCGCCAGATCGACTTGTTCGACAACAGGTCCGCCCCGCCCAGGTGGTCGGCGAACAGGTCCTGGCAGAACGCGAGGGACTCGTCCTCTGTCATCTGGTCCAACCCCGCGTTCCGCCAGGTGTCCTCGGTGACCTCGACGATGAAGGTCGAGGTGGACTCGTCGAAGGGATAGCTGTGGACCGTGAACAGCCCGTGGTCGGTCTCGCGGAAGATGAACGTGAACGCGTCGAAGGCGAGGTCCGCCCCGAACCAGACGAACCGGGTCGGGTGCTCGAGCGTCTCGGTGCCGAGCTCCTCCTCGAGCGCCGTCCGGACCTTCGAGTGGACGCCATCGGCAGCGACGATCACCTCGGCGTCGGGGAACGCGTCTGGGCCGTCGACCTCCTCCTCGAAGCGGAGCTCGACTCCCAGGTCAGCGGCGCGCTGCTGGAGGAGCTGCAGCAGGACCTTCCGGGAGATGGCCGAGAACCCGTGGCCGTAGGCGCGGATGTCGCGATCCCGGTAGCGGATGTCGAGCGCGTCCCAGCGGACGATGTGATCGTCGATCTCGAGCCAGGTGCCGTAATCGGCGTCCCGTAGCTCGGACAGCGTGTCGACGCTGAACACCACGCCCCAGCCGTAGGTCGCCCCGGCCGGGTTCTGCTCGACGACGGTGATCTCGTGGGAAGGGTCGGCCTGCTTCATCAGGATCGAGAAGTAGAGCCCTGCCGGGCCTCCGCCGATCACACCGAACCGCACCCGCCGCCTCCTTCCTCAGCTCACGATCTCGGCGAGCCGATGCAGCTCGTCGAGATCTGGAGTGGTCGGGAAGAGGATCAGCTCGTCGCAGCCCTCGTCCTCGTAGCCGCGGACGATGTCCTTGACCGCCATCGGCGAGTCGAGCAGCCCCTGCGCGATCCGCTCGGCGAACGGACCGGTGAACGCGTAGTAGTCCAGCAGGTACTCACGTCCCGCCTCGGGGTCGCCGAGACCGATGTAGTTCTGTCCCCAGAGCTGCGGCTCCCCGGGGCGGCCCGCCTCCTGCCAGGCGGCGTGGGCCTTCCGTGCCGCGGACGCGAAGGCGCGGGCGGGACCGCCGTTGTGGACGTAACCGTCGGCGTAGCGCGCCACTCGCAGGTAGGCATTGCCGGACAGCCCGCCCACGAGCAGGTCGGGGGTGCCCCTCATCGCCGATGGGGCGATCCCGGCGTCCTCCCAGACGTTTCGCAAGGTCTCGAGCTGTTCGGTCAGGATGCGGCCGCGCCGCGACCAGTCGGAGTCCGCGACCTCGTAGTCCTCCTCGCGGGCGCCAAGCGCGACCCCGAGCGTCAGCCGCCCGCCGGACAGGGCGTGCAGCGATGCGGCCTCCTTGGCCAGTACGCCGGTCGAGCGCAGCGGACTCGCCACGATCATGCTGACGAGCCGGAGATCGTCGGTCACCCCAGCGGCTGATGACAGCGAGACGATCGGGTCGTAGCTGTCGTAGACCATGCGGTCGAGCACGCCGATGCTCGAGAAGCAGCCCGCCGCTTCCGCCGCGGCCGCCCACTCCACGATCGCCCCGGGGTCGACACCCGGCACGGTCGACGGCAGTCCCACACCGATCTGCACCAACGGCTCCTCGTCGCGGACCTCCATCCAACCACGCCACCGACCTCGACGTGACCAGCGGACGTGGGTGCGCGAGCTCTCGGGCCTGCCGGCGGTCAGGTACGGGGCGCGGCCTCGGGCCGATCGTCCCGATGGCGCCACCGTCGCCACCTCCGCCGCCAGAACCCGGCGACCACCCGGAGCCACAGTGCCGCGGCCATGACCAAGAAGGCACCCAGGATCAACACGACGAGCACGACCCCTGCCCCAGCCACGGCCACCCCCTGTGGTCGAACCCTGGCCGGGCTAGCGTAGACGGGGCCACCAGCGACCGGGGACGCATGGATCTCGACATCACCGCGATCCGACGGACCGCGCGCGAGGAGTTGGCCGAGCCGGCGCACGCCGGGAACCCCGGGCGGGTCAACCGACCCCTCATCGACGCGCTGGCCGAGTGTGGCCTCCTCCCCCGACTGTTCCCCCGCCGGCTCGGTGGCACGAGCGACCAGGAGGTGTCCGCCACGACGCTCTGTCTGCTGCGCGAAGGGATCGCGACCGAGGTCCCGGAGGCCGAGACAGCCCTCGCGATGCAGGGCCTGGGTGGGTATCCGATCCTCCAGTCGGGCAGCGAGGAGCTCGCGGGGCGGTGGATCCCCGCGATCGCCTCCGGTGAGGTGGTCGCGGCGTTCGCACTGACCGAGCCGAACGCAGGATCGGATGCGGCCGCCATCGAGCTCGTCGCGGACCAGGACGGCGACGGTTGGCGGCTCGACGGCGAGAAAGCCTGGATCAGCAACGCACCCGACGCCGACCTCTACACCGTCTTCGCCCGGACCACCGCTGATGCCGGGGCCCGAGGCGTCACCGCGTTCGCGATCCCCGGCGACCGGGAGGGCCTGACGGGCGCGCCGGTGGAGCTGCTGGCACCACACGCCATCGGCCACCTCGAGTTCGACGGCGTCCGGGTCGAGCCCGACGAGGTGCTCGGAGAGGTCGACCACGGCTTCCGCGTGGCCATGCGCACGCTCGACCTGTTCCGCCCGTCGGTCGGGGCCTTCGCGGTCGGGATGGCGCAGGCGGCGCTGGAGACCGCCGCCGAGTGGGCCCGGGAGCGGGAGGCCTTCGGACGCCCCATCGGGCGGTTCCAGGGCGTCTCCCATCAGCTCGCAGACATGGCGACCCGGACGGAAGCAAGCCGGCTGTTGGTGCACGAAGCCGCCTCCGTCTACGACGAGGGTCGCGAACAAGAGATCACCCAGCGGTCGGCCATGGCCAAGCTGTACGCGACCGAGAGTGCCCAGTTCGTCGTGGACGCGGCGGTGCAGATCCTCGGGGCGCGGGCGCTGCAGAAGGGCCATCTCCTCGAACGTCTCTACCGCGAGGTCCGCGCCCCACGCATCTACGAAGGCACCTCCGAGATCCAGCGCAACATCATCGCCCGCGAGCTCCTCCGCGAGGAGTGACCTCAGAAGCTCGTGTCGGGGGGCGCAGCGACGGCCGCGCGATCCTCGATCTCGAAGTAGGCCGCGCGCTCGAAGCCGAAGACCGCGGCGATCAGGTTCGAAGGAACCGACTCGAGCCGCCGGTTGTAGTGCTGCACCTCGATGTTGTAGAGGCGGCGGGCAGCCGCGATCCGGTCCTCGGTCTCGGTCAGTTGGTGCTGGAGCTCGAGGAAGTTCCGCGACGCCTTGAGATCTGGATAGCCCTCGGCGACCGCGAACAGGCGCCGGAGTGCACCGGTGAGGATGTTCTCGGCACGAGCCTGCTCCTCCGGGCCGGCACCGGGATCCCGGTCAGCGTTCACCGCCCGCGCCCGAGCGTCGACGACCGCCTCGAGCACCTGCTGTTCGTGGGCCGCGTACCCTTTCACGGTCTCGACCAGGTTCGGGATGAGGTCGTGACGGCGCTGGAGCTGCACGTCGATGCCGGACCACGTGGACGCGATCGACTGCTGCTGCGCGATGAACCGGTTGTATGCCACGACGACGTACAGCCCCAGGAGCCCGACGACGCCCAGCGCGATCCAGAGCCCCGTCATCGGTCGGTCTCGCCGCCGGCGTCACGGCCGTCGTGTCGCAGGGCCCGCCAGAACGACGCCGGGATACGTGATGCGACGAGCTGGACGTCGCGACGGGCTCCGGGCAGCTCCTTGACCTCGCCGAACAGGCTCGCGTCCTCGCCCGCCGGGTCGCCGGCTACGAGGATCGAGTCGAAGGCGAGCTCGATCTGACGCCCGTCGAACATCTCGAGCAGGAACCGCTGGAACGACGGGTCGAGCAGCCGGATACCGAGCTCCGGCTCCGACACCCGCACGTCGAACCGCGAGTTGAACCGTTCCGACTCGACCTGGAAGTCCCCGCGACCGCCGATACCGAGCTTCGCGAGCAGGCTCTCGGGGGCGATCGACACCGATGGGAGCTGGTAAGGCACCTGGAGCATGCCGACCACCTCCGTGCGCTTCGCGTACCGCGTGCTGGTGTGTCCCTTCGCGTCGGTGCTCTGTTGGCGAACCTCCCACCACCACACGAACGCAGCACACTCGGCGGTGACCCGCTGCTCCCCGAGACTGATCTCGACCGGTCCCGTCGCGGCGTGCTCCACGCCGTAGTTGCGGTCCCCCTGCGGCAAGGCCCGGAACAGGATCAGCTCGACCGAGCTGCGACCGCATGGGGTGTAGGTAGCGGTCAGCCCGTCACGCTTGAGCATGGTGCGCCAGGCCTCGTCGAGTTTCTGCTTCCGCCAGTGGTTGTAGAAGAAGACCCCGGCCGCGACGACGGCCCCGAGGACGAGGAACAGCACCTCCATCGCGACCTTCCCTCCTCGGTTCTCTCGCCAGAGGTTAGGGCCGCGAGATGGACAGGTACGGAGTTGCGGGACCGAACCGAGCTCCTGCTGTCGACAGGACCACCAACGGGGGCTCGCGGTCGACGTCGAGTGGCCCGACGCACGACTCCCTCACCCTTCCGCGCAGGACACCGTGTGGCGCCTGCGATCGGTCGAGGAGGGAGCCTCCTGAGACCCGGAGCCCGAGGGGCACCGAGCTCATCTACGGTGCGCCTCACCGGGTGCTCCGAGGGTGGACGGGCACACGTGGGAGGAGAAGCATGGCAAGCAAGGGTCCCGGTGGCGAGATCGTCGCCCGCATGCTGGCTGCCGAAGGCGTCGAGAAGGTGTTCGGCATCGTCGACGGCACCTACTTCGGGCTGTACTCGCGTCTGCCCGAACACGGCATCGACCTCATCTCGCCCCGCCACGAGACCTCCGCAGCCCACATGGCGGGAACCTACGCGCGGCTGACCGGCAGGCTGGGCGTCTGCATCGCGAGCAACGGCCCGGGTGTCGCGAACATCCTGCCCGGCGTCGCGGTCGAGAACGGCGAGGGCAACCGGGTGCTGCTCATCACCTCGAGCCGGCGCGCCGGCATCAGCTATCCCGATCGGGGCGGCACCTTCCAGTACTTCGACCAGGTCGGCGTGTCGGGCCCCATGACGAAGTGGTCGGGACATGCGCCGACCCGTGACCGTGTCCCCGAACTCCTCCGCCGAGCCCTTCGGGAGTCGTGGAGTGGGCGACCCGGGGTCGTTCATCTCGACATCGGGGAGGACGTCCTCAACGGGGATGGCCCCATCGACGAGACCCAGATCCGGCCGCCACACCGCTACCGACGCACCACGAACCTGTCGCCGGACCCGAGGGTGATCGAGGAGGCCGCGGGTCTGCTCGCCGACGCCGCGCAACCCCTGATCCACGCGGGGTACGGCGTCTACCACGCAGGTGCCGAGGAGGAGCTGCGGCGACTCGCCGAGCAGCTCGAGGCACCGGTGACCACGAGCTGGGCAGCGCGGGGCGCCGTGCCTGAGACCTCACCGCACGCCATCCCGATGACCGCTGTGGACCTGGTGGACCGCGTGCGCAACGACGCCGACGTCGTGCTCACCGTCGGCTCCCGGATCGGCGAGACCGACTGGTGGGGGAAACCACCGAACTGGGCCTCGCCTGACCACCAGAAGCACATCCAGGTCGACGTCGACGACGCGGCGATGGGGCGCAACAAGCCAACCGACGTCGCCGTGTTGGCTGACGCCAAGCTGGCACTGGGCCAGCTGCTCGACGCCCTCGATGGCCGGCAGAACGACCAGCTGCTCTCCTCCCGCCGCAGTCGACTCGAGGAGTACTCGGCCTCCCGACGCGAGGAGCGCCGCAAGCTCGACCGAGCCCTGGAGGACGATCGTGAGCCGCTCCACCCGGCTCGCGTCCCGGCCACCGCGCAGGAGGTGCTGCCCGACGACACGGTCTGGGTGTTCGACGGTGGCAACACCACGGTCTGGGCGAACTTCTTCCACGAGGCCCGCACCCCCCGCTCGATCGTCTCGACCTTCAAGTTCGGGATGCTCGGGGCGGGCGTGAGCCAGGCACTCGGAGCCCGTGTCGCGGCGCCCGACCGGACGGTCTGCTGCATCATCGGCGACGGCGCCTTCGGGATGCACCCTCAGGAGGTCGAGACCGCGGTGCGGCACGACCTGCCGGTGATCTATCTCGTGCTCGCAGACCGCGCCTGGGGCATGGTCAAGATGTCGCAACAGATCGCCGCGAAGCCGCTCAAGACCGTGGCCAAGAAGCTCCTCTTCGACCAGGGCCTGCGCGAGGACGAGACCATCTACACCGATTTCCACGAGATCGAGTACGACGCGCTGGCGCGAGCCATGGGCGCCCACGGTGACCGCGTCTCACGCCCCGCCGACCTGGCTCCCGCCCTCGAGCGTGCACACGGGTCGGGGCGCCCCGCCGTCATCCACGTGGACGTCGATCGGAACCAGCACCTGTGGGCTCCGGCCCTGCGCACCTTCAAGAAGATGCACCAGGAGCCGGGGGGATGAACGAGCTCCCCGCGCTGCTGGGTGCCGCCGCGCCGGTGGACCAGCTGACCCTGAACTTCAACACGAGCACGATCCTGCTTCTGAACGTGATCCTGGGGTTCATCATGTTCGGCATCGCCCTCGATGTGCGCATCGCCGACCTGCGACGGGTGATCCGCGACCCGAGGGGGCCGTTGATCGGGCTCGGCGCGCAGTTCCTCGCCCTGCCGGCACTGACGTACGTGCTGACCCTGGTGCTCGACCCCGCCCCATCGATCGCGCTCGGGATGATCCTGGTCGGCTCCTCCCCTGGCGGCAACATCTCCAACTTCATCACCCACATCGCCAAGGGCAACACGATGCTGTCGATCGGGATGACGGCCGCATCGACGCTGCTCGCGACCGTCATGACGCCGCTCAACTTCTCCTTCTGGGGCTCGCTCCAGCCGGACACCCGGGCACTGCTGACCGAGATCAGCCTCGATCCGATCGAGTTGACCCTGACGATCATGGTCCTGCTGGCGCTGCCCGTCGCGGCCGGGATCACCCTCCAGGCGAGGAAGCCAGCGCTCGCCGACCGGCTGTACCGACCGATCCGCATCGCGTCGATCGGGTTCTTCGTCCTGTTCGTCGCGGCAGCCTTCGCCGCGAACTTCCAGAACTTCCTCGACTACATCGGGCTCGTCGCGGTAGCCGTCCTGCTGCACAACGCCATCGCGCTCGGCTCGGGGTACGGGGCCGCGGTCGCGTTCGGCCTGCCCGAATACGACCGCCGGGCGATCGCGGTCGAGGTCGGCATCCAGAACTCGGCGCTCGCCCTCGCGCTGATCTTCTCGTTCTTCGACGGCCTGGGCGGGATGGCGCTGGTCGCCGCCTGGTGGGGGATCTGGCACATCATCTCGGGGATGACGCTCGCGAAGTTCTGGGACGCCCGCCCCGCCGAACCGGTCCCCCACGAAGCACCGACGTGAGAGCTGGCGGAGGCGACCGCGACCACGAGGACGAGGCCCCCGTCACGTCCGTCCTGGTCACCGGTGGCGCGGGGTACCTCGGCACGCCCGCCCTCGAGGCGCTGGCTGACCGGGGTGTCCCGGAACTGGTCTCCCTCGACGTGACCGACCCAGCGCGACCCGTCGACGGCGTGCACTACGAGACGGGCGACATCCGCATAGCCGACCTCGGTGGCCTACTGGCCGATCACGAGATCGATGCGGTGGTCCATCTCGCGGCGATCGTGAACCCACCCCCGCACATGGACGACGCCACCCTCTACGACATCGAGGTCGGAGGAGCCGAGCGGGTCCTCGCCGCCTGCATCGCAACCGGCGTTCGCCACATCACGATCGCCTCGTCCGGCGCTGCCTACGGCTACCACCCTCGCAACCAGGGTCGGCTGCTCACCGAGGACGATCCCGTGCCAGGAAGCGCTGCGTTCGCCTACAGCCGCCACAAGGCCGAGGTCGAAGCGCTGGCGGCGCGGTACCGGCGGCAACACCCCGCCCTCGCGCAACT
This sequence comes from Nitriliruptorales bacterium, assembly GCA_033722375.1. Lineage (GTDB taxonomy): Bacteria > Actinomycetota > Nitriliruptoria > Nitriliruptorales > Nitriliruptoraceae > JAWVZB01. Next base: position 20,554 of record JAWVZB010000014.1, on the reverse strand, counting down.
GGTCCTCCGGCCCGGCACCGTGCTCGGTGACGCCACCGACAACCTCATCACCGATCTGTTCACCCTGCCCGTCGTGCTCGGTCTTCGAGGCGTGGAGGTTCCGTTCGTGTTCATCTGGGACCGCGACGTCGCCGAGGTCATCGCGCGGGGTGTCACCGCCCAGACAGAGGGGATCTACAACCTCGCCGGAGACGGCGTCGTGACGTTGCGGGACATCGCAACGCTGGAGGGCAAACCCTTCGTACCACTTCCGGTCGGGTTGCTGCGGGGCGGGCTCGCTCTGCTGTCACGGCTGCGGCTCACCCAGTACGGACCGGAGCAGGTGGACTTCCTGCGCTACCGGCCGGTGCTCGACAACCGCCGCTTGAAGGCCGACTTCCCGGGGATCCCGACCTACTCCAGCCGGGAGGTCTACGGGCGCTACCAGGGAGCCCGTGCACGGAGGCCGATCGATGGCTGATCACGACCGCGTCGTCCTGGTCACCGGCGCCGCCGGCGCGATCGGCTCCGCACTGCTCCGTCGTTTCGCACGGGCGGGAGCCCGCACGGCGGGGACCGACCTCGTCGAACGACCCCCACCTGGACTGGATGTCGAGATCTGGGGTCCCGGGGATGTCACCGTGGCGGCGGACATGGAGCGGGTGATCGCCGACACGGTCGAGCGGCTCGGACGGATCGACGTCGTGGTCGTCAACGCCGGAGTGACCGCGATCGGCGGCTTCCGCGGGACCTCGGACGAGGTGTTCCGGCGCGTCATGGACGTGAACTTCCACGGCGCCCTCCACACGGCCCGATCCGCCTTGCCGACACTGGAAGCCAGCTCGGGGCATCTCGTCGTGATCTCGAGTGTGGCCGGGTTCGCGCCGGTCGCCGGACGCCCCGCCTACGTCGCCAGCAAGCATGCGGTCACCGGGATGTTCGAGTCCATCCGCCACGAGCTCGCGCGCGACGGCATCGGACTCACCCTGGTGTTCCCGACGTTCCTCAGAACCAGCCCCGAGGACGTGAACGACTCCAGTCGCACTGCTCGGACGGTCGCCGGCAGGCTGCTCACCGCCGAGCAGGTCGCGGACGACATCGTCCGGGCAGTCGATCGAAGGCAGCCAAGGACCCATCCGGGGCGCGTGTCCAAAGTGGCGCGGTTCCTCCATCGTCTGGTTCCGAGCCTCTACGTACGGATGATGCGGCGACGGCTGGGGGACGAGTCGTAGGAGAGCCACTGGCTCTCCACGAGGGCCCTCGCGCGGCTGGGGGAGAGACGGAGAGCCACCCACCCCCAGCCGAGCGGTCAGGGCGAGGAGCAGGGTTCTCTTGAACATGCATTCTTCCGTTGCGCTGATGCTCACCACGGTGCGACCAGGACTCCAAGAGGCGATATCGCGCTCCTTATCCGTTCCTTGCGTTCCGGCGAAGGCAGAACCGCCAGCGACGAAAGCGCCGGAGACCACGCATCGAAAGGCTTGCACGAACCTGATCATGGCAGCGAGGTGAGCTTCTCGGCGAGGGTCGGGGTGCTCTGCGGAGTCGTCGCCGGCGGGGCGGCCCGCGATCGTTCGGGATGGGGGCAGGCACTTGCATTAGTTGACGCTTCAATATATACTTGACGCATCAACCAAAAAAGAAGGGACGGGACATGACCCGCTTCGAAGGCAAGGCAGTGATCATCACCGGCGGAGGCTCCGGCCTCGGGCGAGCCGCGGCGGAGCGACTCGCCAGCGAGGGCGCCGACCTGCTGCTGGTCGACATCGACGACCAGGGACTGAAGCAGACCAAGCACGACCTGGAATCGGCCGGCGCGGCCGGCCGGATCCTGACCGAGGTCGCTGACGTGGCTGACGAGGCCCAGGTCCGGGGCTACGTCGAGACCGCCGTGGCCGAGTTCGGCTCGATCGACGGCTTCTTCAACAACGCCGGCATCGAGGGCACGCAGAACCTCACCGAGGACTTCGGCAGCGACGAGTTCGACAAGGTCGTGTCGATCAACCTCAACGGTGTGTTCCACGGCATGGCGGCAGTCCTCGAGGTCATGCACGCGCAGGGGTACGGCGCGATCGTCAACACCGCCTCGGTCGGCGGCATCCGCGGTGTCGGCAACCAGTCCGGCTATGCCGCGTCCAAGCACGGCGTGGTCGGCCTTACCCGCAACTCGGCTATCGAGTACGGCCAGTTCGGGATCTCGATCAACGCCATCGCACCGGGCGCGATCATGACGCCGATGGTCGAGAACTCGCTCAAGCAGATCGACGAGGACAACTGGGAGCAGGTCGGTGAGGAGTTCGTCTCCGCCAACCCGATGCAGCGCTTCGGCGAACCCCGCGAAGTCGCAGCCCTGGTCGCGTTCCTGCTCTCCGGTGAGGCGCCGTTCGTCAACGGGGCGGTGATCACCATCGACGGTGGCCAGTCCTACAAGTACTGAGCCGCCCCCCGCCGGGCGTCCGGCCCGCACACGACAGCGCGCGGCTGGACGCCCCACCTCCCCCAATCACCCCCATCAACGAACCACCACCAGAGGAGCACATCATGAAGTACGCAGTCATCGGATCCGGCAACGTCGGGACCTCCATCGCCGCCGCCGCCACCGCGGCCGGCCACGACGTGATCGTCGCCGACGTCGACCAGGACGCGCTCGACACACTCGCGGCCAAGGTCGATGGTGCGATCACCACGACCGACACCGCCGCCGCGGCCCGCGACGCGGACGTGGTCGCCCTCGCGGTGCCCTTCAGCATCACCGAGGAGCTGGTGAACAGCATCGCCAACGAGCTCGCCGACACCATCGTCATCGACGCGACCAACCCGTTGGCCGACGACCTCTCCGGTCTCGTCACCGACGAGGGTCCGGCTGGCGCCCAACGTGTTCAGGCCGCCGCCCCCGCCGCTCGGGTGGTCAAGGCCTTCAACACCGTCTTCGCCGGCAACCAGGCCGACCCTGAGGTCGACGGGGTCCAGCTCGACGGCTACATCGCGGGCGATGACGACGGCGCGAAGGAGGTCGTGGCCGACCTGCTGGAGGCCACCGGCTATCGAACGATCGACGTAGGCGGCCTCCGCCACGCCCGCTACCTGGAAGGCATGGCCTATCTCAACATCGCTCGCAACGCCCAGCGCGACCTGCCCTGGCAGTCCGGCTGGAAGCTCGTCGGTCCTGCCGCCTGAACGTCCCCACCTGCGGCCGTACCCGCCGCGGTGCGGCCGCACCCCCCTCTCCCACCGCCAACGGAGGCAACCTCATGGACTCGCCGCTGGTCCGGTCCCTTGACCGGATGCCCAGCTCGTCACGCGAGTTCGACGCCTGGACCCACGAGATCCTGACGGCCGGTGACGTGGAGAGCTTGGCCGCGTTCCGCGATCGTGCGCCTGGCATGCCGTACGCGCATCCGACCATCGAGCACTTCGCTCCGATGTTCGTCACGCTGGGGATGTCCGACCCCGAACAGGGACCCGACGACCAGCCGATCGACGGGTTCTGGATGGGCCTGGCCAAGCGCTCGTTCGTGGTCAACTGACCGATGCGGACCATCGACGTCGTCGTGATCGGTGCTGGGCAGGCCGGCCTGTCCGCGGCGTACTTCCTGCACCGCCGGGGGCTGGTGCCCCACGAACAGTTCGTGGTGCTGGACGGCAACGACGGGCCCGGCGGGGCGTGGCGGCACCGCTGGCCGTCGCTGACACTGGGCGGCGCGCACGGGATCCACCCGCTGCCCGGGCTGGACCTCGAGGTGACCGATGACATGACGGAGCGGCCGTCCAGCGAGGTCGTCGGCGACTACTTCGGCCGCTACGAAGCCACCTTCGATCTGCCCGTACTCCGGCCCGTGCAGGTCGAGACGGTCCAGGAGAGCGGCGACGGCCGGCTGGTGGTCACGACCGACGCCGGCAGGTGGGCCACCCGCGGGCTGGTCAACGCGACCGGCACGTGGACCCACCCGTTCTGGCCCCGCTACCCGGGCATGGAGGACTTCGCGGGCGAGCAGCTGCACACCGCCGACTACTGGTCGGCCGACGAGTTCGCCGGTCGGCACGTGGTCGTGGTCGGCGGTGGCCACTCCGCCGTCCAGCACCTGCTGGAGTTGGCCGAGGTCACCACCACGACGTGGGTGACCCGCTCGCCGCCGGCGTGGCGCGATACGCCGTTCGACGTCGACGCCCGCCGCGAGGCCGTCGGACGGGTCGCCGAGCGCGTCGCCGCCGGTCGCCGACCCCAGAGCGTGGTCGCGGCCACCGGCCTGGCGGTGACCGACGAGATCGCCGCTGCGCGTGCCGACGGCATGCTGCAGCGGGTGGGGATGTTCGACAGGATCACTCCCGACGGGGTGGCGTGGGACGACGGCCGGTTCCTCGCGGCCGACGTGATCCTGTGGGCCACCGGGTTCCGCCACGCCCTGGACCACCTGGCGCCGCTGCAGCTCCGCGACGACAACGGGGGCATCCGCATGGACGGCACCCAGGTCGCCGGCGATCCCCGCATCCACCTCCTCGGCTACGGCCCGTCGGCCTCGACCATCGGCGCCAACCGCGCCGGCCGCATCGCCGTGCGCGACCTGCACCGGTGGCTGCAGCGCGATGACACACCGGCAGCAGCCTGAGCCGCGCCGGTCAGATGTTGTTGATGGGAGGGTCGGTCGCGGACATCGACGTCGACCGACTTGGGCACCCGTGTCCCCGATTTGGCCCTGGACGTTTTCCGAAGTCGCCGGAGGCCCCGGCAGAACGGGTCCCGCTTGCCGGCCGCTGCCGGGGCTACCGGGAATCGGGGAGCGAGAAGTGCGGGTCCCGAGTGTTGTCGGACGCAAACGGTGAGACCCCTGTGGTGCGGGGTGACGGTTTCGAACCGCCGGCCTCCGCCTTGTAAGGGCGGCGCTCTCCCAGCTGAGCTAACCCCGCCAGGACCGTCCGAGCGTACTGATGACGCTGCCTACCCTCCTGAGCCCACCCCGAAGGTGCCCTCATGACGATCAGCTGGCGCATGCGCATCCTCGAGGAGCTCCGGGACCGCTTCTCGCCTGGGGTCGACGAGATGAACCTGCGACAGATCCAAGCGGCTCGTCGCAGCCATCTGCCCCGTCTGCCCATCCCCGATGCGGTGAGACAACGGATCGAACACTCGCTCTTCGGTGCACCCCGGCAGGCAGTGGAGATCACCACTCGATCGGTGCCCGGCCATGACGGCGATCTCGACGCTCGGCTCTACACCCCGGGCGGGATCGACCCCGGTGCGCCGCTGGTCGTCTTCTACCACGGTGGCGGTCACACCACCGGGTCGCCGCGCCTGTACGACTGGCTCTGCACGGTGATCGCCGAGGACGTGGGTGCGCAGGTGCTCTCGCCTGACTACCGGAAGGCTCCTGAACATCCCGCGCCTGCGGCCTACGACGACGCGGTCGCCGTGTTCACCTGGGTCCACGACCACCGCGACGCGTTCACGGCTCGGGGCCCCCTCGCGGTCGCCGGCGACAGCGCGGGCGGCAACCTGTCCGCCGTGGTGGCGATCGCGGCTCGTGACGCGGGGTCACAGCTCGCAGCGCAGGTCCTGATCTACCCAGCGGTCGACCTGACCCAGTCGTTCCCCTCGATCCATGAGCTCGAAGACGAGCCGATCCTGCCGCGGCGGTCACTCGATGCGTTCCGCGCTCACTACCTGTCGGGTGGCGTCGAGCCCGATGACCCGCGGGTCTCGCCTTGGTTCGTCGAGGACGCGTCCGGACTCGCTCCTGCGCTGGTGCAGACCGCCGAGCATGACCCGCTCCGCGACGAGGGAGAGGCCTACGCCCGGAAGCTCGAGGACGCCGGGGTGACGGTGCGCCTCACACGCTACGTCGACGTGCCACACGGCTTCTTGTCACTCCCGGGGGTCGAGCCCGCCGCCGCTCGTCAGGCCACGGCCGAGATCACGCGGTTCCTCCGACAGCAGGCCCGGCCGGCGAGCGTGCACGAGGACGCCACCACCCCGATGGGCTCCTCTGCCTGACGCCTCTTGACTGTCCGTTCGGCGGGGCCGCCCCCGGCCGTCGGGTCACCGTCCGGGGCCCCACCCCGGCCGACTTCGCCCGATGGGCCACCTGTCGAGGGGTTGGCAGTGGACCACCGAGCATGCACGGTGCGTCCTACCCAACGGGGAGCCCGCCATGGAGATCACCCACCTCGAGATCCGCGCCGCGCTGCACGGCGCAGCGTTCCCGGCCACCGGCGACGACCTCGCCAGCGTGGCCAGGGTCAACCAGGCCGAACCCGAGATCGTCGAACTGCTCGAACGCCTCGGCAGCGATGACGAGTTCGGCACGATCGAGGAGGTCCTCGACGAGCTGAACCTCGACCACACCGCCCTCGAGAACACCACCGAGCTGCGCGTCGCGCTCGGCATGGAGCACACCGGCAGCATCCCGACCGTCTGACCGATCCGATGCGACCAACGCCCCCGAACCTCGCGTAGGCGACCTCAGAAGGCCGACATGGCTTGGTTCACGGATGCGATCGATGCGGCCATGGAGGCCACGGTGGTGCCGTCGTTCACCCGGATCGGACCGCGGGTGCGCCGCCGACTACACGGCTGGCGGCCCCTCGAGGAGTTCGACCTGGCGGGGGCGCGCATCGTCCTCACCGGCGCCAACTCGGGGCTGGGTCTCGCAGCCGCTCGTCGTCTGGCGCAGATGGGCGCGCAGCTGCACCTGCTCGTCCGCAGCGAGGAGAAGGGACGACGGACCCTCGAGCGCCTGGACGACGACAGGAAGGCACCGATGACCTACGGGGTGGCCGACCTCACCGATCTCGGGTCGGTTCGACGGTTCGCCGCTGACGCCCGCAACCGGCTCGACGGGGTCGACGTCCTCGCGCACAACGCCGGAGCCATGTTCGGGGATCGGCGTGAGACCGTCGACGGCTTGGAGCGCACCTTCTCCGTCCATGTGGCCGGCCCGTATCTCCTGACCTGTGAGCTCCTCCCCGAGCTTGAGTCGGCGGCGCCATCGCGGGTGATCTGGATGTCCTCCGGGGGCATGTACGCACAACGGCTGGACATGGATCGGATCGAGAGCCCTGACGACTACCGACCGGCCACGGCGTATGCGAGAGCCAAGCGGGCACAGGTCGTGCTGGCTGACCTGCTCCAGGACCGATGGGGACCACGGGGGATCAGCTTCCATGCGATGCATCCCGGATGGGCGGACACGCCCGGAGTGGCCCGGTCACTGCCGGGCTTCCGGACCGTCATGGGGCCGCTGCTGCGCGATGCAGAACAGGGGGCCGACACCCTGGTGTGGCTCGCCGCCGCGCCGGAGCACGAGGTCGCCGGAGGCGGGTTCTGGCACGACCGCGCCCGACGGGCTCGGCACAAGCTCCCGACCACCCGAGTCCCCGACCGGGAGTCGGTGCGGCTGTTGGAACAACTCATGAGCACCACCGGTTGTGACGGACGAGGCGACGCCTCCACGTCCCCCCCGAACGAGGACCATCATCGTGACTGACGACACCTACGACGTCATCGTGATCGGTGCCGGCTCCACCGGCGAGAACGTCGCCGACTACGCGGTCCGGAACGGACTCAGCGCCGTCGTGATCGAGAAGGAGCTCGTCGGTGGGGAGTGCTCCTACTGGGCCTGCATGCCGAGCAAGGCACTGCTGCGCCCCACCGAGGTCCTGGCTGCGGTCGAGCGGGTTCCGGCTGCCGCCGCCGCGGTCGAGGGCGACGTCGACGTCGAGCGCGTCCTGAAGCTCCGCGACTCCTTCGCGAGCGACTGGGACGACCAGGACCAGGTCCAGTGGCTCGAGGACAACGGCATCGACCTGATCCGTGGCGAGGGTCACCTGTCGGGCGAGCGTGAGGTCACTGTCGAGGAGGAGGACGGCACCACGCGCGTCCTCACGGCCAACCGTGCGGTCGTCATCGCCACCGGGTCGGTGGCCGTCCACCCACCGATCGAGGGGTTGGCGGACGCCGATCCGTGGGACAACCGCGATGCCACCACCGCCAAGGACGTCCCCGAGCGGCTGCTGGTCCTCGGCGGCGGCGTCGTCGGTGTCGAGATGGCACAGGCGTGGAAGCGGCTCGGCAGCAGCGAGGTGACGATCGTCGAGATGCAGGACCGTCTCCTGCCGACGCTCGAGCCCTTCGTCGGCGACGAGCTCGGCGACGCCCTCGAAGACGACGGCATCCGGGTCCTGACCGGCGCCGAGCTCATCCGGGTCGAACGAGAAGCCCCCGACGGGCCGGTGACCGGGATCTGTGACGACGGCAGCGAGATCACCGCGGACGAGCTGCTGGTCGCCGTCGGCCGCCGCGCCGTCAGCGACTCGCTCGGGCTCGAAACGGTGGGGCTCGAGCCCGGCGGTGCGATCGAGGTCGACGACCACCTGCGGGTGAAGGGCGTGGACGGAGGCTGGCTCTACGCCGCCGGTGACGTCAACGGGCGCTCGCCACTCACCCACATGGGCAAGTACCAGGCACGCCTCATCGGCGACCACCTCGCCGATCCAGACACCGATCCGGCCTGGGCCGACCACACCGCCATGCCCGCCGTCGTGTTCACCGACCCCCAGGTCGCCAGCGTGGGCCTGACCGAGGCCGAGGCCCGCGACCGCTACGACGACATCGCCACCGTGAGCCACGACGTCGGTGCGGTGGCCGGCGGGGCGCTGATGGGCAAGGGCTTCGGCGGTACCGCGCAACTCGTCATCGACACCGACCGGCGCATCATCGTCGGCGCGACGTTCGTCGGGCCCGGTATCGGCGAGCTGCTCCACGCCGCCACGATCGCCATCGTCAGCGAGGTCACGATCGACCGGCTGTGGCACGCCGTCCCCGCCTACCCCACCGTGTCCGAGGTGTGGCTGCGCCTCCTCGAGTCCTGGCGGAGCCGCGAACGGGGCGAGTGAGCGCGCCGGGTCTCGCTGCTCACAGCGGCGCCAGCCGGGCCCGAGATCTCGCCCCTCGGTGCAGCCATCTACACGGTCACGGGGCCAGGTCAAGGAGGTCGTCCGGCGCCACGACCGCCACGGGCAGCCCCGCGTCGTCCAGCGCCTCGATGTCGCCGGCGGCCTGCGCACGCAGGAGTTCGCCGAAGCTGTAGCCGCGACCGGGGATCGCCTCGTCGGATTCGGGGTCGTCGACCACCACCAGGAACACGCCCGTGTCGGGTCCGCCCTTGTGCAGCTGCCCGGTCGAGTGCAGGTAGCGCGGGCCGATGCCGACGGTGACCGGCACGTGGAGCCGATCGCGGAGCCGGATCGCCACCCGACGGAGATCGTCGACCAGGTCCGCGCCAGGGTCGACGTAGGCGAGGATCGCCACGTAGTCATCCGGCTCGACCGCGGACACCAGAGCCTCCGGATCCTCGGTCCGGAGTTCCGGCAGGCCGTCGTCCAACACGCGTGACGTCGCCGCCTTGGCCGCCGCCACGTTCGGCTGATCGAACGGGTTGAGGCCGAGCAACGCCCCGCACACCGCAGTCGCGAACTCCCACCGGAACACCTCCGCCCCGAGATCACCGATCCCGGCGACAGGGAGGCGGACCACTGGGTGGCCGACCTCGACGAGTGCGTCGACGCCGTCCGGATCCCCGTACACCACGAACAGCCGGTCGTCGCCGTAGACGTCGGGGCTCCCCATGGGCTCGCCGACCACGGGCAACAGGCCGGTTCCTGACTTGCCGGTGGACTCCGCGACGAGCTGCTCGATCCAATCCGCGAACGGCGCGATCTCGTCCGGCAGCAGCAGCGTCAACTTGTCGCGCCCCGCGCGCACCGCCGCCGCCATGCACGCGCCCAGAACCACCCCGGGGTTGTCCCGCCCGGTCGCACGGCAGCGCTCACGCATCTCCCTGCCCGGGCGCAGATGGGCATCGAGGTCGACACCCAGCAAGGCGGCGGGCACCAGGCCGAAGTACGACAGCGCCGAGAAGCGCCCACCGATGTCCGGGGGGTTCTCGAACACCGCGCGGAAGCCGCGCTGCTCGCCGAGCTCTACCAGCGCCGAGCCGGGGTCGGTCACCGCGGCCACGAACCGCCCCGCCTCCCCCGCGTGCTCCTGGGTCAGCACGTCCCAGAAGTAGTCGAGGTGGCTGCGGGTCTCGATGGTGGTACCGGACTTCGACGAGACCACGAGGAGCGTGCGCTCCCATGGCAACGTGTCTTCGATGCGCTCCACGGCTGCAGGATGGGTCGAGTCGAGGACGTGCAGCTCGGGGTGGCCGGCCGACGCCCCGTGGGTCCGCGCCAGGACGTCCGGGTAGAGCGAAGACCCTCCCATCCCCACCAGCACGACGTGCTCGATGCCCTCCTCCACCACGGTGTCCGCGAACGCGGACAGCTCGCCGGTGCGCTCGTCGAACGTCACCGGACAGTCGAGCCATCCGAGGCGGTTCGCGACCTCGTCGGGATCGTCCTGCCACACGGTGTGGTCCCGCTCCCAGATGCGCGGAACGAGTTGGAGCCCGCGGTCGACCAGGGCATCGACCTCCAGGCCGTCGGGGAACGGATGCGGATCGGTCACGATGTCGGTCCTCGGTCGTCGGGCGCGAGACTACGACGCATCGACTCGCCGCTGGCGGCCGCCCACGTACCCTTGGACCGTCCAGACACGTTCCCGCGGAGGTCGACCATGACTGCTCGACGCCGCCTGCTGATCACGCTGTCCGGCGAGCTCTACACGAAATCCCGCCGAACCTCCCGCTGGTTCCATCGGGTCCTGCTCGGCAACCTCGAGTCAGCGCTCGCCGCGCGCTGTCCGCAGGCCGAGGTGGTACGGGACGGTCGCCGTGTGTACGTCGAAGGGCCCGATCTCGAGACCGCCGCCGACGTGGCGGCAACGGTGTTCGGCGTCCATCGTGTCGAGCTGGGCGTGGACGTGCCCGCCCAGCGGCTCGACATGCTCGTCGACCGCGTCGCCGAACTCGCCCGCGACCGCGTGCGTGGCCACACGTTCGCGGTCCGGGTACGCCGCCGCGGCACCCACGACTGGGGCTCGATGCAGGCCAACGACCGCATCGGTTCCGCACTGCTCGACGGATCCGCTGGCGTCGATCTCGACGACCCGGAGGTCGAGGTCCGCGTGGAGGTCTACGGCGACGTCGGGTTCGTCCCCGTGCGCACCTGGGACGGACCCGCCGGCGCCCCGCTCGGGACCCAGGAACGCACCCTGGCGCTGCTGTCGGGAGGGTTCGACTCCCCGGTCGCGGCCTGGATGCTCATGCGGCGCGGCTCACCGGTGCACTTCCTGCACTTCGAGCTCGAGTGCGCCGCCAGCGACCACGCGATGGTGGTGGCCCACCAGCTCTGGCAACGCTGGGGGGCCGGCTACGCCCCGACCTTCTGGAAGGTCGACTTCCAGCCGATCCGTGAGGCGCTGTTCGAGCACACCCCGTCGCGGCTGCGCCAGGTCGTCCTGAAGCAGCTCATGTTCGCCACCGCCGACCGGCTCGCGGGGCGGCTCGATGTGGACGCGCTCGTGACCGGCGAGAGCGTCGGGCAGGTGTCGAGCCAGACACTGCGGCATCTCGCCGAGATCGACCAGATGGTGGGGCGCACGGTGTTGCGCCCCCTGGCCGGGTTCACGAAGGACGAGATCATCGACCGCGCACGGAGGATCGGCACCGAGGCGTTGTCGGCCCGAGCCAAGGAGGTCTGTGACCTCTCGGACGGGCCGGTCGCCGTCGCCGCCCGGCGCGACACGCTCGATGCCGCTCGGGAACAGCTCCCCGACGACCTCGTGGCGGAAGCCTTGTCCCGGCTCGAAGCGGTGTCGCTGGCGCACTGGTCTCCGGGCGCCCCGCTCGTTCCGGTGGCGGACACTCTGCCCGCCGCCACCACCCCGGTCCGCGAGGACGACGATCTCCCGCCCTCGGGCACGCTGGCGTTCCCCGGTGTGCAGCAGATCGGTCGCGCGTCCGCGATGCTGAAGGAAGGTCGGGACGTGGTGCTGGTCAGTAGCGACGGGGCGGCGATGGAACGCGCCTCGTGACCGACGACCTCGCGTTCGCGTCCGCCACCGAGCTGGCGACACTCCTGAACAGCCGGGAGGTGTCGTCGACGGAGCTCACCGAGCTGTACCTCGACCGCATCGACCGACACGACGGGGACCTCAACGCCTACGTCCACCGGTTCGACGAGCGCGCCCTCGAGGTGGCCAGGCACAAGGACGAGCAGACCGTCTCGGGTGGGGAGCTACCACCACTCCACGGTGTCCCGGTCTCGATCAAGGAGCTCGCCTTCCTCGAGGGCGAGCCGGCGACCATGGCATCGAAGGCGATGGCGGAGAACACGGCCCCGTTCGACAGCGCGGTGGTGGCCAGGCTCAAGGCCGCGGGCATGGTGCCCATCGGCAAGACCAACGCCCCCGAGTTCGGCAGCGTCCCCTACACCGAACCGGACCTGTTCGGCCCCTGCCGCAACCCCTGGGACACCGACCGCACACCAGGTGGGTCGTCGGGCGGCGGTGCCGCGGCGTTGGCAGCCGGGCTCTGCCCGGTGTCACAGGCCTCGGACGGTGGCGGGTCGATCCGCATCCCCGCCTCTGCCACGGGCCTGTATGGACTCAAGCCATCGCGGTTCCGTGTCAGCGGGGGCCCACTCGTCGGCAGCTTCGCGATGGATCTGTCGACCGCCGGGGTGCTGACCCGCACGGTGGCCGACACCGCCCTCCTGCTCGACCTCATCTCGGGCTACGTCCCCGGCGACCCCGCTGCCGCCCCGCCCCCGGACGAGCCCTTCGCGACGCTCGCGGAGCGCGATCCGGGACGACGACGCATCGGCGTGCTCCGCGAGGGGCCCATCGCTGCCTACGCCGACACCTCGGTGGCGGCGCTCGACGCCATGGCCGGGGCGCTCGAGGACGCCGGCCACGACGTCTTCGAGGTGACGATCGACGTTCCCGGGCACGTCGCGAAGGCGTTCGAGGTGATCTGGGCCGCGACTATCGCGAGCTTGCCCTTCCCGGACGACGAGATGGAACCACTGAACGCCTGGCTGAAACGGTGGGGAACGGACACCACGGCGGCCGAGGTCTACGGCGCCGAGTTCCAACTCTCCGCCTACGTCCGCCAGCTCGTGGGCCGATTCCATCGTGAGTTCGACCTGCTGGCGTTCCCCGTCCTCACCGATCTGCCGCCCCGCATCGGGGCGCACACCGACCTCGGCGATCCCGAGGAGACCTGGCGGGCCAACGTCGATCTGGTCGGGGTCACCCCGATGGTCAACGCAACCGGCCAGCCGGCCGCCTCGATCCCGATCCACTGGGACGAGGGCTCCGGACTCCCGGTCGGGGTGCAGCTCGTGGGCCGCTACGCGGACGAAGCCACCGTGCTCCAGGTGTCGCGTCACCTCGAGGAGTCGCACCCGTGGCGCGAGCGCATCCCTCCGGGCTACTCGTCTTCCTCCACACCGAGCAGGTGACGGGTCTGCTCCACGAGAGCAGCGAGACGATCTGGTCGATCACCTTCCGCGCGTCCGACTGCCAGCCCGAGCAGGTAGGTGGAGAGCGGGGCGTTGCGACGTTCGGTGCCGTGCGCGACGTCACGGGCGATGTCGAGAAGATCAGCGGTCTCGTCGGGGTCCAGCGGCTCTTCGCCGAGCGCCTCCGCGAGTTCCTCCGGCCAGCTCACCGATGCTCCTCCCGCTCCGACACGTCGCTCCCGCATGCGAGAACCTACCGAGCCGACAGTATGGTCGGAGCCGGCCGCCCCCGACCAGCGACGGATGACCCATGAGCGATCAGGAACAGCCCCCCCAGCAACAGCGTGTGAACGTCTCGCTGCCCGATGATCTCAAGCACGGGACCTACGCCAACTTCCTCGTGGTGTCGCACTCGCCCCACGAGTTCACGCTCGACTTCTGCCAGATGCAGCGGGGCGAGCCGGGCCAGGTCAACGCCGAGGTCGTGTCCCGGATCCACATCGCCCCGACCATGGTCGCCAAGGTGATCCAGGCCCTCAACACGAACCTCAACGGCTACGAGGACAAGTGGGGATCGGTGAAGGCCATCGGCTGACACCCGCGCCCAACGGCAGTCACGCGCGACTCGGGCCACCGCCACCTCGCTCAGCGGACTGCACTAGAGTTCGCACCCGGGACCTGTGGGGGTGACCACCGTGATCGACACGCTCCAAACCGTGGCCAGCGCCTTCGGGATCCTCCTCATCGTCGGGTTCGTCCTGCTGGTGCTGTGGCTGGTCTACCGGCGCCGGTACCGGCGCATCGGCCCGGACGAGGCCTTGGTGGTCTACGGCCGCCGCGCCAAGCGCGACAAGGACGGCTTCCGGATCATCGTGGGCGGGGGGACCTTCGTCACCCCGTTCATCGAGGAGGCAGAACGTTTCCCGCTGCACGCGCTCCAACTCGACGTGCAACTCGCCGGCGTGTTGGCCGGTGACCAGCGCACACCGATCAACGTCAACGGCACCGCCACCGTCAAGGTGCCCGTCACGCCCGACGAGCGCGCCAACGAGTTCCCGACCGTGCGTCTGGCGGCATCCAACTTCCTCGGGATGTCCGTCGACGAGATCCGAAACGCGCTGACCAAGGTCGTCGCGGGTCACCTGCGAACCATCGTGGCCGGGCTGTCGGTCCCCGAGCTGTACGCCGACCAGGCGAAGTTCCAGGAGGATCTCAAAGAGAAGGCAGCCGCCGAGCTCCAGTCGCTCGGCTACTCGTTCCTGTCGTTCGTGTTCGAGTCGATCACCGACGACAACGGCTACCTCGACGCCCTGGGGGTGCCCGAGATCGAGCGTGCCCGCCGTGACGCCCGCATCGCCCAGGCGAACAACGACCGCGACGCGGCCCTGTCCGAGGAGGACGCACGACTCGAGAAGGAGCAGCGTCGCTTCGCGGTCGAGGCCGACATCGCCGAATCCGAGAAGGCACTGTCGCTCAAGAAGGCGACCATCCAGGAGGAGGTGGACGTCGCCAACGCCCGCGCCACCAAGGCCGGCGAGATGGAGATCAAGCTCCAGGACATCCAGATCGCCGAGAAGGAGGCCGAGCGCCAGCGTCGTGAGCTCGATGCCACCGTCCGCGAGAAGGCCGACGCCGAGAAGTTCGCCGAGGAACGCCAAGCAGAGGCGGCACGGTTCCGCGCGGAGCAGGAAGCAGAAGCCGAGCGGGTGCGACGGGCGAAGGCAGCGGAGGCGGTCGAGCTGGAGGCCAAGGCCGAGGCAGCTCGGATCCGCGAGACCGGTGAAGCCGAGGCGTCCTCCATCGAGGCGGTCGGGGCCGCGGAAGCCGAAGCCCGCCGCAAGCTCGCCGAGGCGCTCCAGGCCTACACCGACGCGGGGCTGTCGCTCGAGGCGCTACGGGTGCTCCCCGATGTCGTCGCCGCGGCCTCTGAACCCCTGTCGCGAGCCGGGAAGACCACCATCATCTCCAACGGCAACGGCAGTGGTGGTACCGGCGTCGGCAAGCTGACCCAGGACGTGACCGAGGTGCTCACCTCGACGGTTCCGGTCGTGAAGGACCTGTCCGGCGTCGACCTGGCCCAACTGCTGCGATCACTGGCCGGGCAGGCCGAGGCTGAAGGCGCGGAGAGCGACGAGTAGCGGTGGCGGTCGAGGACGTCGTCGCCCTCCTCGGCGAGCTCCGGGCGGCCGAGGGACGACTGGCGAAGGCCCGGGTGCTTGGTCGCGGGCTGGTCGTGCTGCGGGACCTGTCGCCCCGGGACCGGCGGGGCGTGGCACTGGCCATCGCCGAGGAGGCAGCTCCGGAGCTGGCACCCCGGGTACGCGAGCGGACCGGCCTGGAGCTCGATGCGGCCACGCTCACCGACATCCTGGACCTGGCGCGCGACCTCGACGACGAGAGCCTCGAGAGCGTCATCTCCCGCCTGCGCGATCCCGACCAGCGCTGGGATGCCGTCGAGGAGCTCGTCGAGGATGCGCTCGATCCCGTCGGCGACCCCGAACCCGCAGATACGCCGGCGACCCCCACCTCTGCCGACGACGTCCCCGAGCCACCGCCGGGCGGGGCGCCCATGGCGCCACCGGCGGTCGCCGATCCACACGCTGTCGGGGCGCCCCCCGATCCAGAAACGGTGCCGGCTCAGGAGCCTCCTCCGCCATCGCCCCCCGCAGCTCGCCCCCCACAAGACACGGGCGACGGTGCAGCACCAGACGGGTCCGCACCCGCCCGACGCGGGATCCCGCCCCCGCCCAAGGTGGAGCCCGCACCCCCCGTCCCTCCAAGACCACCGGCACGACCTGCTCGCGACGGTGACGTTCCCTTCCCGGACGTCGGTGCGAGACCGTCCACGGCCAACCCGGATGTGCTCGCATCCGTCCGAGCTGCCAACACCTCCCTGGGGAAGCTCCGCGCAGTGCAGGCAGCCGGCGCATCCATCCCCGACCTCGGTCCGGAGGGACGCCTCGAACTCGTACGGGCCCTCCCCGACGGCTGGGTCCGGCGCCGCGCCGTCCACCGGATGCTCGAGCTGGAGGTGATCGCTGCGGGCGACTGTCTGCCCATCATCGAGACCTTCGGGCGTACGACGGACCGCAACTGGGTCGCCGCCTCGATGCTGGACGCGGACCTCGTGACGCCGGATCAGCTCGTCGGCGTTCTCACCGACACTGCTCGCGAACGCCTCGCCCGCCGCGTCAGTCATCGCTGAGATGGAAACGATCGGGCTGATCGCAGGCAGCGGCTGGGCCGCCGGGATCAACCTCTACGGCGTCGGGCTGCTGCTCGGCATCTTCGGGCGCCTCGACGTGGCGCAGGTTCCCGAGGTGCTCGAGCATCCGGCCGCGCTGGCGGTCTTCGGCACGCTCTACGTGCTCGAGTTCATCGCGGACAAGATCCCCTACCTCGACAACGTGTGGGATGCGATCCACACCGTCGTGCGGCCGCTCGGTGCGGCTGGGCTGGGCTACCTGCTCGCCGGGGACATCGACGGCGCGAGCCAGGTGACGTCGGCTGGCGGATCAGGGCTCCTGGCGTTGGCCAGCCACTCGACCAAAGCCACTGCCCGGGCAGCGATCAACACCTCCCCGGAGCCGGCCAGCAACGTCGTCGTGTCGCTGCTCGAAGACGGGCTGGCGGCAACGGTCGTCTGGTTCGCGCTCGAGTACCCCCTGATCGCACTCGTGCTCGTCATCGCGCTGCTGGTCGCCGGAGGGTTCGTGATCATGCTCGCGTTCAAGGCGGCACGAGGCATCTTCCAACGGGTCCGCGCCCGGATCCGCGGCGAGAGCCACGGCTACCAGCCACGCCCGAAGCGTCGCTGACGCGTCAGCGTCACGGTGCTGCCATCAGTCGTTGCCGGGGATCTGGTAGTTGGGGGCCTCGTGGACCACGTCCACATCGTGGACATGGGACTCGCGCGCGCCGGCAGCGGTCTGTTTGACGAAGCGAGCGCGCTCGTGGAGCGCGGCCAGGTTCTTCGCACCCAGATAGCCCATCCCGGACCGCAGTCCGCCCTCGAGCTGGTCGACGACCTCGCCGACGGTGCCGCGGTAGGGCAAGAGACCCGAGACTCCTTCGGGAACGAGCTTGGTGGCCTCGGCAGGGCCCAGCGGGCTGTCCTGGAAGTAGCGGTCCGCGGACCCGGCACGCATGGCGTCGACCGACCCCATGCCGCGGTACTCCTTGTAGCGGCGGCCGCCGACGAGCACGAGGTCCCCCGGTGACTCGTCGGTTCCCGCCAGCAGGTTCCCGATCATGGTCGCGGTCGCACCCGCCGCCAGGGCTTTGACGAGGTCGCCGGAGTAGCGGATGCCGCCGTCCGCGACGGTGGCGACCCCGACGTCCGCAGCAGCCTCTGCGCACTCGAGCACCGCCGTGAGCTGTGGCACGCCCACGCCCGTCACGACCCGGGTCGTGCAGATGGAGCCGGGACCGACCCCGACCTTGACGATGTCGGCACCGTGATCGGCGCAGGCGCGCACGGCATCTCCCGAGGCGACGTTGCCGACCATCAGGACCGTGTCACGGAACCGGTCCTTGAGCTTCGCGGCGAACTCGAGGATGCCGGCGGAGTGTCCGTGCGCGGAGTCCACCACGAGGACGTCCACCCCGGCTTCGACCAGCGCTTCGGCCCGGGCGTCGCCCTCGGGCCCGACACCGACCGCCGCAGCCACGAGGAGCCGACCGCGGTCGTCCTTCGCGGCGTTGGGGTACTGACGGATCTTCTCGATGTCCTTGAACGTGAACATCCCCTCGAGGCGCCGGCCGCTCGGCGAGCCTTCGTCGACGATGGGCAGCTTCTCGACCCGGTGCTGCTGCATGAGCTCGGAAGCCTGCTCGAGCGTGGTGCCGACGGGAGCGGTCGCGAGCTGCTCGGAGGTCATGTACTCCGACACCTGCCGGTCGGGGTCCGCGTCGAAGCGGAGGTCGCGGTTGGTCACGATCCCGAGCAGATCACCGGCGTCGTCGACGACCGGGAACCCGCTGACCTTGAACCGGGCCATCAGCTCGAACGCCTTCCTGACCGGGTCGTCGGAGCGCAGCGTGACGGGGTCCGAGATGAAGCCGGACTCAGATCGCTTGACGTCCTCGACCATGCGGGCCTGGCGCTCGGCCGGCGCGTTCTTGTGGATGACCCCGAGACCACCCTGGCGGGCCATGGCGATCGCCATCTCCGCCTCGGTGACCTTGTCCATCGCCGCCGAGATGATCGGCAGCCGGAGATCGATCTTGTCGTGCAACCGCGTGGAGACATCGACGTCTCGGGGCAGAACGGCCGACGCCTGTGGCGTCAGCAGCACATCGTCGTAGGACAGGGCCTCAGGAACGTCCACTGGCAGCTCCGGATGGTCCGGGAGGAGGTTGCTTGCCACGGTACAGCAGGCGGTCGACGCCCCCGGTCAGGTCAGCGCACCGATGTCACGGAGGGCGGCCTTCCACGCCTCCTGATCGCGAGCCTCGGGGATCTCGGCGGAGTCGGTGTAGACGACCTGGCCATCCTGGTCGATGATGAAGGTGCCGCGCTCGGTCACCCCGAGCGTCTCGTTGAACACGCCGTACTCCCGGCCGACCTCACCGTGGGGCCAGAAGTCGGCGAGGATCGGGAATTCGAAGCCCTCCTGCTGGGCCCACGCCCGGTGAACCGGGGCGGAGTCGACAGACACCGCCAAGGTCTCCACCTGCTCGTTGCGGAACGCCTCGATGTGGTCGCGGATCGAACACATCTCGGACTCACAGGTGCGCGTGAACGCCCACGGGAAGAACACGAGCACCACGGCCTTCTTCCCGCGGTAGTCACTGAGTCGGATCGGCTGACCGGTCTGATCGAGCAGCTCGAAGTCCGGGGCCTCGTCACCTACCTCGATGCTCATCGGGGTCCTTCTCGTCGAGTTCGATCGGCGCGACGGTACGGGGTGGACGGAGGGTGCCGCGACCCAACCGGTCGGCGAGCGTCCGGTGGAGCAGTTCGAGGTCGCACCCGGTGGGGAGCAGCACCCCGGTCCGACGGGTGCGCCAGGGGTCACCGGTCGCGCTCGGCTCCCGGATGTGGAGCTCGAGGTGCGGCTCCCCAGCGAGTGATCCGACGCGAGCGATGTGGATCTGCTCCCACGGGAACCGCGCCGTGGCGGTGAGGAACCGGGCTCGGAGCTCCGTCGGTCCGAGGGTGACCTCGAAGCCAGCTGGCCAGGCGACCTGGAGTGCGAAGTAGCCGCCCACGACCACCGAGAACGTGACCGCGACGATCGCCAAGGGATGGCCGCCGCTGTCCACCAGCGTCCAGACGAACACCGCGGATGCCGCGAGGGCGGCGACCGCCCAACGGCCGGCGACGCCGCGGGCGGGGCGCAGAACCACCTCCTGGTCGGTGATCACGAACGCTCCCGGAGCCGTTGGAGGACGGGGATGCTCGCGATCTTCTCGTCGGTGAGTTCCTCCCAGTGGATCGTGGCGTCGCGGGGCCGGCGGCGCTCGACCTCGATGACCCGATCAGGCGTGACGATGAGGTCGAGCGGCACGTCGTGGCCGGTGGTCGGGATGTCCCCGTCGTCGAGGATCTGGACCTCGTGGACGGTGGTCGCCACGACCGTGTCGTCACCGATCAGTCCGGCGGCGGACGCGATCGCGAACTCGAGGTCGCTGAACCCGCCTCCCTTGCCGAGCCGCGCCCCGCCCGCCGTGACCGCGACGCAGCCGGTGACGACGAGATCGACCGGCTCGAGGTTCTCGACGGCGACCTTCTCGGCGTTGCGTTCTGCACCCTTGATCGATGACGACTTCCGGGGTGTGTCGTCGAGCCGGTCGGGGTCGAGCAGGAAGAACGGCTGCTCCTCCCGCAGCCGAGGGACGGCCATGTAGACGAGCTTCCCGTCCTCGAGGGCCCGCTGCCGGACCGGCCACTGCGGCGAGTCGGGGTTCGACTTCAGGGTCGCTGCGCTTCGCCAGGCATCGGTGTCCCGCAGCCGTTCGGCCGCGTCCTCGGCCCCGGTGAAGTTGGGGATGCGGCCGTGCGCGCCGGGGAAGCGCCCGACCCCTGCCTCGTCGATCGCGTCCCACACCCGCTGCCGCAGCTCCGCCTTCCGATCCAGGACCTCGGGATCGCCACCGGCATCGTGGTCGTGACGCGACTCCCTCACGTGGTCGCGTCCACGGGCTCGCCGACGTGGTCGCCGTCGGGACG
>JAWVZB010000013.1:0-40830 GCA_033722375.1 Nitriliruptorales bacterium | reverse complement strand
GATGGCGTGCCCGCCGCCTGGGAAGCGCTTCCCGCCCTGCCCGCGACCCGCGCCCGTCCCGCAGCGGTGTGGACCGGCAGCCAACTCGTCACGGTCGGTGGCGAGACCAACTTCGGAGGCCGCAACCACCGCAACACGTTCGTGCTCCCAGCAGACGATGACGGCTGGGAGTGCGCCGAGGCGGCACCCTTCGAGGCCGGATCCGAGGATGCGGTCTGGACCGGCGAACATCTGCTGCTCTACGGCAACGAACAGGCAGCCGCCTACGACCCAGCCACGGGAACCTGGCAGGCGCTCCCGCCACCGCCGGTCGACGCCCCGCACGAACCCTTCGCGAACGTGTGGTCCGGGGACGAGTGGATCATCTGGGGCACGACCTCGCGGCGGTTCGCCCACAATCGCGGGGTCGCGTTCGATCCGGCATCAGGACAGTGGCGGGACATCGCACCCGCTCCCCTCGTGCTCGACCAGGGCAACGGTGTCTGGACCGGCGACGAGCTGGTGGTGTTCGGTGCCGACCTCGACGGTAACAACCGCAGCAACACCCCGACCGCGGTCGGTGCCGCCTACGACCCGGTATCTGACAACTGGCGTCGCCTGCCACCCGTCGACCTCACCCCCCAAGCCGCCGGGGTCGCACGCACCGCCGAGGGCGCGGTTCTCGGCTACGACTACGACACCCGCGCAGCGCTCTACCACCCCGACGAGAACCGCTGGGAAGAACTAGAACAAGTGCCGGTCGTCTTCGGAGAGTGCTACCCGCGCAACGCCACACTGGGCGATGGATCGGTGTTCCTGTGGTACTGCGGCCAGGCCGCCGTGTTCAACCCGACCACCAAGACCTTCGACGAGATCGAGACCCCGATCACGACCCACTGGGGACGACCCGCAGCCGAGGGAGAGGTCGAGATGATCGACGGAACCCTGGTCGCGACCGACGAAGCCGTCTACCTCATCGGCAGCGCCCACGAAGGCCACTCGCGTACGACCTGGCGCTGGCAAAGGCCGAATTGACGATCCCGCAGGTGCTCTCACCCACGTGCGGCCCACCCTGACCTTCGCGGGATCAGCCCACCCGTGCCGCTTGAAGCTGGGCGGCGCAGGGACAACCTGGAAACTTCGGGGTCCCCTCCCAACTTGGCTGTCAACTTGGCTGTCAAGGCCTTCGGGCCCGACGGCTCCACTCGCCAAATGGCCGAATACGGCCTAGATTGGCCGTTGTGCGGTGGGCCCGCCAGGGATCGAACCTGGAACCAACGGATTATGAGTCCGCTGCTCTGACCGATTGAGCTACGGGCCCCGAGACGTGGAGTCTACGGCGGCAGCTCGGTCCGTCCGTGGCCCACAAGAGCCTGCGGAGCTATGGCTGCCGGAGCAGCTCGCGGCCCGATATCTCCTCCACGGCCATCCCGACCCAGCGTCCTTGGGAAGCGCCCCGAACCGGCGATTCGACCCCCATCTGCTCGAGGCGTTGGACCTGGCTCGGGTCACGGACGATGGTCAGCGGGCCGTGTGCCAGCACACTCCATCCCTCGCCGCTGCCCGCATCGAAGTCGTCGACTTGGAAGGAGCAGTGGACCCCGACCGCCGCCTCACCGATCTTGGTGCCGATGGAGCTCCGGAAGCAGATCGAGTCGTCCACGACGGCGTGCACCACCGGGAGGACGAGACATCGGTCGCCACGGGTGAACGCCAACCGGCCGTAGGCGGACCGTTCGAGGTGGGTGAAGCACTGCTCGCGATCGAGCACCCGCAGTCCGTGCTGGTCAACCCACGCGGTCCGGCTCGACATCATCGTGTCGTCGTGGCGGACGCCTCCACCACCGCATCCCGGAGGTGCTCCGGCGAGTACGGCGCCACCACGTAGACGTCGGCGAGCAGGTCCTCGTACCGCCTGGCCTTCGCGTGGCTGAGCTCGGTCACCACGGTCTTCCCCGGGTACCAGCGCTGCATCAACGCGAGCAGCGTCCGGTCTCGGGCGCGGTCCGGGTCGAGGTCGTACAGGACGGCGTCAGCGTCCTCGACGACGGCGCAGGTGCCCTCTTCGAGCAGCGGACAGGCTGACGTGCCTTCACGGAGGGGGCCGCCGCAGATCGCGACGTCGAACCCCCGGTCGCGGAGGAGCGTCGCCACCGCCTGAGCTGCATCGGCGTCATGGTTCTCGATCACCACCCGGGGCCCGCCCCCTCCCGACCACACCGGCAACGTTCGCGACATGTCGGCCTCCCCGATCACGCTCCCTCCAGCCTCTACGCCCCGCCACCTTCGAAGACAGGGTCGAGAGACCCCGTCCGATGGGTCGTTCGGCACCGACACGGTCGATTTGGGATCGAGGTGACCCTTGTGCTAGAATCCCTCCCTACGCGCTCCGCCCCCGGCGGGGCGTTTCGTCTGCCACCGGGACTCGGCACCGTCCATGGAGGCACGCCGCTGACCTGCAGCGCGGCGGCCAGGCGCGGCTGAACTCCGGTCTCGTCAGACCGACGCGGAGTCGTCGGGCTCGAACACGCCCACGACGTTGCCTTCGGGGTCTCGGAGGTAGCCCGAGTAGCCCACACCGGGGATCGACGTCTTCGGATGGACGACCTCCGCTCCCGCGGACTCCGCCTCCTGCAAGGCAGCTTCGACCGACTCGACCCCGACGATCACCACTGGAGCCCGATGCAGATCAGATCGCGAGATGAGCGCCCCGCCGACGCCCGGCTCCTCCTCGACACCCCCCGGGGTGAGCCAGTAACCACCTTCACCGCCCCAGTTCTCGAACTCCCATCCGAACACCTTCGAGTAGAAGCGCTGCGCCCGCTCCGGATCGTCGACCGGGATCTCGTAGTGCACCACCTTGCTCACCGGATACCTCTCTGTTGGCGAGCACACTCTAGACCGCCGGTTCACTCCCGACTGAGCGGCCTCTGAGGCGCCACACCCCAGCGACGTCCCCGAGGTGCCATCCCGTTCGAGATGCGGGCGTGCGCCTCCGGAGCGCTCTAGGTTCCGCTGCCGATCTCGTCACCAGGGGCAGGGGATATCGATGCGGGCACTCGGAGTGATCATCGCGACGTTGGCGATCATGCTGTCGGGATGCAGCAACGCGGAGGAACCTCTCGCCGCCTCCTCACCGACGCCGCGATCGACCCCCGCCCCGACACCATCGCCGACGCCCTCCCCCACACCGTCACCGACACCTACAGCACCAGAGGTCGTCACCGCCACGTGTGAGGACGAAGAGGACGACGTGGCGGAGCTCACCCAGGCAGACCCCCCGGGAGAGGGCCCGGCGGCGGGACCGGACGCCCCCGCCGACCTCGCGCAGATCACCTGGGAAGGTGACCCAGAGACAGGTGAGGTCGCGGTGACCGCAACGTTCCACGATCCACTCCCCGAGAACAGCGATCTGATGGTCCAGATCAACCTCCAGACCGCCTGGCCGGCCGTCGGCGAGGAGCCGGCCAAGGTCCTCCTGCTCGTACGCGACGGCGGACGATGGCGCTCGCCCACGTTCGACGAGGCCGAGCTCGGAACCGAGCCCCCGTCACCGGAGAACGACCCGTTCCGCAAGCCGCCGCCCGAGGGCGCTTCGGAGGTCGAGGTCTCCGAGGATGCCACCACCGTTTCGATCACGTTCCCGCTGGCCTCGCTGAGGGGCGACGAACAACGCTTCACCTGGAGCGGCGACGTCATGGTCTACGACCCGAGCTCGTCGCAGCTGAACGGGTTCGGCGACGGCTGCGGCGGCGACGGCCAAGCGCTCGTCTACGACTACCTCGGACACGTCTTCCCTCCGCGGGACCTCCAGTCGGACGTCGTCGTCGACGGCTGAGACGCGATCGTCTTCGCCGTGGCAGCGGAGGCGGCACACTGGTCGGTCCCTCGCATCCTGGACACCAACCGCTGAGCACCGCGCCCCGCCCCGTACGCCGAGCCGTCCTCGACACGCTCCCGCTCGTCCTCGGCTACCTCCCGTTCGGCCTGGTGCTCGGAGCGACCATCGCCGCGAGCTCGGTCCCCGATCTCGCCGGCTGGGCGTCGTCGCTCCTGATCTTCGCAGGCGCTGCACAGCTGGCGACCATCGACCTGCTCGACACCGGGGCGGCGGTGGCCGTCGTGATCCTGACCGCGCTCGTCATCAACCTCCGCCACGTGATGTACAGCGGGGGGCTGGCCCCGTGGTTCCGCGAGCAGCCGCCGTCGTTCCAGGTGGCGGGCCCCTACCTCCTCGCCGATCCTGTCTACTCCCTGGCCACGCTCCGGTTTCCCTCCTACCCCGATGCGCGCACGCGACGCATCTACTACCTGGCACTCGGGACGCTCCTCCTCCTGGCCTGGGTCACGATGACCGGCGCCGGGATCCTGCTCGGCAACGTGCTCCCCGACGACCTCGAGCTCGCGGTGGCGGTTCCCCTCGTGTTCCTGGCGCTGGTCGTCCCCATGGTCGAGGACCGCCCGACGCTGGCGGCTGCCATCGTCGGAGGCCTGGCGACGATCGCCGCCGACGGCCTTCCGCTGCACCTCGGCCTCGTCGCGGGCTCGCTTGCAGGCGTCGCAGCCGGACTGGCGCTCGACCCGGAACTGCGCTCGTGATCGCCTGGCTGGTCATCGGCACGATCGGGCTCGGGACGTGGGCGATGCGAGCGTCGCTGATCCTCCTGTTCCGCGACGCCACGGTGCCCGACGTCGTGGAGCGGGGCTTCCGCTACGTCGGTCCGGCCGTGCTCGCAGCGCTGTCCGTCCCCGGCCTCCTCGCACCGGGCGGGAGCCTCGACCTCACCGGCCTGCGCATCCCCGCCGGCATCGTCGCGGGGCTGGTGGCCTGGCGAACAGAGAACCTGCTCCTGACCCTCGTCGCCGGCCTCGCGGTCTTCTTCGGCCTCGACGCCGTGTTCTGACCGCTAGAGGTTGCGGTTCCAGGCGTTGGTCAACAGTGAGGTGACCTCTTCGTCCATCGTCTCGACCGAGTCGACACCGATCTTGAGGTTGATGTCCTCGTTGCCCAGGTCCTTGGCGTCCTTCAGCCGACCCTGCGGATCGATCCCGTCCATGCGGAACCCGATGTCGACCCGCGACTTCGTGGAAGGCACCACCACGGCGAACTGCCGCTCGGGCGTGAAGAGCTGCACGTCCTTGTCCCGAACCTTGATGCGGACGTCGGGGTGGCGCTCCTGCACGGTCTCCAAGATCTCGTCGAGCACCGGCCGCAGCTTCTTGCGGTCGCTGTACTGCTTCTCAACGAGCTTGGCGTCGTCGCCCTCGAACTCCATACGCGAAACCTCCGTGGGGATCTGGACCTCTCAGGCTAGTGCCCCGAGTCGTTCCGGTCGCGCGAGCCGATCGGGTCGGGCCTGCTCTCCCCCTCGGTGCTGGCCGCGGGATCGGTGGCTTCGGCGGGATCGAGCGGGGGCACCGGCGGGTCGCCGAGCTCACGCTGTGGCTCCGCCCGCTCCCGTCCCTCCCCGTCGTCGACCTCGGGGGGACCTTCGGTCTCGTCGCGGTGCCGGATCGGGTCCGCGTGGCTCTCGCCCTGGGTCGTCGCCGCCGGGTCGGTCGCCTCGTCGGCATCCAGCGGTTCCAGCGGTGTCGCGTCGAGTTCCTCGACCTGCGTACTCGTCCCCTCGCGGCGGGCCTTGACCTTCCGGGTATCGCGGAGCTGGGTGCCGGCGGCCGCGATGAGCGCCCCGATCACGATCGCCAACACACCGAGGGCACCCCCGCCGACCTCCCATTCGATCGCGCGCTCGATCGCCAGCGCCCCCGGTGAGATGAAGCCGAGAAGGAGCCCACCAGCGATCAAGGTGCCGTCCAGCATCACCCCTGGGGTCGCCCACCCCGCCTCCTGGCCACGGATGAGGACGGCGTTGACCGCGACACCGAGCACGAGCCCGGCCGCGAGCGGGACGAGGAAACCGACGAGGATCATGAGACCGGCGACCAGCTGCACGCCGCCGGTGACGAGGCCGATGGTGCGCGGGCGCCGGAAGCCCACGTGCTCGAGCTCGTCGGCGGTGGGACCGGGACGGCCCAGCTTCTGGCCTGCGCGCACGAGGGCCAGCACCCCGATCACGATGCGGATGATGAAGGTCGTCATCGATGCCACGACTACACCTGACGTCGGTCATCACGACCGTGGTGGTCACCGTGCGGGCGCGCGGCGCAAGACCCCGGACAGCCGGGCAGCCGGGCTCGTTCCCGCCGCGGAACCGTCCAAGCGGCTCAGTCGGGCAGGTACCGCTTGATCTCCCGCCGTGCGATCGACCGCTTATGGACCTCGTCGGGCCCATCCGCCATCTGCAGCGTCCGCGCATGGGACCACATCATCGCGAGCGGGGTGTCGTTCGTGAAGCCCTTGCCCCCGTAGGTTTGGATGGCCCGGTCGATCACCCACGCAGCCATGCGCGGGGCGACCACCTTGATCGCCGAGATCTCGATCCTGGCGCCCTTGTTGCCGACGGTGTCCATCAGCCAGGCCGTCTTGAGCGTGAGGAGGCGCGCCTGCTCGATCTTCACCCTGGCTTCGGCGATCCACTCGCGGATCACCCCCTGGCGGGCAAGCGGCTTGCCGAACGGCTCGCGGACCAGCGACCGCTCGACCATCAGATCGAAGGCACGTTCCGCCATCCCGATGAGCCGCATGCAGTGGTGGATGCGCCCCGGCCCGAGCCGTGCCTGTGCCAGAGCGAACCCGCTGCCCTCCTCGCCGATGAGGTTCTCCTTGGGGACTCGCACGTCGGTGAAGCTCATCTCCGGATGTCCGCCGCTGCCGTCGTAGTGTCCATAGACCGGCAGCTCACGAACGACCTCCACCCCCGGGGTGTCCAGCGGAACGAGGATGAAACTCTGCTGGTGGTAGGTGTCCGCCTCGGGATCGGTCTTCCCCATGAGGATCCCGATCTTGCAGCGGGGGCTCGCAGCACCGGACGACCACCACTTGCGGCCGTTGATGACGTACTCGTCCCCGTCACGCTCGATACGGGTCTGGATGTTCGTCGCGTCCGAACTGGCGACGTCGGGCTCGGTCATGAAGAAGGCAGAGCGGATCTCGCCCTCGAGCAGCGGGACGAGCCACTGCTCCTGCTGCTCGCGGGAGCCGAACTCGGCGAGGATCTCCATGTTGCCGGTATCGGGCGCAGCGCAGTTCAGCGCCTCGGGCGCGATCAGCGGCGACCGGCCGGTGATCTCGGCCAGCGGGGCGTACTCGAGGTTCGAGAGCCCTGCCCCCCACTCCTCGTTGGGGAGGAACAGGTTCCACAACCCCTGCTTGCGGGCCTCCGCCTTGAGCTCCTCCATGATCGGCGGGTGGAAGTGCCGATCCCCCGACTCCTCGATCTGCTGCCGGTAGGTCTCCTCGTTGGGATAGACGTGCTCGTCCATGAAGGTGAGGAGCTTCTCCCGGTACTCCTCCATCCGGTCCGTGTAGCCGAAGTCCATCTCTGCTCCCGGTTCGCCTCGTGCTCCCCACGCTAGTGCGCGGCGAGCACGAGAACCGGATCGATGGGCCAAGAAGAGAGGTGCCCCGCGCGGATCGCGACAGGGCACCTCGGGTCGAAGCGCTGCCTGCGTCAACCGGTGCCGTTCCCACCGACGTCAGCGGGCTCGGGGGTGCCGGGCGTCGGTTCGCTCGGCAGATGGAGGAGGTTGGTCACGTCGCGGACCCCCTCCACGCCCTGGGTGGCGGCAACCAGCTCGTCGATCACTCGCTGGTTGGCGACCTGCCCGCGGAGGGTGACGACGCCGTCGTCGTCCGCGTCGACCGCGATCTCGCCGGTGTTGACCGACGCCGGTCCGAGCACCTCGGACTCGACCTTGCGGATCAAGGTCTTCGGGTCGTAGCTGGCCTCCGTCGGCTTGGCCGTCTGGAGTGCCTCGACGAAGTTCCCCTTGATCTGGCCGGCGTAGAAGTCGGCCTTCTTGTCGAGATCGAACTCTTCGGCCTTCTGTCGGGCGAGGTCAGCCGTCTCGCGGCGGCGTTGCTCCCCCTGGTCGGGGTCGAAGAGGTACGTCAGTGCGGCACCAGCGGCGGCGCCGACACCGAGTGCGAACCACGTGCGCAACCTCATGGGTCGTTCCTTCTGTTGGTGACTCAGCTTCGATGGAACTGCTCTCGGACGGAAGGGGGTCGACTCCAGCCCGTCCGAACGGGGGCGCGTGCATCCTGCGATCATCGAGACCCGTACGGTGGAAGGTGGTGAGCTGGGGGGCTGAAGGGTCACGACGCGATGAACACCTCCTCGAACGCCGACGCCGCCGCACCCCGCGTCGCCGTGATCATCCCCGCTTACAACGAAGAACAGACCGTCGGCGCGGTGGCAGAGGTCGCCCAGCAGGCGCGACTCGTGGACGAGGTCATCGTGGTGGACAACGTGTCCACGGATGACACCGCCGCGGTCGCACGTCGCGCAGGTGCTCGGGTCATCGAGTGCCAGGAGAAGGGCAAGGGACAGGCCATGATGGCCGGCGTCGCCGCCACGGATGCCGACTACATCTGCTTCCTCGACGCGGATCTTCTGAACCTCGGGTCTGCCCACGTCGATCGGCTCGTCCAACCCGTCATCGAAGGCACCGCAGGCATGAGCCTGGCACTGTTCGACCGGGGCCCGGAGTTGAACCCGCTCTTCATGAACGCACTCCCACGCCTCACGGGACAGCGGGCCATGCACCGTTCGCTCTTCGAAGGGCTCGACCTCGATGCCATCAAGGGCTACAAGGTCGAGGCCGCGCTGAACTCACGCGCGGACGAGCTCGACCTCGAGATCGACTCGTTCGTGGCCGACGAGCTCTGGCACCGCACCAAGGAGGAGAAGCACCGTCACGGGCCCGTCGTGGGGAGTCTCCGTAAGGTGGCGATGCTGATGACGGCGATCTGGAGCTACGTGAGCTACCAGGTTCGGCGACCGTTCCGACGGGACGAAGGCAGGACGGTCGGTGACCGCCAGTCGGATCTGGGTTGAGCCGGCCGGTCACCCCAGCGGGGTGCCGGAGTCCCGTTCGGACACGGCTTGCTTCCACCCGACGTCCTCGGCTCGTTGCCTGAACGCATGCCCTTCTGGGGTGTGACGGGCGATGCCGTCGAACAGGGTCGCCATCATCTGGCTGGTGTGGAGCCCCATGTTCTCGAAGGCCTGGTTGACGACCATCTTCTGGAGTGCGAGCTGGTTCTTGGGAACCGACGCGATCCGTTGCGTCCAGTGGTCGATCCGAGCATCGAGTTCGGACGGCGGTACCGCCTCGAGGACCAGGCCCATCTCTGCCGCTTCGCGACCCGACACCAGATCCCCGGTGAGCAGCATCCGCTTCGCCTTCTCGGGTCCGAGGCGGTAGATCCACATGATGGTGGTGGGACAGCCCCAGACCCGCGCCGGCGGATAGCCGATCACCGCGTCCTCCGCCATCACGACGAGGTCGGCGCAGAGCGCGATGTCCGATCCGCCGGCGACCGCCGCACCCTGCACCTTGCAGACCACCGGCGTCATCGCACGCCAGAGGCTCATGAAGTCCTCGGTGTTGCGCGACATGTGGCGGTAGTCGATCGTGGGATCCCAGGGCATGTCCTGCGACCAGACCTGCGGTCCATCGGCCTCCGCGTACACCTCGAGGTCGTACCCGCCGCAGAAGATCTTCCCCGCCCCGTCCAGCACGATGACGTGCACGCCCTCGTCGGCATCCGCGTCCTCGACCGCGGTCCGCAGCTCCCGAGGCATCGGATCGACGATCGCGTTGCCACGTGCGGGGCGGTCGAGTGTGATGCGGGCGACACGGTCAGCGACGGCGTAGCGGATGGTCTCGAACTCCACGGGGGTACTCCTGTCGGGGGGTGCCATCAGACCACAGCATCCCCCAGGAGAGTGACCGGGTGGCTGTTCCGTCGCTGACGCTCAGCCGAGAGCAGCCAGCGTCACTTCGCCCGTCTGCTCGTCGGAGCTCCACTGCGGGTCGAGACCGGGAGCTCGCAGGACCGCACCGGGGCGGTCGAACTCCCAGCGCAGCACGGGACGGTCGGCATCCCACGTCAGCGTGTAGGTGAGCGGACCGCGGTGAGTCGGGGCGTCGCGCACGCTGATGCGCTCGCCGTACCACTCGTCAGGCAGCAGCGTCAGTACCTCGATGGCGCCATCCCGTGCGTCCTGCACCAGCACGTTGCGCAGGAACGAGAGGAAGTCGGCAGCGGCCCAGCCGTGATGGCCGTCGCCCATGCAGCCTCCGTCGAGCTGGGGATGCACCGCCTCGGGCCAGGTCCAAGTGGGGGTCGCGGCGTCGAGCATCCAGCGGAACCGACGCCAGGCACGCGCGTCCCCGCTGGCTAGCTCCACCGCGGCGAGCTGAAGCGTGAGGTAGGTGCCGAGCCCGGTGTGGGAGATGCTTTGGTAGAAGGCGTCGCCGAGCACGAACCGTTCACGGATCACCTCGGCGGTGTTGACGATCCAGTCATCGTCGGCGTCGAAGACCCGCAGCGGCTCACACGCCGCCAGCGACCCGATCATGCCCGCATCCGGACCCCGACGAGGACCCGCCGGGATCACCCGCCGACCGATCCGACGTGCGACCCGTTCCAGGGACGACACGAGGTCTGCTCGCAGCGATTCGGCGGCTATCTCGGCCTCCCGGGCGGCGTCCAGGTCGCCGACCTGGTAGCCGACGTACGCCGCGTCGTTGAGTCCGCGCAGCGCCCAGAAGTCGTCCCAGTAGTAGTAGTCGAAGGGACCCAGGTGCTCCGCGGAGATCCCTGCGGGGAGCAACCCCCGCAGAGCCGGATCGTCGCTGGCGCGGTCACGACGTTTGCGCGTGATCCACCGGGCCCCCTTGGCCACCGCCGGCGCGAGCGACTCGAGCAGATCGTCGTCCCGCGTCAGACGGTGGTGCTCGGCGATGGCCCAGATGGCAGCCCCGTTGGCGTCCCACTCGCGCCACTGGCTGTAGAAGAACCCGTCCGCGCGCTGGCGCCCGGGGAAGCTCGTCAGGACGTCGCGCGCCTCGTCGTGGAATCCCCAACGGTCGAGCGCGACCACCTGGTAGGCGGCGTCCCGGAACCAGAACCGGTGGTAGGTGAACGGGCCTGGCGTGATCGAGCCGGGGTCGTGCAGCAGGAGCTGGTAGGCGCGGTTGGCGTCCACGGCCTCCTGGAGCTCGTCGTCGGGCAGTTCGACGTCCATCCCGTGCGACAGCGGGGCTTCCCACGCGTCCGCGACCTGCCGTGCAGAACGCAGGGGAACGTGGATCTCCGGCCAGCGCTTGAACCGCTCGATCGGTCCCCGCCGGCGCTTCTGCTCCTCGCCAGGCAGCAGCGGCAGCGCGAACCGCAGCGACTCGCCAGCCGGGAGGTCGTAGACGAACGCGCCGGTGGCGAGACCGGCCGGGTCGTGGACGGAGGTCGAGCGCGACCCGCGCGTCAGCCCGGCCTGCACGTGGTTGGCGACGTCGCCGTGGAGGAACGTCGACAGCGCGATCGCCTTGGGTTGGCTCGGCAGCAGCAGCGCGAGCGCCTTGCGGCCCACCGTCACCTGTTCGTGGTCGATCTCGATGTTCGAGATGACCGCGAGACCCTCGGGGTTGTAGGGGCGCAGGGCAGCCGCGATCTCGACCGGCCGCCCCGACCGGTTCTCGAGCTCGACCACGGCGACCTCGCCTCCGCCCGCACCACCGATGACCTCGGCGTAGACCCGCTGGACGACCGGGCGTCCGTGGTCGACGTCCAGTCGGGTCTCCACGATCGGCTTGCCGTCGTAGAGCTGCTGCTCGATCGTGTGGTCACGGCTCGGGAACCGCCACGCGTCGTCGACACCCACCCACCAGTCCAACGACCAGCCGTCGAACCAGGGAGTCACGAGACCCGTGGGGTCCACGATGGCTTCCCACGGCGACCACAGGTTCCCGACCGCGGTCCAGTTGCGGGCGGTGACGTTCTGCATGAACGCGAGATGGCCGCGGGGCGTGAACGCCTCCGAGGTGGGGTCGAGCTGGCGCTCGAGCCAGTACGGCCACAGCCAATCGGGGCGGATCTGCGGAGCGGCACGGCTGCGCAGGGCACGCACCAACGTTCTCGCCCCGACCGGCAGCATCTCCGAGGGTGCTTCGACCTCCAGGTGCTCCCCGAGCCGCTGGAACGTCGACAGGTGCTCGAGGATGTCCTCGCCGATGTGGAACCGCCGCGCGAGATGTCGCAACAGCCAGCTTCGGATCCTCGCCATCTGTCCGTCTTTCCTCGCAGGTGTGGCCTCAGCCGCTGTCGGTGGCTCGCTCCGCTTCGATGGCCCAGCGTCCGAACGCTTCCCAGAAAGGGTCCACGTCGGGATGCTCGAGCGGGGTCTCGGCACCATCCACGACGAGCACCTTCGCCTCCCGCTCGGGTCGCATCTCCCCCACGTCGGCCGCCTCGATCCCGGCGTCGTCGAGCGCCGCGAGGAAGCCAGCGGCGTGGTCGGGGCGCACCGTCGCCAGGAGCGTGCCCTCGCTGATGGAGACGTAGGGGTCGATCCCCACGTGATCACAGACCGTCCGCACCTCGGGCCGGACCGGGATCGCGTCCTTGTCGACCCGGATGCCGAGCCCGGCAGCGTCGGCGATCTCGACGAGCCCGCCGAGCACCCCGCCCTCGGTCGCGTCGTGCATCGCGGTCACCCCGTCGTCGCGCAGGCCGTAGTTCGCCGCGACGCGACACTCGGGCACGACCGTCATCGAGTCGAACAGCGCATCCGCGTCATCCGCGACGTCCGACCCCAGCTCCTCCGCGAGCCGCGGCGTGAACGTGGCCCCGAACAGCGCGGTGGCCTCGATGGCGGCGCCCTTGGTGACGATGACGCGGTCCCCGGCCCGGGCGCCCTTGGGGGTCACGTACCGGTCCTCGGGACCAACGGCGAAGCAGGTCGCGCCGCCGACCATCGGCCAGTTGCAGCCCTCGTACCGGCCCGTGTGTCCGGTGACGATGGCGATCGCGAGCTGTTCGCAGGTCTCGGAGAACGCGGTCCACATGGCGGCCAGATCGTCGTCGGACAGCTCCATCGGGAGGTTCAGGTCGACCGTCATCCACCTCAGCGGCAGCCCTGACAGCGCCGCATCCGAGGCGAGGATGTGCACCGCGAACCAGGCGGCGCGTTCCCAGCCGTACGCGGGCACGATGAACACCGGGTCGGCACTGAGGGCCATCACGTTGCCATCGCCGATGCGTACGACGCCGATGTCGACACCGTGCTGCGACGGAACGACCACCGCGTCGTCGGCCGCACCGAGGTGCTGGAGGATCACCTGCCGGTACACGTCCGCGGTGATCTTCCCCGGAGGGTTCGTGACCGCACCATCTTCCACGTGGGAACGTCCTCGCTCGCTGCACCACCAGACCTAGGCTCCCGGGGCGCTCGCCGCTCGCCGTCAGCCCGGACAGGTAGACATCCAGCGCTCGTTCAGTCGGGGGAGCGATGAGCGGCAACGACCTCACGGAGGCGCTCGGTGGCCGCCACGGGATCCTCGGCACCGGCGACCGCCGAGACGACCGCGATCCCGGTCGCCCCGGCACGGAGGGCCTCCCGCGCGTTGCCCTCGTGGATGCCGCCGATCGCGACCACCGGGATCGTCACTGCGGCGGCGATCGACTCCAGACCGTCCAGGCCCACCGGGTCGGCCTCCGACTTGGTGTCCGTCTGGAACACGGTGACGCCGAGGTAGTCGGCCCCGTTCTCTTCCGCCGTTCGCGCCTGATCGACGTCGCTGGCCGAGATCCCGAGGACACGCTCGGACCCGAGCCGCTGACGGATGGCACCCATGGCGTACCCGCGTTGGGCGAGGTCCGCCTGCCCGAGATGGACCCCGGTCGCCTCGACGTCGAGCGCCACCTCGAGGTCGTCGTTGATCACACACACGGTCCGAGTCGCGCGGGCAGCGGCGGCGACGTCGCGTGCGAGCCCGCGCAACTGGTCGCGGTCGAGCTCGGGGGCACGGACCTGCACGACGTCGGCACCGCCGGCGAGCGCAGCGTTGGCCACGTCGAGGTGGCTGCGTCCGTCCACCAGTCCGGCTGCGGTGACGACGTAGACACCGACGTCGAGCGACTCGGCCACGGGAACTCCTGGAACAGGATGCGTCGCCACGCTAGAGCCCAAGTGCCCGAGCCGCCCCGTCCCGTCGGACTGCCGTACCGTTCAGGCGCCTCCCACGAGGACGACCCCGCCTGATGCTGACCGATCGTGATCTGCGCGCCGCGTCGCGCGACCTCGCGCAACGGGACGACGTCATGCGCGACCTCTACGAGATCCACGGTCCCTGTCAGCTGCGCCCCCGCCAGCCCAGCCACTTCGTCGCACTGGCTCGAGCGATCGTCTACCAGCAGCTCAGCGGCGCCGCAGCGCGGACCATCTGGGGTCGGGTGTCCGACCTGCTCGGGCCGCGCCCGACGCCCGAGGACGTGCTCGCCACCGACCACGACGACCTGCGGGGTGCCGGTCTCTCCAACAGCAAGGCACTGTCGATCCGCGACCTCGCGACGAAGGTGGCGGAGGGCTCCGTGAAGCTGCGAGACGTCTCCCGGCTCGACGACGACGCGGTGATCGAACGGCTGCTACCGATCCGTGGGATCGGCCCGTGGACGGCCGAGATGTTCTTGATCTTCCAGCTCCGGCGTCCGGACGTCTGGCCGATCGGCGACCTCGGGGTACGCAAGGGATACGGACTCGCCTACCTCGACGGCAGGACGCCGGAGGCAGAAGAGCTGGAGCCGCTCGGTGAGCGTTTCCGCCCCTACCGGTCGGTGGCTGCCTGGTACCTCTGGAGGGCCACGGAGACGCTCACGCCGTGAACGACGAGCAGTCCCCTCCCGAGCGGCCACCCGTTGCGGCGCCAGCGCGCAGCCGACTCCTCCAGACCAGCGCGGGGACGATCTCCGACGCCTTCGGCGCCACCGAGTGGGGGCTGCTCGCGACCATCGCCGCGATCTGGGGCTCGTCGTTCCTCTTCATGGCGATCGGCCTGGACGCGTTCGCACCCGGGGTGGTGACGCTCGCGAGGGTCGGGCTCGGCGTGTCGGCACTGGCACTCGTGCCGCGTGCACGTCGCCCTGTCGACCGCTCCGACCTGGGACGCATCGGGTTGCTGGGACTGGTGTGGGTCGGGATCCCGCTGACGCTCTTCCCGATCGCCCAGCAGTGGATCGACTCGTCGGTCGCCGGGATGCTCAACGGCGCCGTGCCGCTCACCACCGCCCTGTGGTCGGTGGGCCTGCTGCGGCGACTGCCGGGACGGGCACAGATCTCCGGCATCCTGGTTGGCTTCCTCGGGGTGTTCGCGATCTCGTGGCCGCAGGTCCGCGACGCGGACGCAGAAGCGCTGGGCACGGTGCTCGTGGTCCTCGCGGTCGTCCTCTACGGACTGGCCGCCAACATGGCGGTGCCACTCCAGCAGCGCTACGGGGCACTCCCGGTCCTGCTCCGTGCGCAGTTGGCGTCGCTGGTGATCGTCGTCCCCGTGGGCCTGTGGCAGATCCCGGCATCGACCTGGGACTGGGGCGCGGCACTCGCGATGGTGCCTCTGGGCGTGCTCGGGACCGGACTCGCTTTCGTCGCCATGACCACGCTGGTGGGACGCGTCGGGGGGCCCCGCGGGTCGATCGCGATCTACTTCGTGCCGGTCGTCGCCATCGTGCTCGGGGCGGTCTTCCGCAGCGAGGACATCCATCCCCTGGCGATCGCGGGCACGGCGCTCGTCCTGGTCGGGGCGTGGCTCACGTCCCGACGCGAGAGCTGAACCCGCGGGTCAGGCGCCCCCGTCCAACCTCGACTCGACCCGCTCGACCTTGGCGGTCAACCCGCCCTCGTGGCCGGGACGATGGTCCGCCTTGAGCACCAGGCCGACGCGGGGCACATGCTCGGCCAGGTGATCCATGCACCGCTTCACCACCGCCATCACCTCGTCCCACTCCCCCTCGATGTTGGTGAACATCGCGTTGGTCTCGTTGGGGAGCCCGCTCTCCCGGACGATACGGACGCAGTCGGCGACGAGGTCACCGACCGAGTCTCCCACGCCCCCGGGGCTGACGGAGAACGCAACGATCATGGGTCATCTCCCGTCCTCGGTTCGCCCACAGCGTGCCAGCTCGCAGCCGAGAGGGCCGCCGCACCGACCGCACCTGCACGACGACCATCCGATGCGCGATGATGGGGGCATGGGACCCGCACCGACGCGACTGCTGACAGCCTGGGCGCTCGCCTTCGTGACCGCCCTCGCCCTGGCGACGGCGGGGACGGCGCTCGCCCAGGGGCCCACCGTTGCGACCACCACGGTCGACGGTCCGATCACTCCCGTCGTCGCCGATCACCTCCGTGACGTCGTCGCCCAGGCCGAGCGGGAGGGCCACGTCGCGGTCGTGGTCGAGCTGGACACCCCCGGCGGACTCGTGACCTCGATGCGCGACATCGTGCAGTCGTTCCTGAACGCCGACGTTCCCATCGTCGTCTACGTGTCACCCCGCGGCGCCGATGCCGGGTCGGCCGGGACCTTCATCACCCTGGCGGCGCACGTCGCAGCGATGGCCCCCGCAACGACGATCGGCGCAGCGACCCCCGTCGACCTCGAAGGCGGCGAGGTCGGCGACAAGATCGTCGAGAACGCCGCCGCGTACGCCGAAGCCATCGCTGACGAGCGGGGACGCGACGTCGAGTTCGCGGTCGACTCGGTACGGGAGGGTCGTTCCGTGACCGCGGACGAAGCGCTCGAGGTCGGGGCGGTCGATCTCATCAGCAACGATCTCGACACGCTTCTCGACGAGATCGACGGGACCGTGGTCACGGTCACGAGCGGAGAGGTCACGCTGGAGACTGCAGACGCGGGAACCGTCCCCCTGGAGATGTCGGGCACCCGACGGCTTCTGCAGCTCATCGCCGACCCCAACCTCGCGTTCGTCTTCCTGTCCCTCGGCACGCTCGGGATCATCTACGAGGTCGCCAACCCCGGCCTCGGTGCCGGCGGGATCATCGGCGCCGTGCTTCTGATCCTGTCGTTCTTCTCGCTGTCCGTGCTCCCCGTCAACATCGCCGGTGTCGCGCTGCTGATCCTCGCCGGCGGGCTGTTCCTCGCGGAGCTGTTCGCGCCCGGGGTCGGGATCGGGGCGGCAGGAGGCACGGTCGCGCTGATCCTCGGCGGCATCTTCCTGTTCCAGGAACCGACCGGGATCGGCATCGACCTGTGGGTGCTGTGGCCGACGGCTCTGGTGCTCTTCGGGATGGTGATCCTCGCCGGCTGGCTCGTACGGCGCTCCCGCGGCACCTCGAGCCACGTCGCTTCGGACGCACTGATCGGGA
This sequence comes from Nitriliruptorales bacterium, assembly GCA_033722375.1. Taxonomy (GTDB): domain Bacteria; phylum Actinomycetota; class Nitriliruptoria; order Nitriliruptorales; family Nitriliruptoraceae; genus JAWVZB01. The sequence continues at coordinate 23,563 of JAWVZB010000013.1, read as the reverse complement.
GAGAAGCCGTGGTCCGTCGACCGGACGCCGACCGACCGCCGCGGGTGGTCCTCGACGGCACCTACTGGCGGGTCGTCCGCAACGACAGCGATACCGAACCCTTGCGGGACGGCGACGACGTGACGATCGTGGGACGCGACAATCTCGACCTCATCGTCACCCACACGACCAGGAACAGCAACGACAGCGAGGAGCAGTCATGAGTCCAGTCACCATCGGCGCCATCGTCGCGCTCGTCATCGTGCTCGGTGTGATCGCCTCGGCGATCCGCATCGTGCAGGAGTACGAACGGGGGGTGATCTTCCGACTCGGCCGGGTCACGGGCGCCAAGGGGCCCGGCCTGTTCTTCATCGTCCCGATCATCGACCGGATGCAGAAGGTCAACCTCCAGACCGTGACCATGGACATCCCGCCCCAGGACGTGATCACGAAGGACAACGTCACCGTCCGCGTCAACGCAGTGACCTACTTCAACGTCACCGAGCCCGTGAGCGCGGTCGTCAACGTGCAGAACTACCTCTTCGCAACCTCCCAGGTGGCGCAGACCACGCTGCGCTCGATCGTGGGGCAGGTCGACCTCGACGAGCTGCTCATCAACCGCGACGAGATCAACGACCGCCTTCAGAGCGTGATCGACGATCTCACGAACCCATGGGGCGTCAAGGTCACACTCGTCGAGGTGAAGGACGTCGAGCTCCCCGAGGCCATGCGCCGGGCCATGGCGCGACAGGCCGAGGCGGAACGCGACCGCCGCGCGAAGGTGATCCACGCAGAAGGTGAGTTCGAAGCGGCAGAGCGGCTGTCGGAAGCGGCCACCGTGATGGCAGGCTCGCCGGGTGCGATGCAGCTCCGCGTGCTGTCGACGATGCTCGAGGTCTCCGCCGAGAAGAACTCCACCCTGATCTTCCCCCTCCCGATGGAGCTCCTGCGCTTCCTCGAAGCCGCCACCGACGCAACGCGGAGCGTCACGGACAGCCGGACGGAGGAGGGTCGGTAGCCTCGGGCACCCGTGCCCAGCCCTGCGCCATCTGCCCTGAGGCTCGCCGCCGCCGCCGTGAGCCTGTTCGTGGGCGCGGTCGTTCTCAACACCGCGTACACAGCGGTCGCGCAGGAGTCCGGGGACATCGATCTCGACGACCCCGACCTCATCGAGGAAGGCGAGCAGCTCTTCGGACGCAGTTGCGCCCTGTGTCACGGGGAGGCGGGGCGTGGCATCTCCCGCGAAGCGGCACCGGAGGCGTACGGCCCGTCGCTCGTGGACGTGGGCCCCGCGTCTGTCGACTTCATGCTGCGGACGGGGCGCATGCCACTCGACAACGCCAACGAGCAGCTCCAGCACCGTCCCCAGCAGGTGAGCGACGCAGAACGACGTGCGCTGGTGGCCTACGTGGCCAGTCTCGGCGAGGGCGGTGGGCCACCGATCCCCGACATCCGCGGCTGGCCCGACTCGGAGCTGTCGACCGGCCTCGAGCTGTTCACCACCAACTGCGCCGCCTGCCACGGCCCGACCGCCGCCGGCGTGGCGGTCGGGCAGCAGGACGTGAGCTCGCCCCTCGACGACGCCACACCGCTCGAGATCGCCGAGGCGATCCGGACCGGACCCGGCGTCATGCCGGTCTTCGGCGATGACGTGCTGGACCAGGAGGAGCTCGAATCCGTGGTCCACTGGGTCATGGAGCTCCGCGATCGCGGCTCTCCCGGCGGTGTGCACCTCGGCCGCAGCGGGCCCGTCTGGGAGGGGCTCGTGGCGTGGACGCTCGGCATCGGGGGGCTGCTGGTCGTGATGTACCTGCTCGGAGAGAAGGCGGAGGAGGACGAGGACGATGTCGAACCCAACGCCTGACGGGACGACCGTCGACGAGCTGCAGCGGCAGCGCGAGCGCGAGGATCGCGCCGCCCGTCGCGCCGCCGTGGCCTTCCTCGTGGCGATCGTGGCCGGCCTCGCCCTGGTCGGCGTCTACGTCGCTGGTGGCCAGACCCAGCTCGAGGGCACGCTGCTGTTCGTGGCCCTGGGGTCCATCGGGATCGGCCTCGGCATCTGGGTCCGGGTCATCGTCGGCAGCCAGGAGGTCATCGAAGAGCGCCCGCTGATGTCGGCCCAACCCGAGCGGCGACAGGAGTTCGTGGGGCAGTACGAGCAGAGCATGGGCGAGGCCATGAGCGGAGGCAGACGCCGGTTCCTTCTGCGCCTGCTGGCCGGCGCCGGGGCATCGCTCGGGCTCGCACTGCTCCTGCCGTTCCGCTCGCTCGGCCCGGGCCCGCAGCAGGAACTGTTCACCACCCCGTGGCGGGAAGGCGTCCGGCTGGTCACCCGTGACGGCACGCCGATCAAGGCTGCCGACATCATCCCCGACCAGGTCATCACGGTGTTCCCCGAAGGCGCCACCCACGCCGCCGACGCCCAGACGGTGCTCGTGGGTCTCCGCCCCGACATCAGCACGCAGTTGGAGCACGAGACGGTCGACGACATGGTCGCCTACTCCAAGATCTGCACCCACGCCGGCTGCCCGGTGGGTCTCTACCGCGCGCGGGTCGGGGAGCTCCTGTGTCCCTGCCACCAGTCGACGTTCGGGGTCTACCGGGGTGCCGAGGTGCTCTCCGGCCCAGCCGGCCGCCCACTCCCCCAGCTGCCGATCGGCACCGACGACGAGGGGTTCCTGATCGCGCTGTCCGACTATCCCACCCCCGTCGGACCGACCTTCTGGAACCTCACGCAGGACGAGGCCTAGCGGATGTCCGCAACGAGCGACCGCCCCCGCGAGCCAGCCCACGCGTCCGACGACGACAACGTCCGTGACGGCCCCGTCGAACGTCTGGCGCGGTGGACCGACGACCGCCTCCGCCTCGCCGAGAGCAGCAAGAAGTACCTGCGCAAGGCCTTCCCCGCCCACTGGTCGTTCCTCATCGGTGAGGTGGCGCTGTTCAGCCTCGTGATCCTGATCCTCACCGGTGTGTTCCTGACGTTGTTCTACGTCCCGAGCTCGCGACAGGTCGTCTACGACGGGCCCTACGCCCCTCTCGCGGGGCAGACCATCTCGGTGGCCTACGACTCCGTGCTGGAGCTGTCGTTCGAGGTGCGCGCCGGGCTGTTGATGCGCCAGATCCACCACTGGGCCGCGCTCATCTTCGTTGCGGCGATCGTCGTGCACATGCTCCGCGTGTTCTTCACCGGTGCCTTCCGCAAGCCCCGCGAGCTCAACTGGGTGATCGGCGTGGCGCTCCTCCTGCTGGCGTTCGGTGCCGGGTTCACCGGCTACTCGCTCCCCGACGACCTGCTGTCAGGCACGGGGCTGCGGATCGGCTACTCGGCGCTGCTGTCGATCCCGTTCGTGGGGCCGCTGATCGGCTTCATCGGCATCGGGGGTGAGTTCCCCGGCGAGGATGTCCTCGGGCGGCTCCACATCCTCCACGTGATGGTCCTGCCCGCCGGGCTGATCGGACTCGTCACCGCCCACATGGTGATCCTGATCCGGCAGCGGCACACGCAGAAGCCCAGCCGCAAGGCGACCAACACCAACGTCGTGGGCGAACCGCTCTTCCCGAACCAGACCATGACCTCGGCGTCGCTGTTCGCGTTCACCGCCGCGATCACCGCTCTGCTCGGCGGCCTGTTCGAGATCAACCCGGTGTGGATCTACGGGCCGTACGAGCCCTTCCAGGTCTTCGCGCCGGCCCAACCGGACTGGTACATGGGTTGGCTCGAGGGCCTGCTAAGACTCTGGCCCGCCTGGGAGTTCACGATCTTCGGGGTGACCATCGCCTCGGCGTTCATCCCCGGCGTCGTCATCCCCGGTCTGCTGTTCGCGATCGTGTTCGCCTGGCCATGGATCGAGGTCCGGTTCATCACCCACGACGTCGGCGAGCACCACCTCCTCCAGCGCCCCAGGGACGTCCCGATGCGCACCGCGGCGGGTGTGGCCGGCATCACGTTCCTGCTCGTCATCTTCGTCGCCGGATCGAACGACGTCATCGCGGCCGACGTGGCCACCGGCCTCCAGACCATCACCAACATCCTTCGGGCCGCCGCGATCCTGCTGCCCCCGTTGACGGGATGGATCGCGTACCGGATAGCGTCCGGTCTCGAGACCGGACCGGCCGTCGGGGGCCGCCCCGCCGCCGGCTCACCACAGTAGGCCGAGGGGTCCCGCCGTGAACGTCGTGATGACCGTGCACCGCTACGTCGGCATGGCCGTCGTGGCCGCGCTGCTGGTCATCGCGCTATGGGGTCTCACCCTCCGCCTGATGAAGCGGGACGAGGCCCCGGTCGCGTTCTGGGGCCTGCAGCACTACACCGAGAACGTGCTGATCCTCCAGACCGTGCTGGGGGTGATCCTCCTGATCGCGGGCCGGCGGGTCTTCGGCACGCTCGCCTGGCTGCACTACTTCTACGGATCGCTGTTCCCCCTCATCGCCATCGTCGGCGGACGCATCGCCGGCATGCGGCGCGAGGAGCGCGAGTACGTCGGTCTGACGTGGGGTGCGCTGATCGCCTGGGGGCTGACGATGCGCGCACTCATGACGGGTGCCCCCGAACTGTTCGGGCTGTGACCCCAGCCACCCTGGCCGACCGGACCGCATCCGTCACCTGGCCGACCGGTCGACGGGGGCGGAATGTCACGCGACGACCGCTCGTTCGTTGTGATGACGAAGAACGTTCGAGCGACCACGGAGAGATCAGTGACGCGCACCTTCGCGATCACCTTCGACTACCTGTGCCCCTTCGCGCGCAACGCCAACGAGCACGTCCTCGACGCGCTCGCCGGCGGGGCGGATTGGAACGTGGAGTTCCTGCCCTACAGCCTCGCGCAGGGACACATCGAAGAAGGTGACCCCGACGTCTGGGACCGTGACGATCCCTACGACGTGTCCGGCGTACTGGCGTTCGCCGCCGGTCTGACCGTACGCGACCACTGGCCGGAGCACTTCGCCGACGCCCACCGGGAACTGTTCGCCGCCCGCCACGATCGGGGCGAGGACATCACGGACCGCGCGGTCGTACGCGCCGCCCTGGACCGCGCCGGGCTCGACGCCGACGCCGTCCTCGAGATCGTCGATGACGGCGAGCCGCTGACCACCCTCCACAAGGAGCACGAACGGGGCGTGCGCGACCACGAGGTCTGGGGGGTGCCGACGTTCATCGCCGGTGACCGCGCGGTCTTCGTCCGGCTCATGAACCGCCCGGACGGGGACGGCGAGCTCGCCCGCGAGACGATAGAGCGGGTGCTCGACCTCGTCGTGGGCTTCCCCGAGCTCCACGAGTTCAAGCAGACCGACCTGCCCGTCTGACGCGGGCGGGGCGCTGGTCAGTCCTCGATGCCGAGGACGTCCTTGGCAGCATCGACGTCTTCGGCGACGATCACGAGCTTGGAGCCGGCGGCGATGTAGGCCTGCTCGATGTTGATGTCGGCGTCCGCCAGCTTGCGGCACGCCTTGCCGAGCTCGCCGGGCTGATCGGGGATCTCGGCTACCGCCACGCGCCGCGCGGCCTTGACGTCGAAGCCGGCATCCTGGAACACCTCGAGCGCCTTCTCGTGGTCGTCGACGAGGATGTGGACGACGCCCTTCCCTCCGCCCGTGAACGCCGAGAGTGCCTCGATGTTGAGTCCGGCTTCGCCGGCGGCCTCACCGATGCGGGCGAGCATCCCGGGTTCGTCGTCGGGGATGATCACGAGGTCCCTGCGCGACATGTGTGGTGCCTTTCCTGTGTGGCGTTGTGAGGCAGGCTAGCCAGGCAGAGGTGTTCGTGAGGCTGCGTTCGGCCAGGGGACCGACCGATACACTGCGGCCCGCCCGCGCCTCAGCGGGCACCCATTCCGGGGTAGCTCAACCGGCAGAGCGGCGCCCTGTTAAGGCGATGGTTGCGAGTTCGAGTCTCGCCCCCGGAGCAACTACTCCTCCTCAGACGGTCCGGTCGGTGCTGCGAGCAGGGCGGCTATCAAGCCCTTGATGGCCCTGATGGTTCGGCTGCAGGAGTAGCTGACGTGCGCACAGCCATGCTCATGCTTGCTGTGCCGGATCGATGCATCGGGCTCAGCGCGATAGGGCTTGATGAACTGCCTCTGCTGGTGTAGGTGTGAGACCTGTTCAGAGGGTCTCATGGGGGTGTGACACGATGGGAAGCGGCGGTGCGGTCAGAGGTCCTCGAGGAGGTCGAGGGCGGGAGCGTGCTCCGGGGCGATGGCGACGACCCCGAGGAGCACTTCCCGAGCGAGGGTGCGTTGACCGACGGCGATCAGCGCCTCCGCGTACTCGACACCGAGCTCGGGGCTCTTCGGGGCGATCTCGCGGGCCCCGGCGTAGGCCTCCACTGCTTCGAGCGGCCGGTCCAGCGCCGTCAGCAGCCGCCCGCGGCTGATCCACGCGGCGAGGTCGCGCGGGTCCCGTTCCAGCACGCGATCCATGGCGTCGACCGCAGCGTCGAGCCGCCCCGCCCGCGCCAGCGCCCGGGCATGCTCGAAGTGGTACTCGGGCTGCCACGGGGCCAGGCCGGTGGCGTCCTCGGTACGGGAGCCGGCGGCATCGAAGTCGCCGCGCTCCCCGGCCTCTGCACCGCTGCCGGCGAGGTTGTCGGCCACCAGCACCATCCCCACGACGACGATCACGGGGATGGCCATGGCGGCGGCCACGAGTCGCCGGCGCAGAGGACCGAACTCGGAGCCGGCACGCGGCCGGAGCCACCGGAGGTGCATGCCGGGCGACGCGGACACGATCGCCCCGACCAGCACTAGGTGCGTGGCGGCCAGCGGCGGTACGTCGAGGCTGACCGCGGCCTGCACGTGGTAGGCGGCGTAGGCGCCGCCCAGGGCTCCGATCAGGACCCGCCTGTCCTGATCACCTGCCCGCCAGGCGCGGACCAGCGAGACCACCGCCACCGCCACCACCGCGAGCCATGCGAGCGCCACGAGCCCTCCCCCGCCGGCCGCGAGGTCGAGCAGCACGTTGTGGGCCGCATCCGCGGCCTGATCGAGATCCCGCCGTACGGCCTCGTCCACCGGGCGGAACTCGTGGTAGTAGCGGCCGTACCGCCCGAGGCCCACACCCGTGAACGGCTCGGCACCGATCATCTCCGTCGCCGTGCGCCACAGGTAGGTGCGGCTGCGTGCGGTCGAGATCTCCCACAGCCCCGTCGCTGGGCCGATCCCCGCGGCTCCGGCGGCGAGCACCACCCCGACACCGCCGCCGGCCACCGCTGCCCCGCTCCAGACGAGCCGGCCCCGCCCCCACCTCGCCGCCACGACCGCGAGCACGAGCACACCGATGCCGACGGCGCCGGCGACGTAGCCCTGGAGCGCGCCGGCTCCGACCAAGACGACGACGCCGGCGACCCCGCCCACTCCCGCCAGGATCCGCAGCTCCGAGCGCCAGGGCGACCAGACCGCGCCCCAAAGGGCCAGCGGCGCCATGATCCCGAGGTAGCCACTCACGAAGTCGGGGTTGCCGAACTGGGCGATCACGGCGTCGCCGAAGCGCCCGCTCCACGTGACGGGATCGAGGCCCACCAGCTGGACCAGCCCGTACCCGACGACGGTCACCGCCCCGCCCAGCAACCACGGCACGGCTCCGCCCTGTGACCCGGTGGGGAGCCAGGCCAGGACGCACAGCCCCAGGAGCGCGTAGGCGGCGTACATGAGGCCGCCGCTGTAGCGCTCGAAGGGGCCGACCAGCGACAGGACTGGCGCATCCGACCATGTGGTGGCTGCGAGCACCACGACCGCGAAGCCCACCAGCACCCACGTAGCGACCCCGGCGGGGACCGGGAACCGGCCGCCCGACGAGGCCACCGCCAAGGTCCACGCCACGACAGCCGTGACGCCGACCAGCACGGCCGCCGCCTTGACGATCATCGCCTCGTCCAGCGCCGCCGGCAGCAGCGGCGCCACCGCCCCGATGATCGTGACGCCGACCACTCCCCCCAGCAGGCGACCGGACGCGGTGGCCGGTGCGCTGCCCCCGCGGTCGTCCAAGGATCAGCCGTGGCGGAGGACGAGCTTCCCGAACTGCTCGCCCTCGTTCATGCGTTCGAACGCGGAGCGGGCATCGGTCATGGCGTACACCTCGTCGATCAGCGGGCGGACGTCCGAGGCGGCGAGGAAGCCGACGAGCCGCTCCAGCTCGGCGCGGGTCCCCATCGTCGAACCGACGACGCGCAGCTGCCGGTAGAAGACGTGCCGCAGCTCCGCCGCAGGGTCCGCTCCACTGGTCGCCCCGGCGACCACGATCGTCCCCCCGGTGACGACCGAGCGCAGCGAATGTCCCCAGGTCGCCTCCCCGACGGTCTCGAGCACCAGGTCGACCCGCTGAGGGAGCCGGTCACCGGACGGGACCGCCTCGTTCGCGCCCAGCTCGAGGGCCCGTTCCAGCTTCTCGTCACTGCGGGACGTCACGGTGACGTGGATCCCGGCGGCACGGGCCAGGAGCAGCGTCGCGGTCGACACCCCCCCGCCGGCGCCCTGGATGAGGATCCGCATCCCGGGCCGCGCCTCGCCCCGCGTGAACAGCATGCGGTAGGCGGTCAGGTAGGCGGTCGGCAGACACGCGGCCTCCTCGTAGCTCAGCGACGCCGGCTTGGGAACGAGGTTGCGTCGAGGCACGGTGACCATGTCCGCGAAGGTGCCGTCGTGGACCTCGGACAGGATGTTGAAGTCGTCTGCCAGCGTCTCGTCCCCGTCCGGGGTCGCGATCACCGAGTGCACGACCACCTCCTGGCCGTCCTTCGTGACGCCGGCCGCGTCGCATCCGAGGACGATCGGGAGCCGTTCCTCGTCGATCCCGACGCCCCGCAGCGTCCACAGATCGTGGTGGTTGAGGGATGCGGCACGGACGTTGACGACGACCCATCCGTCCGGCGGCTCCGGGTCGGGATGGTCCCCGAGCTCGAGCCCGGAGAGCGGCTCGTCACGGTCGATGGATGAGGCGGTGATCGCGAACATGACGTGAGGCTACTGCTGCCGCGGAACCGTCACGACGACTCGGCCGGCGCGCGTTCGCGCCCGAGGTCCGGCGCTGCCTCGAGCGGCCCGAGTCCGAGGTCCCAGAGGTCGTCGGCGATCCCGAACGCCGACACCACCTTCGGGCCGATCGAGGGGCCCACCGGATGGCGATCGGTGTCCAGCACGAGACGGAGGGACGAGCCGTTGCGCGGACCGGGGCCGAGGGTCAGGAGCGCGTCGGCTTCGTCACCCGGCACGACGGCGAACTCGGTCCCGGTCCACAGGAGGCCCACGTCCTCCGTGTGGAGGCGCGGGCGGGGCAGGTGCAGGCTGGCGTGGGCCACACGGTGCCGGTCGGCGACCTCGAGCAGCTCCCGCTCGAGCCGGCGAGGATCGATGTCGAGGTCGGCGCCCGCCATGAGCGCGAGGGTGAGGAGGTAGAGCGGGGCGCCGGAAGCCCGGGCGACCGCACCCATCATGCTGCCGTACCGCGGGTTCAGTTCGATCGGGACGAACCCGTCCCGGGTCATGACGCCGTCGATCGTGAACGCGCCGCGGTAGTCGAGCGCTCCGCGCAGGTAGCTCCCCACGTCCGCGGCCGTCCGGCGCATCTCCTCACGGTCGGCTTCGGGGGGGTCCCACAGGGTGGCCGAGTTGGCGTAGCACAGGCGGCTGTCCACGGGCCGGCGCAGGACCAGCATCTCGGCGGGGCGCAGGACCACGACGTCATCAGGGAACACGAGCCCGTCGATGCTGCACGGGATCCCATCGAGGAACGGCATCACCCGGACCCGGCTGGCCCGCCCGTCGAACAGCGCGGCTGCGTCGTCAGCATCCACCCGGGTCCGGACCCATCGCAGGTAGCCGTCCCGGCCGTTCCAGCCGTCATGGTGATCGCTGACCCACACGGTGCCGTCGCCGAGATCGACCTCGGCTGCGGCTGCCCGCAGGGCCCGCGGCTCGCCGGGAACCACGAGCCGCCGGACGTCACGGACACCGGCGACGCGCCAGATCCGGTCGACCACCGCGCGGTCCTCGAGCCGCAGCCATGACGGATCGCGCGCCCCGAACACCGCCCGCTGCGCCACTGTGCGCAAGGTCGTCAGGAGGGCGGTGATGACCTGCGCCTCGCCGTACGGATCGAACGCGTCGATGGCCCGGCGGACGCGGCGGGGCAGATCGACCAGCGCGGCATCCCAGGAGCGGGAGCCACCGAGCCGGGTCGGCGGCGGCAGATCCACGACACAGATCTCGGCGCCCGAGGTCGGCACGGGACCGGCCCCGCGACGGCCCGCCACCACCATCACCGCGGCGGCATCGAGGGCGTTCAACGCGTCCACGAGCGACGTCGTGGCCGACAGGTCGTCGATGGCGATGATCCACCGCCGCCCGGCGAAGACGGGGCGGAGCACGTCCACGTAGCGATCGTCGAACACGGTCGCACCCTACCGAGGGCTGCTTTCTGGCGCGCCCAACGGCGCTCAGGACGTGCAGGCGGCGCTGCGGCCGTGGGCGGTGAGGAACGCCGAGATCAGCTGCTCGTTCGCCTCCGCCAGCGGCATCCGTCGCCCCCAGGCCGTCACGGCGACAGGGCTCCCGAGATCCGGGTTCGGGGCCAGGACCGCGGACTCGGGTGACGCCTCCACCATCCGCGTGAGCACGACCTCCTGCTCGCTCTCGAGCTCCCCGGGCCGGTACTGGATCACGACGATCCCGGCGTCGAGGCTCGCGACCTGCACGGCTGGAGCTAGTGGCTCCTCCCGAACACCGCAGCCCGGGGCGGCGGTGACCTCGCCGGAGGTCGGCGCCGCCGCGTCACCCGGGGGCTCACCCACCGGCTCGGTGACGACGAAGTCGTCGATCAGGGTTCCGGCCGCCCGCTCTGGGGTCGCCCGGCCGAAGAGATAGCCGGCGATGACCGCCAGCACCGTCACGCCCGCGAGCGCGAGCAGGAACCAGCGCAGGGACTCACGCAGGTCACCGGTGCTCGCCACGGGCACCTCCGGTCGTGTGTTCGGGGCGAGGGAACGAGACCGGCAGGCCCTCGGCGACCCAGCTCTCGAACCCGCCGATGACATCGGTGGCGTGCTCGAAGCCGATCGTCTGCAGACGGTGGGCGGCGAGGCTCGAGCTGTATCCCTGTTCGCAGAGCACGATCACGCGCTCCTCGAGCGCGGGTGCAGCGGGATGTCGACTCGGGGAGTCGGGGTCGAGCCGCCACTCGAGCACGTTGAGCGCGATCTCGAGCGCACCCGTGATGTGGCCGTGCTCATCACGATGGGCGGCGAGCCGGACGTCGACCAGCACGTCGCCGGCCTCGAGGGCTTCGTGGGCCTCCCTGGGGGCGACCCGAACGAGCCCGGCGCGGGCCTCCCGGAGCAGGTCGGCCACCGTGATCCGTCGCATGGACGGGCCTCCTGTCGGTCCACACGCTAGTGGCCACCTCGCCGGCCGTGGCAAGTGACCCGCCGCCTCTACGGTCGTACCCGACGGGAGGAGGATCCATGGAGACGGTGGAGCGCCTCGAGATCGACGGCACCACGGTTGAGGCGGTCGTCGGCGATCTGACGACGATGGACGTCGAGGCCGTCGTCAACGCCGCCAACAAGCAGCTGCAGCACGGAGGCGGCCTCGCCGGCGCGCTCGCGTCGGCCGGCGGCCCGTCCATCCAGGAGGAGGCGGACCGCTGGATCGAGGAGCACGGCCCGCTCGAGGACGGCGAGGCGGCCGTCACCGGGGCCGGCGAGCTTCCTGCCCGGCTCGTGATCCACACCGCCGGGCCCGTCTACGACGAGGGATCGGACGAGAACGAGCCGCGCCTGCGCGAGGCGGTGAGTGCCGCCCTGCGGGAGGGCCGAGCCGCGGAGGCCACCTCGATCGCCCTCCCCGCGGTCTCCGCCGGCATCTACGGCTACCCCGCGGAGGAAGCCACCGCGATCATCGCCGACGAGGTCGTGCGCTGGGTGCGAGACGACGGCGGCTTCGCGCTCATCCGGCTGGTCGGGCTCGACGCGGACACGGCGGAGCTCTTCGCGGCCGGCCTCCGCGGCGCCACGGACGCCTGAACGTTCGTACCCCTGCGGTCGTCCGGCGCGGCAGGCGACGGACGCGCACCGCCACCCCCACGATGAATGGTGACGCAAACAAGGAGCCGCTTCATGGCCAAGATCGCGTTCATCCTCGCGTCCGACTTCGAGGACGTGGAGTTCACCCACCCCTACGAGGCCGCCAGCGAACGGGGACACGACACCACCGTCATCGGCATCGAGGCCGGCCAGGAGCTGAGCGGCAAGCGCGGTGACGCGACGGTCACCACGGACGCGGCGGTCGGCGACGTCGCAGTGGACGACTTCGACGCGCTCGTGATCCCGGGTGGCTACTCCCCCGACAAGCTGCGCCTTTCCGACGACGCGACGCAGTTCACCCGGAAGTTCGTCGAGACGGGCAAGCCGGTCGCCGCCATCTGCCATGCCGGGCAGCTCCTCGTGGAGGCGGGCGTGGTCGAGGGCAAGACGCTCACCTCGTGGCCGTCGGTGCGTACCGAGCTCCAGCTCGCCGGGGCCCACTGGGTCGACCAGGAGGTCGTCGAGGACGACAACCTGATCACGTCCCGCAACCCAGACGACCTGGACGCCTTCACCTCCGCCCTGCTTGACCGCCTGTCCTGACCACGTCGCAGCGCTCACGGCCCCGGGCGTCGCCCGGGGCCGTACCGTGTCGTCATGATCCTCACGGTGGGCCACAGCGCACATCCGGCACGACGCTTCGCGACCCTGCTCCGTGAGGCTGGCGTCGGAACAGTCGTCGACGTCCGCCGCTACCCCGGCTCGCGACGTCACCCCCAGTTCCGACGCAGCGAGCTCGAGCGGTGGCTGCCGCAGCACGGGATCTCCTACCGGTTCGAGGGCGACCGGCTCGGCGGGCAGCGGGACGAGCACGACGGCGACCGCCACCCTGCCCTGCTTCCGGGGCTCGCCGGCTACGCGGACCACATGACGACGGCTTCCTTCACCCAGGCGGCGGACGAGCTGGCCGAACGGGCCGCGGCCGGCACCGTCGCCGTGATGTGCGCGGAGGCCGACCCCACCCGCTGCCATCGCTGGCTCCTGTCCGACGCACTGGCACTGCTGCGAGGGCTCGACGTGCTCCACCTCGGCCCGGACGGCAGCACCACCCCGCACGCCCCGTCGAGTGCGGCCCGCGTCGACGCGGGCCAGATCGTCTACGACGTCGCGGTCGACCGCCCCCTGCCGTTCTAACCGCCGGCAGAGGGTGACCGCTCTTCGGCCAGGAGCGACACGACCAGACCGGCGGCGTGATCGGGGCCCAACCCGCTTGACTCCTGCGCTGCACGCCGCGCCGCCTCGGCGTACCCCGGGTCCCCGAGCACCCGCAGGACCTCCCACCGGATCGTGCGGCGTGCCGCCGCGGCCACCTGGAGCCACCCCCGCGACAGGGAGCGACCCACGCCTGCCCAGCGGACCCGGGCCGCGGTCTCACGCTGATCCCCCGCCAGCGGGACCAGCATCAGCGGCACCCCCCGGACGAGCGCCTTGGTCACGAATCCGTGCCCGCCGGGCCCCACGGCCAGGTCGGCCTCGTCCAGCAGCGGACCGTGCGGTCCCCGGCCGACGACCACACCTGGCCGTGAACTGACCTGCTCGTCCGTCGTCGCAACGACGCGGAGCGGCAGGTCCCCGAGCGCATCCACGGTCAGGGCGGCGATCGAGGGATAGGAGCCGGAGGCCGTGGTGTCGGTGACCACCACCAGTGGGTCGCGCCCCGCCGGCAGACGAAGCGGGGACCAGGGCGGGTCGGCCGCCAGTGACCCGACGATGTGGGCGTCATCGGGCCAATCGGGGCGCGGGTACTCGAGGGCGGGGACGGTGGCGAGCAGACGGGCGAGCGGAGGCTCGGATGCTGCTGGTAGCCCGAGTTCGCGGCGGGCAGCCCTGGCCTCCTCCTCCCCCGCGGCGATCGACTCGCGCTGTCGGCGTCGCAGGCGGGCGTCGTCGTACCGGCGCCACCAGGGTGGATCGGGGGTCCGTCCCAGGCCGATCGGAGGGAGGTGATCCGACGGCTCCATCAGGTGGTGGGGGGACAGCTCGATCCACGGGACACCGAGCAACTCGGCGGCGAACGCGCCGGTCCGCGTCAGCGTGTCGGTGACGACCCCGGCGATCGGGGTGAGCTGGCTCAGTCGCTCGACGAAGGGGGGCGTCATCTGCGCGGCACGGCCCCACAGACGGAAGCCCACGTCCTCGTCGTGTGGGGTCGGGGCGAGCAGCGGCAGCTCGAGGAACCTGACGTCTGCGCGCTCGCAAGCGGGGCGGTGATCCCGACCCGTCGCCACCGTCACGTCGTGGCCGCGGCGACGCAGCGCAGCCGCGAGCCCGAGCACCGGCAGCGCATGGCCGGGATCGGGACCAGAGACCAGGACGATGTGCACGGAAGCCCAGCGGGAGGAGGGCTTGCGAACGTAGGCGCGCGCTCCGCCGAGCACACGACCCGGACGAAGGTGGCGGTCACCGACGCCCGCTGCCGGCCGCCGTTCGGTAGAAAACAGGGGGCGCCCTCCGGCGCGCTCCCGCCCGTTCCGCCCCTTCGGCGTCTCCCTCACACCGGAAGGCCCCTGCCGTGATCGCTCGCCTCGCGCGCTTCTCGGTGCGCTGGTGGTGGGCCGTGATCCTGACCTGGGCGGTCATCGCCGTCGCGCTGTGGGCCGCCGCACCGCCGTTCGAAGAGGTCGCCACGTTCGACGAGACCGCGTTCCTCCAACCGGACGCAGCCCCCATCAAGGGCGGCCGTCTCCTCGCCGAAGGCTGGCCCCGCGACAACTTCACCAGGACCGCCGCACTCGTACTCGCCCGCGAGGACGAGGAGCTGACCGACGCCGACCGCGCGTACGCGGAGGACGTGATCTCCTGGCTGCGGTCGGACGGGGCTCCGGACGCGTTCGGGGACGTCACCACCCACCTCGACGACCAGGACCTCGAATCCGTGCTCCTCGCCGACGACGGCCAGGCGATGATCGTCCTCGTCGGTCTCGAGGTCCCACCGTTCACGCCGCCCGCGAACGAGGCCATCCACGACACCCGCGAGTACCTCGACGACACCCAGCATCCGGACGGGCTGACGGTCGAGCTCACAGGCAGCGCAGCGGTCGCTGCCGACGAGTCCGCGGCGATCGACAGGAGCGTGAACAGCACCCACCTCATCACGATCGTGCTGGTGGTCGTGATCCTGCTGTTCGTCTTCCGCTCCCCGGTCGCCCCCCTGGTCCCGTTGGCGACCATCGCCACGGCCTTCGTCGTAGCGCTGGGGACCGTGTCCCTGCTGGCAGAGGGCGGCATGGAGGTCTCGTCGCTGTACGAGACCTTCAGCATCGTGATCGTGTTCGGCGCCGGCACCGACTACTGCCTGTTCCTGCTGGCCCGCTACAACGAGGAGCTCGATCTCGGCGAGGAACACGGCTTCGAGGTCAACGGCCGCACCCGCCGCCGCACGCTGGTCGTGACCTTGTTCGTGCTGATCGCGGTATTGGGCTCGTCGGCGTTCACGACCATCGCCGGGTTCACCTCCATGTCGGTGGCCGAGTTCGGGATGTTCCGCACGATGGGCCCAGCCATGGCGATCGCGGTGGCCATCACCTTGACGGCGGCGCTGACCCTGGCTCCCGCACTGATGCGGCTGTTCGGGAAGTGGCTCTTCTGGCCCGACCTGTCGATGGCCGGCGAGCACGGCGGTGACGCGCCCCTGCTGCGGACGCATGCGGACCGGTTCGGGTTCGACGACCCAGAGACGTCGACGTGAGCGGGGCGAGCGGGACCCGTGGCGGTCGCTGGGCGACCATCGCGCGCCTGGTTCACGACCACCCGGTGTGGGTGCTGATCGGGGCGCTCGTGATCATGCTGCCCCCGCTGCTCGCCCTCTCCGTGATGCAACTCTCGCACAACACCCTGGAGGAGCTGCCGGCCGACTCTCCCTCGGTCCAGGGCTTCGAGACCCTCTCGTCGCACTTCCCCCCCGGCGAGATCGCCCCGGTGATCCTCGTCATCGACAGTGATGAGCCGGTGACCGAGCCCGCTGCCTTCCGAGCGATCGGTGACCTGTCGCGCAACCTCAAGCGGCTCGACGTCGTCGCCACGGTCCGGTCTGCTGCGATGCCCACCAACGGCGAGGTGCCGGAGGTCGAAGGCACGCAGGGGATCGAGCAGATCACCGCCTTCGGGGACCGGCTTCAGCAGGCAGCGGACGGGGCGGGGCGGATCCGCGACGGCGCACGACGCCTCCGGGACGGGCTCGCGGAGATCGATGCCCGTCTCCCCGAGCTCGCCAGCGGGCTGGACGAGGCCAGTGCCGGCGTGCAGCGACTGCTCGAAGGCGTGGCACAGCTCCGCGACGGGACCGACCGGCTCGCGGAGGGGCTCCGGGAGCTGCGAGGTGGGCTCGAGGAAGCCAGGGACGGTGCCGGGCGGCTCCGCACGGAGGTCGCGATCCCCGCCGAGGAGAACATCCGGGCCGCCTGGGACACCCTGTTCGACGAGTTCACGGTGGGGCGGGGCGATCCGGAGTACGAGGACGCGCTCCGGGAGGTCGGCGAGGTCTACGGACGCATCACCGGCGAGGATCCCCGGACCGGCCAACAGGTCGAAGAGGACTACGAGGGGCTGCCCGAAGCTCTGGCACGGCTCGAGAACGGACTCGGCGACGCCGTCGCCGGCACCAACGAGCTGCTCGACGGGGTCGCCCGTCTCGATGGTGGCCTCGCGGAGGTCGACGCGGGTCTCCTCGAGCTCCGGAACGGACTCGAGGAGGCGCAGCCGGGCGTCGCGGAGCTCCAGCAGGGCATCGACCAGCTCCTCGACGGCGCAGAGCGCCTGGCCGAGGGCGCTGCCACGCTGCGCGAGGGACTGGCCGACGGGGTGGCACGGATCCGCGACGCCGACCTGGCGGCGCTCATCCCCGGCGCTGACGAGCAGGACGGTCCCTTCGTGATCACGCCGGGGATCCTCCAGGCGATGCCCGAGATCGAGGAGCGCCTCGATTTCTTCCTCGCCGAGGACGACACCCGGACCCGCCTGTTCATCGGGCTGGACCGCTCCCCGTTCGCGCCCGAGTCCCTGACCGCGATCGACCGCATCGACGACATCGCCGAGCTGTCGCTGTCGGCATCCCCGCTCGAGGACGCCGCGGTGTTCGCGACCGGAACCACCGCCTTCTTCAACGGTCTCGACGCCGCCGCCGATCGCGACTTCGGGGTCCTCCTGCTCGGCGTGCTGCTCGGCGTGTTCGTCGTGCTGGTGCTGCTGCTGCGGTCTCTCGTCGCCCCGATCTACATGGTCGCCACCGTGCTGCTGTCGTTCGGGACTGCGCTCGGGGTCACGACGCTGCTGTTCCAGGGGATCCTCGGCGAGCAGGGCCTGGCATGGTGGATCCCCCCGTTCCTGTTCGTGCTGCTCGTGGCGCTCGGTGCCGACTACAACATCTACCTGATGAGTCGGGTCCGCGAAGAGGCACAGGACCGCTCCACGGTTGCAGCGGTCCGCGAGGCGACGCGGCTGACCGGCGGCGTCATCACGTCGGCAGGACTCATCCTCGCGGGCACCTTCGCAGCGATGATGTCGGCGGAGATGAACTCACTGGTGCAGATGGGGTTCGCGACGACGGCGGGGATCCTGCTCGACACGTTCGTGGTCCGCACCTTCCTGGTGCCCTCGATCGCCACCCTGCTGGGTCGGCGCAACTGGTGGCCGAGCAGCCGCGCCTCAGCCACCGCGGAGGCCGAAGCGGCGTCCTGACGCCGGCTCCGGCGGTTCTGCGGTCGTGGGCTGCTCGGGCGTGTCCGGGGGCACCCGCACGTGCACCTGACCGTCTTCCTCACGGACCTCGAACACCTGGAGGTCGAGATCGCGGTCCTCGCCGGGGAAGGTGTTGTGACCGTCCGTCAGGTCGTAGGCGTAGAAGTGCGTGGGGCACTCGAGCACGGTGCCGTCGACCTCACCGCTGCGCAGGGGCTGTCCGAGGTGCGGGCAGGTGTTGGGGACCGCACGGATGACACCGTCGTCGGTGCGAACGAGGACGACCTGTCGCCCCGCGACCTCGACGAGCGGAAACGGCGGGCCCGTGACCTCGTCCGAGGCGGCGACACGCTCGAAGCCGTCCATGGGTCCAGTCGTCCGGGGTGGCCAGACCCAACGTAGCGCCCCGCCCGTGCCGTTCAGTCGCGCGGACTGGCCACCGAGGCGAGCAGGGCGTCCCGCCAGCCCGCGAAGCGCCCCGCGGCGGCAGCGTCGGCCACGCGGAGGGTGGCCTCGACCGAGTCGACGTCAGGGGCGTTGCGCCACCGCGCGATGCTGATCCGCTCCGCAGGAACCCCGAGCAGCTCCGCCCAGGCGTGACGCACCTTGTCACCGGGAGCCTGGGGAGCGACCCGCAGGATCACCCGAAGTCGGCCGGGACCATCCAGGAGGTGCCGTTGCAGCCACCGGCTGGCCGCGACCGCCACGGACGGTTCGGTCGTCCGGATCAGGATCGCGTGCTCGTCCACCTGTGCGGCCCCGACGACGACCCCCAACCCGGCCAGTCTGGGGTCGGTCCCGTCGAGCGAGTCCTCGACCTCCCCGCGGGCCTCGCGGCGGGCGGCGTCGTAGCGCTGTCGCGCGTACTCGGCCTCGGCCGCCGCCTTCACCGCACCTGGACGCGCGATCCGACCGCCGTCGACCGACCGCAGCCGGCGTTGCGCGGAGGTCACCGGGTCGACGGCCGCGACCCAGGCCGCGACGGCCTCGGGCGGAGCGTCGAGCTCGGCGGCGATACCCGCGAGCGACATCCCGGCGCGGCGGAGGGCGCGGGCACGAGCGGGCCGTGTGTCGTGGGGATCCTCGGCCGGCGCGTCCACGACCGGCGCCGTGTCGTCGGAGACGACCTCGAGCGGCGGCAGGGAGCTCGGCGCCACGGCACGTCGTGCCCGCGCCGTCAGCTCGAAGGGGATCGGTGCGTCGAGATCCAGTGGGAGTACCGCCTGGACGGCCTCGTCCTGCCGGGACTCCGGTGGGCTGTCTGCCTCGCCACGTTCCATGTCGGCCTCGCTTCGGAACGGCCACGCTGGCCACGTTCCGACACACCTGCAACGTACGCGGAGGGTGTGACACGTCCGCCCCGCCATCCCCCACGAACCGGCAGGGAAGTGACCGAACGGCGGTGCGCGGCACCCTCACGGTGCGTCAGCAGCCGACAACGTGAAGTATGGGCGTCTCCCGAACACGACTGACCGGCGCGGGTGTGGCGCTCGTCGCGCTCGATGCGGTCCTGACCGTCGCGGCGGTGCAGTTCCTCGGTGCCACCGAGTCGAACCCGCTGCTCGCTGGGGCGATCGGCGCCGTGGGGCTCCACACCGCCATGCTCCTGCGCTTGAGCCTCGGGACGATGGTGCTCGTGGTCCTCGACGTCCTGGCGACCCACACCCCGCCCCGAGCCGGACTGGCGGCACTGCTCGTGGCGGTCACGGCGTTGGTGGGCGTCACGGTGTCGAACGGGGTCCAGATCGGCACGCAGCTGCTGGCATCCTGAACTCGTTCGTATTCTTACGAACGAGTCGTTCGTAGAACTACGAACGAGTTGGCCCGCGATCCACCCGCGATCCACCCGCTGTGGCACCTTCGAACCACCGGCGGCATCATCGGAGAGGACGACGTGGAGATCTGGAGCCTGGCGCTGACCGGTCTGGCCGCGATCAGCACGCTCATGGTGAGCACCTGGGTCACGGCGCTGGTCCAGCACGACACGAGCCTCGTCGACCGGGTCTGGGGGCTGGCCTTCGTGGTGGCTGCCTGGGTGTACGCGCTCGTCGGCGACGGCGCCGAGGTCCGCGAGCTCTTGATGGCGGTGCTGGTCACTGTCTGGGGGGTCCGCCTGTCGGCGCACATCACCTGGCGGAACTGGGGCGAGGGGGAGGATGCCCGCTACGCCGCGATGCGGGACCGCTACGACGGCGACTTCGCCGTGGCGAGCCTCTGGCGGGTGTTCCTGCTGCAGGCACTCCTCGCCTGGGTCGTCGCCATCCCGCTCCTGGCGGTGGCGTCGGATGCGACCCCGGACACCCTGACCTGGCTCGATGCGGTCGGGGTCGTGGTATGGGCGGTCGGCTTCGCCTTCGAGGCCGTCGGCGACTGGCAGCTCGCCCGCTTCGCCGCAGACCCCTCGAACCGGGGCAAGGTCCTCGACAGCGGACTCTGGCGCTACACCCGTCATCCGAACTACTTCGGCGACGCGACGCTGTGGTGGGGCTACGGCCTGATCGCGCTCGCGACCGGAGCCTGGTGGGCTCTCGCCGGACCGGCCCTCATGTCGCTGTTGATCGTGCGGGTCTCCGGTGTCGCCCTCACCGATCGCCGCATGGGCCGGGGCTCGACCCGCGAGGGCTACGAGGAGTACGTCCGACGCACCAACGCGTTCTTCCCGGGTCCGCCCTCCGGGTAGAGGTCCGAGCGGCCGTGGGTCACTCGCCGAGGTAGCCGTCCAGCGCATCGGCGAACGTCGGGTGTCGCAGCTTCGCCAGCGCCTTCGACTCGATCTGGCGGATGCGCTCCCGCGTGAGCCCGAGCTCCGCCCCGACCTGCTCGAGGGTGCTCGGCGTCGCACCGTCGAGGCCGAACCGCCGCTCGAGCACGGTCCGCTCGCGCTCCCCCAGCTCGGTCAGCAAGTCGTCGAGGTGCTGCCGCAGGAGGATGCGGGTGGCGGCCTCGAGCGGGATGGTCGCGTTGGCGTCCTCGATGAGCTCGCCGACGGAGCCGTCCCCGTCCTCGCCGAGCGGGGCGTCGAGCGAGGCTGGGTCGCTCGCGAGACGACGGAACTCCTCCACCCGTTCGACGTCGAGTGCGGCGGCGTCGGCGACCTCGTCGATGGTGGGCTCACGCCCGAGCTTCTGGACGAGCTGGCGCTCGAGCCGACGCACGCGCTGCATCTGCTCGACCAGATGGACCGGCAGCCGGATCGTGCGTCCCTGGTCCGCGATCGACCGGCTGATCATCTGGCGGATCCACCACGTCGAGTAGGTGGAGAACTTGTAGCCGCGCCGGTAATCGAACTTGTCGACCGCCCGCATGAGCCCGAGGTTGCCCTCCTGGATCAGGTCGGGAAGCGTCATCGACCCACCGAGGTACCGCTTGGCGATCGACACGACCAGCCGCAGGTTCGACTCGATCAGCCGCGACTTGGCCCGGTTGCCGTCCCGCTCGATGACCCGCAGCCGCGCCCGCTGTTCGGGGCTCAACGGGACCATGGAGTCGAGGATGTCCGCCGCGATGCGACCCGACTCGACGCGCTTGGCCAGGTCGACCTCCTCCTCGGCGTACAGCAGGGAGACCCGCCCGATCTCGTTGAGGTAGAGGCGCACCGGATCGGCGGGGTTCGGGGCGACCTCCGGCGTCGCCGTGTCCCGCCGGCCGCGCCGACGCAACGTCCCCTCCACGACCGGGATCGCCTGCCGGCGGAGCTCCCGGACGAGGGCCTGCCGGCTGGCCTCGTCCGTGCTGGCGGCGACCTCGTCGACTTCGGACGACGTCACGAAGCCGCGGTCCTCGCCCAGATCGCGGAGGAGGCTGAACGCCTCCGACGAGCGGACCGCCTCGAGCACGTCGATGGGCACGACGTCGGCGGCGGCCCCGTCACGGCCGGGGTCGGCCAGGCCCCCCGACGTCCGCTCGTCCCGCACGCCCATGTCGGGCATCGGTGCCCCTCGCCGCCGCGG
Organism: Nitriliruptorales bacterium; assembly: GCA_033722375.1. Lineage (GTDB taxonomy): Bacteria > Actinomycetota > Nitriliruptoria > Nitriliruptorales > Nitriliruptoraceae > JAWVZB01. Next base: position 1,882 of record JAWVZB010000013.1, on the reverse strand, counting down.
ATCAACCCGCGCTCCGTCGTGATGCTAACGCCCGGGACCGCCGGCCGGCCAGGCAACTCCCACAGCCACACAGGTCGCGCGCCCGGCGCTCAGTCGGCCTCCTGCTCCGCACGCTCGCGGCGTCGAACCTCGAGCGCGACGACCTCACGGAGCCGCGCCGTGTAGGCCTCGGGGTCGTCCAGCGGGTTCATCCGCTCGAGGCGCCGCTTGCGCCGGCGGAGCCGCCCGTCGAGCGCGGCGAGTGTCAGCCCGTCGTCATCGGTCGCCGGAGCACTCATGAGGCGAGCTCCCGGCGGCGTCGTTCGAGCGCCTGGAGCCGCTGGTTCTCGCTCCGCCAGCGGTCCGGATCGGTCTCGGGGTTCAACCGCTCGAGCACCTCGATGATCTCGCTCTGCTCCGTCTTGATCCGGTCGATGATGAGCGAACGGACGAGGTCGCGCCCCGCCATCTCGGCGAGGTCGGGGTCCTCGGGGAGCTCGGGGTCCTCGAGCGCGAGCTCGCGGACGAGCGTGCGCAGCTCGTCGTCCGGCGCCGCCTCCAGCACCGCGTCGAGCGGGGCATCGACCCCACCGGCCTCGTCGAGGGCGTCGAAGACCGCCCTGGCCTTGGGGTGGGTCAGGTCCTCGGAGGTGACGTCGGCCCATTCGGCGGGGAGCAGCTCGGGGCGCTGGAGCGCGAGCCGCAGCACGGCGCGCTCGCGCCGAGCCCGCTGCCGGCCGGGGTCGACGGCCTGCGTCGAGCGGCGGGCGTCACGGCGGGGCGACACGACCGCGACACCCTCGTGCCGGTCGAGCTCGACGTCCATGCGCTCGGCGGTGCGCGTGACGAACTCCACGGACAGGCCGAGGGCCGGCGCGATCTCGCTCCGGACGTAGAGGCGTCGGAGCTCGGGGTCGGGCTCGTCTGCCAGGACCGACAGCGCGCCACGGAGCGCGGCGATCTGCTCCTCCTCGCGGTCCAGGTCGGCGCCGGAGACGGTGCGACGGATCAGGAACGGCACCACGTTCACGGCCTCCGTGACGATCTGTCGGAGGCGCTCGACCCCCTCGTCGTGCACCAGATCGGCCGGGTCCTGTCCCTCGGGCAGGACGAGCACGCGCAGGTCGAAGGTGCGGCGGTCGCCGGGGGTGGCGCCAGCCGATCCCGCCAGGTCGTCCTCGAGCTTGCGGGTCTCCTCCCAGGCCCGCGTGGCCGCCTTGGCGCCGGCTTCGTCCGGATCGAACGCCAGCACGATGCGCTGGGCGTAGCGACCGAGGATCCGCAGATGCTCCTTGCCGACCGCGGTGCCACAGGTGGCCACCGCGTTCGTGAACCCCGCCTGGTGCAGGGCCATCACGTCGGTGTAGCCCTCACAGACGAGCACCTCCTCCTCGCGGACCACGTCGGCGCGCGCCTCGTGCAGGCCGTACAGCACGCGCTGCTTGTGGTAGAGCCGCGTCTCGCGCGAGTTGAGGTACTTGGGCGGGTCGTAGTCGCCGTAGTCCAGACCGGGCAGCACCCGCCCGCCGAACCCGATGACGTCGCCGCTCAGGTCACGGACGGGGAAGATCAGACGGCCGCGGAACACGTCCCGCAATCCGCCCCGCTCGTTGCGGACGGCCACGCCGGCATCCTCGAGGTCCCGCTGGGAGTAGCCGTCGCGGACCAGGTGGCGGCTCAGCGCTTCCCACTCGTTCGGGGCGTAGCCGAGCAGGAACCTGTCGGCGTCCTCGCGGTCGAAGCCCCGCTCCTTGAGGTAGGTCCGCGCGAGCTCCCCCTCGTCGCCGAACAGCCGCTCGCGGAACCAGTCGAGCGCGGCCTGGGTGACCCCGAGCAGCCGGCTGCGCTCCCCCAGCGCCCGCTTCTGGCCGGCGGTCAGCTCCTCGTAGTGGAGGGTGAAGTT